>CAZKOY010000072.1:0-27148 GCA_964554495.1 uncultured Myxococcales bacterium
CTTGGGCGTTTCTGCATCGGCTCGATAACCAACACAAGCTGGCCATGGATTTTTATGGCAATCGCGGTCTCTTGCGCATGGCTCAGGGTGCGTACACAGATGCGCTCGCCGACTTTCAGCACGCACTGCGGGCCGTAGAAGCGCAGCATGGACGACAGCATCTGAAGTACGCGCGCATGCTGGGCAATCTGGCTCAGGTTCATGTCGTGCAGCGCAACTATGCGGCTGCGCGTCGCGATCACGAGCACGCGTTGGCTATTCGCGAGCAGAGCCTGGGCCCCGATCATCCAGTGGTCGCAAGCAGCTTGAATGCGCTGGCGGCAACCTTGCTTCACCAGGACGAATTGCCGCTTGCTGAGGCTTTTTCCCGACGGGCTCTGTCGATACAGGAGCGGGTGCTGGGTGCTGTTCACCCTGATCTGGGCGCTACGCTGCGCACGCTTGCCGAGGTCCTTTTGATGCGCGGCCAGTTTCATGATGTAGGCGCCGTACTCGATCGCGCGCAGACGAACCTGGAAGCACGGCGGTCTGGCGCGCAGGCTCGGCTGGCGGCGGTGTTTCTTCTGCGCGCTCAGCTGCTGGCGCGGCAGGAGGACTGGCCGGCAAGCCTGGTGGCTGCGCAGCGAGCCCTTTCCCTTTTTTCTGAGTCGCTGGGCTCAGAACACCTCGATCGTTCACAGGCGCTGATCTCTTATGCGACTGCGCAGCTGCATAGCGGTCACAACGCGGATGCCGAAGCTCACTTTCAGCAGGCTTTGGATATCCGTCAGCGCGCTCTGGGGCCGCAGCATGCTGCGCTGGGGATGCCCTTGTTGGGCTTGGGGCAACTCGCCTTGTTGCGACGAGACACCACGCAAGCCTGCGCTGTGCTAGAGCGGGCCGCTGCGCTTTATGCGCCGTCCGATCTGTCGGAAGAAAGCAGCGAAGTAGCATTCGCGTTGGCTACGGCACTGCCCGGCTGTGGCTCTGCGGTCGATCGCAAGCGGCAGCACACGTTGGCCTTGCATGCGCTGCGCGGTCTGCAGGCCGCGGGGCCGCGCGCCGCAGCACGCTTGCGTGTTGTGCAGGCATGGCTGCAGCAGACTGGTCTAGCGCGTGAGCTGCAGCCCTAGCGCGACCGCGGCGGCGGCGATCGCGATGGCCGCTTGCAGGATCGGAAACGGGGGTTCTTTCCACGGAAATGCCAGCGCGACAAAGCACGGGCGCAGAGCCTGGCGCAGCTCATATAGATACGGGTGTACCAACGACCAACGCAGAACACTGCGGGCAAGCGGCAGATACTGTGGCGAGCCATCGCTGGCAAAGGCAATGAAGCCACGCATCGATCCGACGCCACCTTTTTGACTGCGTGCTTGCAGTGCCTTGAGCGGCTCAGCGAGTCTTGGACCTGCGGCAGCCAGCAGCGTGTCCCAGCGCGCGTTGTTGCCGAGCAACAGCACCAGCTTCTGGGGGGGCAGCGTGCTGAGCGCTCGCTCAAGTTCCCAGATCAGGCCGCGACTGCCGCCGACGCGCAGCACGACGACACTGGCCTTGGCCATGAGCTCAGCGACTCGTTCCTTCCATTCGTCATCCCGGAAATAGAAGCGCGCGGCGCCAAGATGTGGCAGGTGCTCTTTGGGTCGGCCGACGGCGACAAGCGGCCCGACATCAGAAAACGTGGCTGCCAGCTCTTCTTCTTCGCTGCGATAGTTGATGCGCAGAAGCCAGCGCTCAAACACTTGATGTGTCGCATCGTCGTCGCGAAACGAGCGAAGGTACAGAACGGGCGGCCGAGCATCGCGTGCGAGGACATCGGAAGCCAGAGGCACTTGCAGCCTGCGACCTAGCTGCGCCAGCTTGACCATCAACCACGCCAAGCCCAGCGCAACCGTCCACAGCCCAAGCAGTGATAGCGGTGTTACCCACAGCGATGTCCCCGTGCGCGCTGCGTACAGCATGTCGGCGACGTACAGCGCGACAGCAACGGCGAAGCCGAGCTGCCCGATTCGTTCGGCAGTCTTCCCCAGGCCTGCAGCCGTCGAGCCCATCTGATCACGCAGCGCGGTCATGTGGATCCACTTTCTTGCCACGGCAAAGCTCGGCGCTCGTTTCTCCACCTGCCGATATCCAACTAGAACGTACCGCCGCACAGTGCTGAGCTGGTGTTTTTCTCGCAGCACGCAGTGAGCGCAGCTTGTTGGCTGGTGCATGCCGTGCTGGATTTTTCCAAGCTGGCCTGTCCGTCTGTCGTGTTGTCTTTGGCGCAGACGGTATTGGAATACGAGCAGTCACCCACAGCTTTCGCGGCGCCATTGCATGGGTCACTGGCGTTCATCTTTTCTTGCTCTTGGCAGATCTTGATGTCGCTTTCGGTTGGCTTGGGATCCGCAGAACACTTCGATGTGCGTCCGCAGTTCCCGCCGCCGCAGCCAGCGCTGCCAAGCAAAGCAATGCAGGCAAACCCAATCACCATCAGACGAGAAATCGTGTTCATGATGCAGTCTCCTCGTAGTTGCTGCGCGGCTAGCTCTCTTGTGAGCGCCGCAAGAAAACGTCCGCTCGAGTGCTCGACTAGAAGTTGAGACCTGCGGACAGCAGGATGCGGTACTGCAGCGCCGCGCCACCTTCGGCGAAGTAGATGGGCAGGCTGAAGATCTCGCCGCCAAAGTTGAAGCGGCCCTTGTACACGTACTTGGCCCCGAACTCGGGCAGGATGACGCCAAAGTGCGTGGTCGTCGTCTGACCAAACGCACTGGCGAAGAACGCGGCATAGCCCACAGAAAACCGCGGATACAGATACAGGCCTGGCACCTTGCTGATGCCGATGTCGTACTGAAATCCGACGGGCAGGATGACGGCCCCGCCGCCTTCTGCAAACTGGAACTGCAGCGGCAACAGCAGGTACGCGTTCTTGTTGGGCAGGACGGACCAGCCCGCTTCCAGCACAATCGCGCCGTGGTGTCCGGCGTTGTGCGCGCCGATGGCGGGACCGATTTTGAAGTTGGCCATGAAGCGCCCGACCTTGTCCGAGGGCGCTGTCGCTGCGCTAGCGGACTCACCACTTGTTGCGCTGCGCTCGCTCGACGTCGTGCTGCGCGCTTCATTTCCTGCGTCGCTTGGGCTTTCGCTCTTGTCTTCGCTTGACGTTCGCGCGGCGGTGGTGCGTTCGCTATCTGAGACCTCAACAGTCGCGGCCTTTTTGCTGCGCTTGCTCTTGGCCTGCGCGGGCTCGGCGCCTTCGGTCAGCACACTCACGGCCATAAGGCCGGTCAACAACATCGAATACCAAGTCTGGGTGCGCATTGTCCTTCTCCGTGTATCGCTCGCTTGCACCCAGGAAGTGCCAGCACGGGCGGATCGGATCACGCACGGAGAAAAAAAAGAAAGACTCGTCGCACAGCGCGTCGTTTCATCGCGCGCTGCGACCTGACTAGCACCACCGCAATCTCACATCCACCTCAGGATCTCTTGCATCTTTTCCCGATAGCTCGTTAGACACTGCTCAAACGGCAGGGGTGATCGGGGTCCGCGTGGATCGGGCAGCGTGCCGATGCAGCGCATAAGTTCTGTGCAGAACTGTTGGCTTGCGTTGGCGCGTGACAATGACTCATACAGCTGCTGCTGGCGCTGCAGAGCAGATAGACAAAATGGTGAGACGTCCCAGAGCGCGCGGCGCAGCGCAGCGATATCGTCGTGCAATGCCCACTGCCGCACGGTCCCATCTGCCGACGCGGTCAGGACATGATCACCGGATTCGGTGAAGACCGCAGCGGAAAGAGGCTGGGGTGGCTGCGCATCTTCTTCTTCACTGCGCAGGACGATGGGCAGTGCGGCCCCGTGGATCGAAATAATGTGGGCCGTGCCGTCATGCGCCGCTGCCACGATGCGCTGAGCCGGCCCATCCAAGGCAAGCTGTTCGACGCGATCTGTGACCACGTACGTGTTGTAGTCCGAGCTGATTGATCGCTGTATGCGCCGATCGGCTGAGCCCGTGAAAAGATCGCTATCGTCGAATCCATACGTGGCGCTGGTCACCGTGTCCAAGTGCTGACGTAGGACGACGCTATCGCGCGTATCGGTCAGGTTCCACAGCCGCGCGCTGCGGTCGGCAGAGGTCGTAAGCAGCCCATGGCCCGATGGCGTGAACACCAGAGACTCGATCCGTTGTCTGTGGCCCACGAATGTCCACGTGCGCGACTGCGAATCGATCTTCGTGACCTGCGCGCGTTGCTCGGCGGCGGTGGCCAGCAAGGCTAGATCGTGGCTAAGCGCCGCACGTTGCGTGCCGGGCTCGACGGCGATGTCGTGAAGCTGGCTGCCATCGGTCGCTTTCCAGATCAGCGCGCGATGATCGTTGCCCACGGTCACAAGCTGCAATGAGTTGGGGCTGAACGCGGCATACACCACCGGTTCGCGGTGGCCGCGCAGCGGGATGACGTGGCCTGTGGCGCGCGTCCAGAGCAGCACATCGCTGCCTTGCGCGGCTGCGGCGTATGCACCTTCCTGGCTTAGCGTGATGTGCTGCGGTCGGCCAGGGGTCTGCCAGACCGTCTTCGGATCCAGAGCGTCGTCCACCGCCCACAGGCGTGCGCTGTAGTCGTCAGAGATCGTCAGCACGCGCTTGCCATCCGACAAGAAGCGCGCATCGCGGATGGCGTCGCGATGGCCCCGCAGGGCAATCGCAATCCAGCGCTCACCGGACCGGCGTCGCACGTGCGCTTGGCCATCGTCTGCTGCATACAGCAGCGAGGCGCCATCGGGGCTGAACTGCACAGCGGTGATGGCGCCGCCAGCGCGGAATGTGTGAACAGGGCTCGCCTGTGTGCGTGTCCATAGATGAACTGCACGATCGCTCGATCCCGAAAGCAGGTGCGTGCCGTCGGGGCCAAACGCAAGCTGCGTGATGGGGCCGCTCTGTGCATCAAAGATCGTGGGCGGTGTCGTCGGATGGTGAGCATCGAACAACCGTACACGCCGATCACCAAAGGCCAGGGCGATGTGTGTTCCATCCGGGCTGATGGCCACTCGCTGGGCCGTCAGATCCGCGCTGAGATCCGGGGAATGAAGCACACACAGGATGTGCAAGACCGAAATCAGGCGCCCTGTGCGTTGCGCTTCGCTGAGTGCGCTGGTCAGGCGAGCCATCGAGACTTGCGCCAGCACATCTTGATCGGGATCGAACGGATAGGCGCTCGCGAGAGCGGCCTGCGTGATCGCTTCGATCTGTTCGCTGGCTGGAACCGCGCCGGCTGCTGCCGACCAAGCGACCAGAATGCGACCATGCTCAGGACGCGGCGAGGGCGCTTCCAGGGTGGCCTGTGTCTGCGGCCACTCATAGCGCAGAAGGACAGTGGGCAGCTCGCCGATGTGCTGCCCCGTGCCACGCAAGACCAACAGCTCCCAAGGCAGCGAGAACAGCTCGGCTGCTGCCAAGCGCAAGGTCAGGATCACGCGGCGCTTGGCTTGCACGGCTTCCAGAAGCGCTGGCTCGTGCTTGCTCCAGCCAACGGAGTCCATGAAGCGACGCAGCGTCTCGCCAATACGCTGCGCCACCACTGGATCGCGAGTGGGCTGGCGAATCGCTTCCAGATCGCACAGAAAGCCGGCGTCCCAGGGCAGCTCGGTGCTCTTGAAGCCACCATCCTTGTTGCGCAGCAGATAGCGCTGGGTCGCGGCCTGAAACGCGAACGGATCGCCGGAATGCTGCGCCCGCACCAGCTCTAGCGTGATGCACAGAGCCGGCTCCTGTTCCGTCGGCCTAGAGGCCATGCATGCGGCGCAGGCGAGGTGGTTGAGGCTCTTGCCTGGAGGACTGTTGCTTTGGACTCCTTGCGTGTTGACGCGTCGCGAAGAAGCCCTTCATACCGGTGGCCAGGTGGCTGGTCTCGCTGTAGATCGATGTCGCCGAGCCAAGCGTCGAAGAGACATTTTGTGCGGCGCCCTGTTCCGCGCGCTTGTAGCTCCCGCGCAGCTCCGCATGCACCGCAGATCGCACCTGCAGCGTCCCTGCCTTGCTCATGGTCGTCTACTCCCCAAGGCCGCCGATGCTCCGTCGAGCGCGTTGTGATGTGCGGTCTTAGCCGTTGCCTTCGCGCACCTGCGCTGCCAGCTCGCGCAAGACCTGAATCGCGCCTTCGATGCGCAAAAGAGTCTGCTGCAGTTGTTGCCGCTTTCCATCGAGCTCAGCCAGCATGCGCTGTCCGGCTTCGTATTCCTGAGCAAGCTGCTGCGCTTTCTGTTCGAGGATCTCTTGCATGATCAGTCCTTTCTTTGACTATTCGTTACCGATGATGACCCACATCACCGACGCGCCATAGACGATCGAGCTGGACCAGGTCTTGGTAGTGAAGGTGACCGAGGCACCACCGGCATTGATCGTCGCTTCGGCGGTGAGGCGAGTATTTCGGCTGTACTCGCCATCAATGCTTGAGAGGCCGCAAGTGGCGTTGGTGATGACCGCTAGACCCTGCGAGGCCGCCGTGATCGTCAGGGTATGTGTGAGCGAGCCGGCAGAAGACAGTGCTCCCGTTGAATAGTTGCCGACGCGGATGCATGCCGCACTCTTCTGGCGGCTGCCGTTGGCGAACACCAAGCTGCCCCCGACCGCGCAGTCCTTGGCCACCGAGATATCGCCCTGCGAATTCCAGCGCAGCGCGATCTTCTGCAATACGGTCCAGTCGGCTCCCCCGACGATGGTGCCGTGCTTGCCCTGCCAGCCCGAGTCGACGAGCTGTGTCTGCCCGGTTGTGCCAGTGAAGCCGTAACAGACGGCCATGCCCGGCTCGCGGCCGATGAAGCGCCGACGGTGCTTGTCGCGGATCTCGGCTTCGCTCAGCTCGCGTTCCCAGAAACGCACCGACGCCATCGAGCCCTTGAAATACGCATCCCAAGACCAGTTGCTGCGGCCCAGATAGTTGCTGGTGCGGGCCTTTTTGACCGGAACACCAAAGTTGTTCTGCGTCGCCACCAAAAGACCATCGCAGTACAGCTTGGCGACACCCTGCGGACTGATCGTCACCGCAACCGTCATCCAGCGGTTCAAGGCCAGCTTGCCTGCCGCCGTGATCGCACCTTGCTGCTGGTTGCCAGTCAGGCTGGCAAAGGTCAGGTTGCCCGTCGTGAGCTCATTTGCAAGAAGCAGGTTGTCGGCCGCTTGACCGTTTCCCAGGTCGAAGATGCGCGAGAAGTTCTGGAATGAGGTGTAGTAGACGAGGGCTTCCGCGCTGAAGCCGCCTGCGAACGTGAAGTCGAGGCTGGGCAACTGCACATACTGGGATGTGCCGTTGAAGTTGAGGTGGCTCTGCAGTCCTTCCGTGCTACCACGCTGCACGCCGAGCGCACCGCCCTCATAGCCCCACAGCACCGGCCCGTCGATTCCATCCCCCATGAACGGCCGATGGGGCCCGAAATAGCCGAGCCCATGCCAGTGATTACTGAATCCCGCCAAGAGCAGGTCATTGAGCTGCAGCGCGACGTCGCCATTTACTTCGAGAGGGCTGTTGACCACGACGCCACCGCGATAGTCGCTGCCGTAGTTCACAACCAGCTTGTCGCCGATATCGTGAACCAGTGCGCGGCGCGATATGCCCTGATGATCGCTTCGGCGGGACTCACAGTCGATGCTGAGGTCGGATCCGCTCTGGAACAGGCGATTGCCGATATAGGCACTGCCTTTGACGTCCAGACGATCGTAAATCGTCACGCGACGTCCGTCGCCCCCGGTGCCGTTGCCCATGATGCGCAGCGTGCGGTCGGTCGTGGTGTCGTTGCAGATCTCGGCAATGCTGCCGCCGTTGGCCAGGCTGCCCGGCGTGGCATTGCCAAGGACCAGCGGATTGCTGCCGCCCAGACGCAGGTCGCCATTTACTTCTAGCTTGTGGCCGGGGGTCTTGGTGCCGACGCCGACATTGCCGCTATAGATCGTCAGCCGCTCATCGCCCATCTGCAGAAAGCTGATGGTGTCGCTGGCGTCGTCTTGATTGCCGATCTGCAGCGTCGTCGCATCGGCGGCGTCGGTGCGGAAGTAACGAATAAAGGCATGATCTCCCGTGCCACCCGAGGTTGTGGGCGGGAACAGGATGCCGTTTTGACCGGTATTGCCAGCCGATGGCACAAGGACGCCTTCGACGTTGAGATCAGGCAGCGTCAGCGCCGATGCGAAGCGCTTGCCGCGCTTGACGATCATGGGCTCGATCGCGGTTTTTACGTCGAAGACCTCGCTGTTTTCGTGGCCGCGGAACTTCTTCTGGGCGGTTGCGTCTTCCAAGGTGATGGGGTGATTCGAACGGTACGAATATGTCGTGCCGCCACCGCGCAGCCAGATCACCAGCTCCGCTCTAGAGACCACCACAGCGTAGCTGGCGATGAAGCCCTGAATGGCGCTGTAGTGCTCCAGATCGACGAAGTCACTGCCGTTGCCCCAGTTGCTGGGGTGAAAGCGGAAGACCGCCATCTGGCTGCCGCGTGCCTGCGAGTCGCGGTGAACGTACGAGCGCGAGATCTCTAGCACCGCGACGCCGTCATCCCAGCCCTGGTCGGCAAAGACGATCGGATAAAAAGTATTAATGTCGCCGTCGACGCGGAAGGTCTGCACGCGCGGCCGGCTGTCGATCGCGTTGACGGTCAATAGACCCGTTGAGTCCACCGTGAAAAGATCGCGAGCTTCGCGCTGGCGCCACAGCCGCATAGTGCTGCCGGACGCGTACATCACCCACTCGTTGTTGATATCCGTTGAGCTGGCGCGATCCTCTAGGCGCAGACCGCTGCCGCTGCCGAAGCTCTTGATCTCGCCTTTTACGTTGAGCGGACTTGGGCTGTTGCCCGCGAAGGTCTCGTCTTGGCCGATCGTCGTGCGGCCCGTGATCGTCAGGTTGCCGTTGCCGCCCCAGGCATTGGTCACGTACACGCCGGACTTGTTCAGAAGATACAGGCGGTCGGGGCCATCGATGTGCAAGCGGCCATCGCTGACCAGCTTGCTAGAAGTGGTTGTGTGACGATTCAGCTCGATGCCGGAAACTGAAAGCGAGCCGCGCAGTCCGTTGGGAATCCCGACCGATCCCCACAGCGTGACGCCACCGGGATAGTCGGACTGGTAGTTGATGCTGATGCCATCGGTGGTGTCGTGGACCAAGGCGCGGCGCAGCGAGGTCGTGCTGCCGGCGGCGCGGCGCCCGGCGTGATCCAAGACCAGATCTGGGCCTTTGACCGCCAGGCTTCCACCGATGGTGGCCGCTTCAGTGGTCTCGACCGAGCGAGCGCTGACTTTGCCGCGCACCTGCACGTTGCCTTGCGTGTTCCAGGACAGCGCGATCTGATCGCCGCCCTGCGTGCTGGCCAGTGCGCCGCCGCTTGTGCCGTACAGAACGGGACCATCGACCGCGCTGCCTGCATGCTGCATTTTGTACGCAAGGCCATGCGCCGCATCGCCGGGTGTACGCAGCAGGATCGCTTTGTCATTGACCGCAAGATCCGCGCCCAGGCCGTGCGAGACCGACAGGCTGCGTCCGCTGATGTGTCCGGTGGCGGCAACCTCGGCTGCGCTGAGCTTGGTATCGGCGCTCAGGCTCTTCACCGTCACATCCGATGCCGGATCGATCTTGGTGCCATCGATGGCCTGATCGCGGATCGATGTGCGCCCAAGCGGCGCGGTGCCATCGCGACCGTTGTGCTGGTGCGCGTGCAGATCTTCTTGGCCGCGAATCTGGATCTCGTTCCAGTCCTCGGCCGTGATTTCAGTAAAGGGAATGCCGGCGACATATGGCTGTGGCCGCGTCGGCATGGGCGAAGGCGCGTTGGGATCGCTGGTGGTCGGCATCGCTTAAACCTCTATGGCACCTTGCTTTCAAGCAGAGCCAGGCGGCGCTTGATGTCGTTGAGTTCGGCCACGATGTCGGTGTTGCTGATGAATAGCTGACGCAGATCGACGATCTGCACGAGCTGGTTCTGCGACAGATACACCTTGGCCAGCCGGGCATAGGAATGCCGCACGCCCTGCGGCGGGATGGCGAGTGGTGCAAACGGTCGCGCCTGCTCTTTCGGCCAGGTGACGTCGTGGCTCAGCTCGCGGGCGGGGGCCTGCCAGTAATCACCGGGTCGCAGCACGCCGGCAGAAAACTGCGCGGTGATGCCACGCTCTAGGCGCAGCGCAGTGCCGGCGGTGGTCTTGCCGAAGCCTTCCCAGCGCCGCAAGAGCAGGCGCTGCCCGACTTGGAATGTGGGAGCGCGCGGCGTCGCTTCGATCTCGAACTGCAGATCCTGGTTTTCGCTGCGGGTCAGAAGCGCGATCAGGCCTGGACGCCCGGCAAGCTCGCAGGCTTCGTCGATCAGCTCGACGCGCTGGCCGCTTACAAACGTCGAATACTCGTCGCGTGGCAGCGTGTCGAGTGTCACTTGACGCTCGGCAGTTAGCGTCACGTTGGCGCAGACCGAGCCGTTGTCACGGCTCCACTTGTAATAGATGTCGGCGCCCTGCGTGTCGTGGATCTCGACGCGATAGAGCTGGTTTTCGTGCCCCTGGTAACCCGCTGCATCCAAGGTGATGGTCAAGCGGCCCGGCGCGCTGGTGGTTAGTGCTCGCCACTCGGGCTGGCTGTCCCAAGCCGCAGCGGCTGTGCTGGTGACATCCGTGGTCAGGCGCAGCAGCTTGACCTGCGAAAGAAGCTGCGTGCGGCTGCAGGTGTCGGCCCCTTGCAGCGCAACTTCACGCAGCGCTGGCTGTTCAAGCGCCGAGACATGTCGTTCCCAGACATCCAGATACACAAGGTACGGAATGCGGGTCGTGTCGACGGGATCGCCGCTTGGCACCACGGCGCCAGGCAGATCGCGCTGCTGCGTGTACAGCATCTCGCTGTCCAGAACGCAGATCTTGCCGTCGACGTACATGCGTCCCGGCAAGATGCGCAGCTCGCGCGGGCCGGAAAGAAGAACCTGGAAGCTGCTCGCGGCTGCACCACTAGAACCAATTACATCCTGTCCCAGTGCCGAGATCAGGTGCTCGCTGATATCGACCTGTTCGTTGAAGTCTGCGTCAAGCTGTGCCCGCCCTTGCTGCATGTACACGCGCCGATAGCGGCGCTCGGGGCGGAAGGTGACACACGTGAAATCGCCTTTCATCGTTGGCTCCCTGGTGACTCCGGTTACGTGCGATAGCGAAGCAGCACCCGGCTGGAAAGTGGTGCGTGTTCCAAAGCGGCGTAAAGCAGGTTGGCGTGCCGCTGTGGCTGGTACAGGTGATGGAATGCGCCCATCTCGCTTTCATCGCTGCCACCGCGTGCGATCTCGGGTGCGCAGGACCGCGCTAGCTGGAAATATCCCGGCTGGCCATAGCGCGTGCTGGTGAACGTCGGCTGCACCCGCGCCCGCAGGAGGGCAAGGGGCTCGCTCTCTTCACTGGCCGCGGACAGGGCCTGCTGCGGCTGGCAATTTTCAGCGAGCAGCGCGCCGGGGTCTTCGATGTAGCTGTGGCTGACCATGCCCTGGTGCTGCAGAGCAACCTGCAAGGCGCCGCACAAGATGACGTCGCGAGCTTGCTGCAGGATCTGCAGCGAGATCGTCCCACGCACGGTCGAACGCAGCAGCGTGGCCTGGTTGGCCTGCAGCGCCTTCTGCGTTGCGCTGAGCGCATCGATCACGCTGTCCTGCACGGTGAGCAGCGTGTCTTCGGCGGGCAGCATGATCGGTCCGCTGATGCAGCGCGAGACGTGTACCTGAATCTGACGGAACAGGCCGTCTACGCTGAGGTTTTCAGACTGCGGAGAACGGGGCGCGCCTTGTTCGTCGAGCTGCAGACCCGGCACCAGCGTGCAGTGCTCGATGTAAAGCTGCACGGCCGGGGCTCGCTGACCCCAGGGCTGGTTGAAACGATCGACATTGAGCATCGCGCCGCGCTGCGTGCCAGGAGGCTGCTGCGGCGCCACAAGCTGCAAGGCACCTTCGATCAGCAGGCCGTTTAGGCGCAGCGTGGCACCTTCGCCCATCGTGATGCGCAGACGTCCGCAGCGCAGAAGTGGGCGACAGCCGCTCTCGGCGCGAAGCTCTAGATCGGCGCCCGCGGGCACCAGCAGATCGGCAGGCTGATAGACCTGGCTGTCAGAAAATTCGACGACGCTGCGCTGGCTTTCGGACAGCGTCGGCCAAATCAACTGGCCACCTTGGACTTGATGAACAGATGCATCGTCCGCGGGACGAACGCTGCGGCTATAGCCGCCGCCACCCATGTCAGCCACCGTCGCGTGGGCACAGGTGACTGTGACAACCCCACCTGGATCTGCAGCGAAGACCATGCGACCGCGCTGCGGATCCACCGCGACACGGATCGGCAACATCACCGGGTTCGCAGACCCCGGCACGTTGTAGCCACGCTGGCTCGTTGGCGGGGTGAACGTCGACAGATCGCTGATCACAATCTGCTCGGGTGGCACTTCGGTTCCATCGACATAGATGCGAAGCTGGGGCGCATCGCGTGGGCCACTGGGTCCCACCTGCTTGGCAGCGATGGCGCGACGCAGCACTTCCAGCTCAGCAGCCAAGCGTGCGCTGTCGATCGGCCAGGGCAGGTTGGCTGCGGCATCCAGCGACTGCTCGGCTCCCCACGCTGTCTGCAGCGGGGGTCGCCAAAGCACTTGATCGATGCCCAGCGGGTGGAAGCGAAAAGCGCTGGGCTGATTGGCGACCGGAGTGGCTGGCAGCTTGTGCAGTCGATCGGCACGCAGGCGCCACATAAACAGAGTGACGTCTTTGGGCGAGTGGCGGCCCGATAGATCCAAGCTGTGTGCGGCGCGCAGCAGCGCACCGCCCAGATCCATCAGGCTATGGCTGCGACGCAGGTGCGGGCGCTTGGGGATCTTGCTGTTCGCAGCGGCCAGGTGAACCGTGCGCGCCAGGTGTCGCGAGGACTCGACGGCTGCGGTGGGCCACTGCGTGACGTGGCGAGACAGGCTGCGCAGCACCGGCAGCGTGCCTTTCTGCCTGCGGTACGACAGCGTATGCGCGGTGTATGCGCGCTCGCCCGCGGTGCCGCTGACCGACCAGTTCAAGGGTACGGTGCCGATCAGATCGCCAAGATACGGAATCACCCATTCGTCACAGGTCTCGATGAACCAGTTTTCGTACAGGCGTGCGATGTCGGCTTCGACGACATTTAGCTGTTCTTCGAGCAGCAGCAACAGCGCCCGCAGGACTTCGCCTTGCTGTTGATCGCGGGCGCGATACAGCGCGGGCAGCAGGCGATAGATGCGCTCCTTTTGAAAGGGCAGGGCCCGATTCATCAGCGCTGCGGACGGCTGCGCAGGCGCTAGGCTCAGGGGGCTTCCGGGCATTAGCGCACCTCCAAGGTCAGCAGGCTGCCGTCGGACAGCAAGAGCTCACTCGGCACTGGCTGGCCGTCGCTGTCTAGGTGAGCTGGGCTGGCTTGCAGCGCGGGCCGCAGGCCAGCTGCTTCCTCTTCGCGATGCAGCATGAGCAGGGTCACCGCGGTCACGCCCTGGACTTGCTGCAGCGTGTTGATCACTTCCGCCGCCATCACCGCTTGGCCGAGCTCGCGCGAGGCAAACGAAAAAGCCTCGGCAAAACGCAAGCGCGCCGCTTGTTCGATGGTGTGAACCGGAAACTCGGGGCTGCGTCGCAGGATCGCGCGTACGCGGAAACGCACCGAACGAAAATCCTGCACATGCAGTGGCTGCGTCGGATCACCAAGACCACGCAGCGCGCGTCGCAGGTTCTGCAAGGTCAGCGAGTCCGCGGGCAGCGCTCGGCCCGAGCTGGCGGCAACCGTGATGTGCAGAAGCGGCCCCGCGCTGTTATGCAGAAGCTGCGCGATGGCTTTTTCGATTCCTGCGAACGTTCGCGCGAAGTCTTCATAGTCGCGCCGCGATACCAAGCGAGACAGCGGGCGCGTCGAAAGCGGTGCGCGCTGCCTCGCCTGCTGGGTTGTCTCGGCTGGTGCCGATCCGCTGGCTGCCACCGGATTGCGCACCGCACGAATCGCAAGCGGTGGGCTGGTCAGCATCTGCAAGCTGCCGGCTTTGACTTCGCCGCTGGGGCCACCACCCACGCGATAGCTGGCCACGATGTTGTCTTGACCGCTCGGCAGGCGCGCTCCATGCACGCCATCGCCAAACAGGATGGTGGTGCGGCCTGCGTGATCGGTGCGCAGTGTGTAACAAAGCTCGTTGGCTGCGGCGCTATGCAGCGTGGAGCGCTCTTGCCATTCGATGTCGTTCACGCGGATCGAAAGCGCGCTGGCTAGGCCGCGCTCACTGGCCGTCGCTTGGTACTGAAGGCCGCTGCGCGATAACGAGAAGCGCTGGTGTTGACGACTGCCATCGCCGCTGCCCAGGACTTCTTCTGCGACGGTCTCACCGTGATTGGCCAAGGCGACGTTGGCCGACAGCGTGACGGTGCGCAGGACATAGCGCCGAGACAGCGGGCTCAGCGTCAGCTCGGTGTGGCCATGTTGATGACGGACGCTCTGCAAGGTGACCAGCTCGTGCGCCATGCCGTGTGGCGTATCGACGGGCTCGCCGCTTAGGCACAGCGGCTGACCCGGCGACAGACCCAGCACCAGGCGATCGAGCAGCACAGTGGGCTTGTCGAGCACGGCCTGTTCGGGCAGAGCGGACGACGCGCTCAGGAAGGTCTCGCGGCAATCAAGCAGGGCCACGCTCTCCCTTGTCAGAAACGCGGGCTGCCCTGGACCGCTGAGCTTGAGCGCGGTCACGGTTGTGCTTAAGCCATAGCCCAGCACCGAGCGGTCGCTGCTCTTGTCCGCGCGATACAGCGCGCCGTTTTGGTTGTCATGGATCAGCAGCAACTGACCGGGCGCGACCAACGGCTCGCTGCGATCGAGCAGCACATCGCTGTCGGCGTTCTTATCGACATAGCGATCGCCGAAGCAGTCTTGCCAGATGGTGCGGATGTTCTGACCGCTCTGGTTGCTCCAGCTCTTGCTTGCGTCTTGATAGGGCGGCAGCGTGGCCAGGGCGCCGCCAGGCCCCGTCGGGCCCTGTGGTAGCTGCTGATACGTCGGGGCGTTGCGGCCGAGGAACGGAACTTCGCGCTGAAAGACGACGATAGGATCACCGCTGCGCTCGGCTTCACCTTGCGCGACCAGGTCCGGCAGATCGGCCAGCGCAAGGCCATAGCGCTCGGCCAGCGTGCTCAGCTCTCGCTCGCTATAGGTGCCCTGCAGCACGTCGCCGACCACATTGCTGACCGCGGCGCCTGGGCTGGGCCACTTCTGCGCGAACAGGCGGGCATCGATCATCACCGAGCCCGACAGCAGCGGTCGCACGGCCACGCGGTGGCCCACATTTTCTTGCGCTGCGCGCACCTGCACGATGGCGAACGCGCGACCCAGACCGGGATGCAAGACGACGTCGCCCGGTCGCAGAGTCAGGTCGTTCGCCTGCTGCGAAAACACCAGCTCGCTTGTGTCCGCGCGCAGGGTTTGTGGCGTTTCGCACAGCGGTCGCAGCTGATTCCAGTCGACGTGCGCTGTCAGATCGGAAAGTGTCTCGAAGGTCTGCGGCAGCTCGCCGGCTTCCGGCAGGCTTTGAATCTGCGTGCCTTTGGGGCAGAAGGCTTGCCGCGGCATTCCAGGGGCATCTTCGACATCAAACAGAACATATGTGCTTGCTGCGATGCTGGGGCGCAGCGGATAGCCGATCGTCCGCAGCAGCTCGACAATCGACTGCTCTTCGCTGGCGGTGCGCAGAAAGCCTTCGTTGGCGATGCGCTCTTGATAGAACGAGAGCACATCGATCAGCACCGCCCACGCATCCAAGAGAGCCAGCGTTGGATCGCTGCTCTGGCGCGTGCTGAGCTTGGCAAAGGGTCGCGTGCCCGCGAAGGGTCCATCGGGCAACTGCAGCCGATGCAGCCGCTTCAGCATGTTCTGCCGGCTGCTCTCGTAACGCAGGATGCGATAGTTCAAGCTCGGCTGGCCCGCGCGGTTGTGAACCGCGTGGACCCATTCAGCAGGAACAGGAGCCGGTGCGGCCATGGCTACAGGCCTCCTTGCACGACAAACTGGATGCGGCCGTTTTCTGGCTGCAGTGGGTCGTTGTCGACGCGCGGGATCTCAAGCCCGTGCAGCGCGATGGCGCCATGTTCCAGTGCATCAGGCTGCCCTTTCCGGGCAAAGCGTGTCTGCCGTGGGTCGGTGCTGACGAAGCGAACCCCAGGCACTTGCATCGCGTGATGGACGATGCGACTGAAATAGACCGGCTCGCCAAACATGTAGCGATCGGGATGGAAGAAGCCGTGCTCGTGCGTGCTGCTGAATGCTTCGAGCAGTGCGCTCTGTACAGCGTTGCGCACGTAATCGGCAGCAATCGAGACCGTGATGCGCAGATCGAGCGGTACCCAGATGGGTGCAACGATGCTCAAGTCGTGACCGATCAGGCGGTAGGGCTCTAGGTACTGGCGCAGCTCGGTGACAAACGGTGCGTCGACGGGACGACCGCCCTTGCGCTGCACGGCCAGGATGACGGTAAACAGACTGCCGGTGAAGCGTCCGCTGGCCAAGGCATGTCGCACTTGCGGATGACGCATGGCCATCGCGGCATAGTCTTCACTGCGCACGGCGCGCTGCTGATCGCGGAATGCAACCGGGGCGTGCAAGCGCGCTTCATCCAAGGACTCGGGCGCGGTGCCTCCCAACGCTGGAAGCGGGTTGCGCACACGGTCGATGCCAACCAGGGGCGTGACGACGTGCTGCAGGGCGTCAGCGCCGATGTTTCCATCGGGACCGTTGCCGATGCGATAGCGCGCAGCGATCGTGTGCGAGGTATCGGGTCGACGGCCCAAGATGTCATCGCCAAAACGCAGCGACGCGCGGCTGTGATTGTCGACTTCCACGACAAAGTGACGGGAAAAACGATCGCTGCTCAACAGATCAGGCTGTGGCGTCCAGGGCTCGGCGCCTTCTTCGTCTTCAGACAGAACAATGGCCGGGCAAGCGTCGCGCGGCGAGCACGTGAAGGCGGAAGCGATCGATGCGCGTGGCGCAAAGGGCTGCTGCTGTCCTTGCTCGTCGCGGCTCTGCGCGACAAAGGTCAGGGGTCCACGCTGCAGGCGCGGCGCCGGGGACAGTGGGCGGGGCTGCAGCGACAGCGCCTCGGACTGCGGCAGGGTCTGTCCGTGATCGCACAGCACCACGTTGCCAAGCGCGACGGCATAGGCCGGATCGAGCGCGAAAGGCAGCGCATCTTCGACCGACCACGTCACTTCCAGGATCTGATGGCGGGTCGTTCGTGCCGATGTCAGCACGCGCACGCTCTGCAGGCGCACCGCATGGCGGTGGCTGGGATCGGCGTCGACGGCAAGCTCGGTCTCTGGATCGGCGGTCTCGACAAAGATCAAAAGGTCGCCCGGTGCAAGCGGGACCGCGGGGTTTTCCAACTGACAGCTTGTCGTACCGATCGGCAGCACCTGGCCGTTGGGCTGGTACAGCGCGATGTGATTGAAAGCCGAAGACAGCACGCGATCGTGCATGGTCTCGAACACGGGCGCATCGCTTGAGGCGTCAAACTCCGTCGGGTGGATGCAGACCGGATGGCCGCTCTTGCGCGTCAGAATCTGCGTACCGCGGGGCAGCGTGGCGCCATCGGCTGGGCTGCCTTTTTGCACTTCCAGTGCGCACAAAACGCGGGCGTTCTGGCCCTCGTGCAAGTAGTAATCGAGCAAGCGCGCATGTCGGCGCACCGAGATGCGCTGTCGCGCCGTGCCCAAGTACGCTTCGGTGGCGACAGCGTCTTGGTAATAGCTCAAGTGATCGGCGGCATAGCTCAGCGCCTCGATCAGTGCGGTACCCAGATCCGCGGGATGATCCTCGAACGATCCAGGAACCAACGACGTGATGCGATCGCGCAACAGCCGCTTAAAGCTCGCGAAGTCCTTGGCCAAATAGTCGATGTGCGGAGCAGCCATCACGCCTCCCTGCTGAAGGTCGCGGCCCGCACCTGCGCCTGACCTAACACCTGATAGATCACGGTGACGTTGAGCACCGCGTCATCGGCTTCCACTTGTACGTCTTGCACCAAGATTTTTTCGCCCAGCCACTTCTGCAGTGCGGCCTGCACCGATAGCTGGGCCGCAGTGGTCAAGGCTTCGCCGGCCGCGCCGAACAGAAGCTGCTTCAGATCACTGCCGAAGTCGGGGCGATTGACGCGCTCCATCGGGCTTACGAACAGCACTTGCTCGATCAAATCGCGTATGTAGGCATCGGGATCCGCGCTGGCCGTGCGCCCGCTGTCATCGATGCGATAGGGATATCCAAACAGCATCACATCCCTCGCACTTTCGCTTGGGTGGGGGGAATCGTGACGGGCATGGGCGCTGGACCGCCGATGGCTTGTCCCGGTGCGTCCTGCATCAGCGCCGGCTTGCCTGACAAGGTCACGCGCGTCGGTGCGGGCTGCCACACCACCTTCAGACAGGGCGCAGGGACCGTGCCGACTTTCATCTGACAGGGGACTAGCTGCACCAGATCCAGGACGGTGGCCGCGGGCTTGCCAGCAAGGAGCACGCGGCTCTGACTGGGCGGAATCACGCCGCTGCCACCGGGATGTCCGCACATCACTTGTGTGCCGGTGGGGACCAGAAAGCCAGGCATCACAGCACCTCCAGCGCGGGACCGTTGATCGAAACCTTGGGACCTTGCATCGCGATCGAGGCGCCTTGTCCTGTCTCGGCTTTGACCCCCATGGGGCTCAGCGAAACTTTCTGACCAGCGGCCAAGGCCAAAAGAAGCTCGCTGGGGTTGACGGATAGCTTCTGGCCGGCGACGCCGTTGAACACAAGGCCCAGCGGACCCACAGAAAAGACCTTCTGTCCCAGTGCATCGAACAGCTCTAGACCTAGGGTGCTGAGCTTCAGACACTCGCCGGTCTGCGTCTTCAATTGGATCCCACCAAGCCCTGGTGTGTCGTCCAGAAGCAGGCTGTTTCCCGTCGCTGTACGCAGCAACGCCTTGGGCATGGGGGGCACGAGTGCATTCGCCGGAACCTCGGTCGTCGCGGTGTAGAAACAGCCGCTCCAGATCGGGTACTCGGGATCGCCGTGCTCGAATTCGATCCAGACGTTGGCCCCAACTTTTGGGGTCGCGTAAAAGCCCATGCCTTGGCCGGCAAACGGCAGGCAGGGCAGGGCCCAGCCGGTCTCACGCGTGCCCAAGACATCGGGCACGCGCGCCCGCACGCGGCACAGGCGCATGGGGTCGTTTACGTCGCTGATGACCCCGCGATACTTGCCGAAGTAGTTCATGGCATCACCACTGGAGACAAAGGCAGGACGCCTTCGCGGCTAAGCGAAAAGCTCTGTGTGTAGCTGCCGCGTTCGAGCACGTGTGTGACGCGCTCGACGAAGTAGGTTCCGTCGTAGGAAAGGCCGGCTCCGCGGACGCCGACCAGGCCGCGCACTTTCAAGATGCTGCCGTACTGCATGGGATCCAGCTCGCCTTCGGCGCGCACGGCATTGCGGCTGGCATCACCCTCCTGCCGCGAGGTTCGCGCGACCGCTGGCAGCTTCATGTGTGCGGTTCGCGGCAGGTACGCTGTCCGACGAGCGGACGTACGAAACAGCGTCAGCGGAGGGATGGGAACGAAGGGCATTGCCGGCAGTGGCAACACCAACTTGGTCAAGGAATCCAGATAGTGACCGCGCATCTGTACCGGCTGCAGTGCATCCTGGCTGAAGTGGATCGAACGCAGGTTGCCCTTGCCGCCAGCTTGGATGCTAAGAGCACGCTGTGGCAGACCGGCGCGGACCTGTGGCCCGAAGTAGGCGCGAGCGGTTCCCGGCAGCAGCGGCGTGATGTGAAAGACGAAGCCGTTGCGCTTGGCCAGGCGCTGGATGCAGTGCAGATCCGTCTCGGTCTGCAGCGGTCGTCGCCAGATCGAAAGCGGCAGCTCTGGCGTCGGCGTAATGGTCGGGATGATTTTGTATCGCGCGTAGCGCGCCAAGAGCTGCGCCACGATCAGCGAGTCGGGCTGATTGTCATAGCTGCGGATCTCTTGCTGCAGATCCATCGCGCAGCTCAGATCGCGGCCGGTCACGGTCAGCGTTGCGTTACCTGACTCGTCGGCCTGTGAGATCTGCTGATGGGTGATGAGCCCGTCGCAGATCACCGAAGGCAGCGTGCCGATCTCAACGGCCAAGATCACGCGGCTAAACGGGCTCAGCGCGCCGCTGCTGAGGATCGAGTACTCGCCCAGCGCGTTCTTGCGCAGACCGAAGCTCAACTGAAAACCTTCGGTACCGCTTGCATCCTGCGTCACTTCGGCGCGCACAAAGCCATCGATCACACTGCTTGGCGCGGGCTTGGGAAGATAGGTCCCCGTAAACAGCAGAATGTTGCTGCTCTTTCCTGGCATCGGCTTCGCTTAGCCTTCCGCGCCTTGCGGCATGCGCAGGCTGGCCGATGTGGTGATGCGAATTACTCGTCCTGGATCTTCGGCGAGCTCATCGGGGTGCAAGATCGGATTGCCGTCACAGATCTGCCAGAAGTTCTGCGGATCCTCGCTGTATTCCTGGGCCAGAAGATCGAGCCGCGAGCCATCCACCAGGGGCTGCTCAGCCACCAGAGTCAGCTCGTGCAGCGGGGGCAGAAAGCGTCGCTTCTTGTACACCACGCGGCGCGACTCGCCGTCTTCACGGATCGTCAGCGTGGCGTTTTCCAGGTCGACGTAGCGGCTGTTGGAATCGAAGGCCGGCACTCGCGGCTCCTAGAGTTTGGGAATCTTGGTAAAGGTCGATGTCACGGCCCCACCGACGGTGTTTGCCGCTCCGCTGACGGCGGATCCGGCGGTGTTTGCTGCTCCGCCGATGGCGGATCCGGCGGTGCGGGCGGCACCACTGATTGCTGCACCGGCTGCGTTTGCCGCTTGCTTGACGGCTGGAATGTGCGCCTGCAGCGGTCGCGCTTGCCACGCGACATCCATCAGCGCCAGGCCTTCTTTTAGGATCTGATGCACCGCGAACAGGCCGCCACCTGCGCTCAGCAAGCCCAGGTCGTAATACGAGTGAACCGTCATATCGAGCGTCACGCGCGCGACCAAAGGCCGCAGGTCGGGATCGAACGCTTCTTCGACGATAGTCATGCCGCTGATGCGCACGGGCAGCACGCGCTGAGGGCCCCAAACAAACAGCGTGAGCGGCGCCGTAGGAGCCATGACCTCGATCACTCCCAAGCGTCGCTTGGCTTCGTTCCACAGCACACGAGCCATGCGCGGATACAGCAGCAGCTCTAGCGCGGCCAAGCGCGGGTGAATGCCTTGGGTCTCGGCCAAGCGGCTGCCTTCTTCCAGCGCGTCGGTGGCATCAATGAAGATCTCGACGCGGATGTCTTCCTTCGGAGGGCCTTGCACGCGCAGCGGATCGCGCGGGTTCAGCTCGGTGTTGCCGGTAGTCCGCGCCGAAAGCGTGCGCGTCAGCGTCTCTGGGTTGTACTGGAAGCGGATCACATTCAGCGTCGTGGGGCTGATCAACGCCCCCTTCTGCAGAAGAGGCAGCGATGGAAAGCGGATCATGATCGACCCTCCTTCGGGCGGGCCGGGCTCGACGGGGCCGGGTGTGCGTGCGGCGGCTGCGAGCTCTGCAGCACAGACTGATAGATCGCCGCTGCGATCTTGCGGCTGGCACTCTGTGGGCTCTCGTCTGCGGCCAGCGCAATGCTGGGTACGCTTCGCAGGGCGGGTGCAGTCGTATCCAGTCCTGGATGACGGGAAAGCAAAAGCCGAAGCTCGCGTTCGATCAGCGGTGCCAGCTGACCAGGGCGTTCAAACGGCAGGCCTTCGAGGTGCAGCTGATCGATCTGCAGCGACAGCGCGCGAGTCATGGCTGCACCATGCGAATCGTGCGCTGCGTGATCGGCACGAACTGCTTGGGCTTGGCGCTATCGATCAGGACGACCTCGGCTTGATAGGCCATCGACAGTCGATACTTCGCGCCAAAGCTCGACCAGATACGGAACAGCTCCTCGGTCGATAGCGACAGCGGAAACAGGCGCACACGCTCGACCTGTTCGTGCAGATCGTTTAACGGCAGGGCCTGTGCGATGCGATCGCGCGGCAGGCAGGCATGCTCATGCAGAAGCGCCACGACGCGGCCCAGCAGTAGGTGCCCGAGCAGCTCGTCATCGTTACGCGGATGCATGGTCACCAGGTACAGCAGGTTCAGCGCGACCGGTGGAGGGCGAAGCTCTCCGGGCTGGGTGCGAACTTCCAGATTGCGCAGCGCTGCGTTGTGCTGCGTCTGGTACAGGAACAGGTTGATCTCGTTTCGCCCGCCGTTTTGTCCCGCGCGATCGGGGGGCAGAAGCGAGATCTGCGTGTCGGCCAAGGAATAGGCAGCGGCAACCGGCAGCGGATCGTTGGCCACCGCCGAAAGTACGTCTCGCAAGCTCGCGGTGACGGCTGCGATCGACAGATGATTGCTCACGCGTCACCTCCGCGGTGTTGCTTCAAGTAATCGGCCAAAGACAGCTTGGGCTGATGGCGCGGCTGCGTCTTGGGGCGCTCGGGTGCGACGGTCTGGGCCCGCACAAAGACCTGTCCGATGTGAACGTGGATGCCTTCGGCGGCCGGCGTCGGATTCGCTTCCGCCTGCGGTGCCTTGCGGCTTGCAAGCGACTGGCCTGCGGACTCTGTCATGAGCGATGGCGAGCTATGTCGGGGGCTCGCCAGAATCGGCGCATGCGGATGCCGTGCTTGCGAGCTTGGCTCGGCTGCCTGTGCATTCTGCCGCTCGCTTTCGCGCATGGATGCGAAGGTCAGTTTTTCGCGCAGCGGATCGCTCGACCCGTGCAGATGCGGCGTGGCCACATGCGAGCTTGGCGAGTGCGGTACCAGGGCTTTCGCTTCTTGCCCGAAGTCCTGCCGTGGAGTCAGTGCCTGCAGGCGAGCCGCTTCGGATGGCAGCGTGGAAAAGGTTTGCGCCGGCTGCCTAGAATCGGTCTGCGTCTCGCGCGGTGCCCATTGCAGCGTCGGGGCTGCCGGCACAGATCCCGGCAGCGCGGAAGCCACCTGCTGGGTCGCCAGCGCACCCAACTCAGCAGTCACACGCGTGGCTGCAAGATGTGCGGTATCGCGTGGCGCGGTCCAGCGCTCGCTCACGTCATCGATCGCAAGAACGGCATGTGCAGGTTGTGCGGCGGCTTCAGGCGGTGGCCATCCCGCGGCACGAGCGCGCTGGCTCACCGCCGTGGGATGCTGCATCGTGCGCGGCGTGTCCGCTGCATCCGCAGCCGCGCTCAAGGATGCACGTGCCTGCAGCGCAGGCTGTGACCAGGGCGGGCCCGACGTGTCGTCCCACGACTCGGTACGGGGATGTTTCGCGCTCTGCACTTCTTCCAGATCTGCGGTCGCGCTGGCCGCTCTGGCTGCTCTCGGAGGGTCGGCTGCTCTCGGAGGGTCGGCTACTCTGCTTGCGTCGGCTGCTTGCGTTGCATGGCTGCTTGAGGATCGCACGGGTGCAGGCACCTCGGCGCGTATCAGCCGCATGGCTGTCTGCGGCGCGGCAGGCTCTGTCCACGCGTGCTCCGTCCCAGCGTGCTCGGGGCTTGAGGACTGCGCATGCACGACTGGGGGCGCAGTCATTCGCTCGGTCGACTCGGCAGCTGGCGCTGGAGCTGCATGCACGCGGCGCGGTCCTGCGGATCGGACAGGCCCGGCAACCGGGGCAGGAGGCAGCGCATCCAGCGATGGCTCGTCGGGCTCGGCCAGGTCCAGACCGGGCGCAAAGCGCGGCGCGATCAGTGGCTCCAAGCGAGGCATGGTCCCCTGGCTGCGAGCCACCAAGCGGGACAAAAAGTGGCTCATGCGCAAGCTCCGCAGCGCGCCAAATAGGCGCGGCGTTTTTTGGCACTCAGCGAAAGAATTGTGGGCTCGCTCCAGCCATACGCAGCGGCCAGAGCGTGCAGCTCATCGAGCAGTCGCTCGGCTTCGGCTTGTAGCTCTTTGAGCAAGAGCGATGCGACATCCAAGATGGCCTGCCACGCGGTGTCGCAGCTTGGACAGCGCAAGCTAAAAAGAAGCTCGCTCTGCGGGTCCCGCGCGCTCATGTCTTCGGCGATGGCTTGCACCACATCGGGCGGCAGATCAGCGACGGGATCGCCGGTCTCGATGTGGACTGCGTGCAGGCACTGTGCAAGCAGCATCTGCAGTGCGTCCTGCCGACCGGTGCAGCGCGCCACGGCCATCAGATCTGCGCTGTTTGGATAGCGATAGCGGATGCAGTAATCACTCACCCGCAGCTCGACGACGGCTTGTGCGTCCTCGGCCTCTGGAAACGGCAGCGCGGTCGTTGCGGGCGGGCTGCAGAGCTCGGTGGTTTGAATCGTTAGTTCCAGCGCTTCGCGGCAGTGGGGACACGCGGCGACCAAGCGCAGCGTGGGCCCAAATGTCTGCTCGCGAAGCGCTAGCAGCAGCCGATCGCGCTGTCCCAGTGGCAGCTGCCACAGCGCTGCGGCCGAGAGGCTCGGTACCGCGCGCTGCAGCAGCTCCACCGCGAGCTGAGCAGGATGCAGCCGGTCGCCCCGCTCCCAGATCGAGAGCAGGTCGGCGTGGCTCAATGGACGCACGATGGCTGCCATGGCTTAGGGCGTGACGGTCGCTTCTTCCGGCTCTTCCACCGCCGTGTCACGCACCCAGCCTTCGTTTTCCAGCTTGATGGTCTGGATGGCCACGCCGTTGCCGTTGGCATCGAGCTCAGGCAGCGCTTGGAACTCGCTGACCCAGCAGCGCAGCACGTGATAGGCCAGCACCAGCTGACCGGCCTCGTTGTACATCTCGATCGTCAGGTTGCGGCGGAAGTCCTGCAGCGACACTTCTTTGCCGAGGTTGTTGCCTTGCTTCCACACCTGGTTGGCCCACTGCTCGAATTCCTTGTCGTGCGTGACGCCACGTTCGAGCGTGATCGCTTCGTACTCGGTGCGGCCGGGCGACTTGCGGCTGGTGCTGGGATCGCCGCCTTCGCGCCACTTGACCACTTCGGTGCTGCGACGCAGCGAGCTAACTTTTGACACACCAGCGACATAGTGATCGCCGATCTTGATGCGGAACTTGAAGTTCTTGTAGGGGTCGACCCGCGAGGGGTTTACAACGAACTGAGCCATGGTTCAGACCTCTTGCAAAAAGGGGTTACGACGTCGCTTGGCCGGCGATCTGCTGCAGCTTCACCACCACAAACTCCGCGGGCTTGAGCGGTGCGAAGCCGACGACGATGTTGACGATGCCAAGAGCCACATCCGTCTTCGGCGTGGATTCTTTGTCGCACTTGACGAAGTACGCTTCGCTGGCGGCTTGGCCAGCGAACGCGCCCTGACGGAACAGGTTCTGCATGAAAGAGCCGACGTTCAGGCGGATCTGCGCCCACAGCGCTTCATCGTTGGGCTCGAACACCACCCACTGCGTGCCGCGGTACAGGCTCTCTTCAATGTGCAAGGCCAAGCGCCGCACCGACAGATACTTGTACTCGTCGCCCATCAGATCGGATCCGCGCAGCGTGCGTGCGCCCCAGACCACCGGGCCGCTGCCGGGAAAGCTGCGCAGGCAGTTGATGCCTTGCGGGTTGAGCTGGCCGTTGTCCGCATCGCTGAGACGCGTCGCAAGGCCCTGCACACCCAGCAGCGCAGCATCCAGGCCGGCGGGCGCTTTCCACACGCCGCGCTGGGCATCGGTGCGCGCAAGGACGCCTGCGATCATTCCCGAAGGCGGGAACGTGTCGATCTGACCACGACGCAGCGGATCCGCGCAAAGGACGCGCGGGAAGTACACCGCCGCATTGCGTGCGGCCGCGCCCGACAGCTTCAGGTCTGCCATGGCTGGCGTGCGGTTGGCCCACTCGGTCGGCGGATCGATCAGCAGCACAGCGCGCCGCTTGACGCAGTACGAAAGCGCCGCTGCATAGACATCGGTCGACGTGTTGCCGTCTCGTGTGTCTGGCGGAATGACCATCAGCGAAAACTGCTCGTGCTTGTCCAGCGCATACAGGCCCGTCTTGGCCCCATCGCCGACATAGGTCGTGACATCCAGGGGCTGGCTGTCCGCGCCGCCATCCAAGCGCATCGCAGCACTTGCGTCTGGGCGCTTGCTGGCATCGGGCAGCACCGGCTTGCCATCGGCCGTCGGCACGCGCACGAACTTGCTGGCCTGCAGCATGCGGTCGACGTTCTGCGGGCTGTCTTTTAGCGTCACATGCGTAAAGCGCTCCTCGGTGACACCCGTCGACGAGGTATAGCTGACGCTGAGGTTCCACAGATCTTCGAGCTTCAGGCCCAGGCGATCCGCGACCTCTTGGCTGAGGTCACTGTGATCGATGCGGACGCTGATCTGATTGCCCCACTTGCCGGGGTTTTTGGCTTCGAGCGTCAGGCCCGAGATCGTGCCTTTGGCCGTCGCGGGAACATCTTTCCCGGTGTTGTCTTTGGCCGGCTGGAACAAGCGCAGGATCACAGCTTGGCCACCGCCGTTTAGAAAGAAGTCACGAACGGCATAGCTGACGGTGCTGTCCAGCCAGAGCCCGCCGAACAAGCGTTCGAAGTCTGCGAAGCTGTGGATCAAAACGGGCTCATGGATCGGCCCACGCTGCGTCCGGCCAATGAAGGCAGCGACCGCTGTCGCCGCTCCGCTGATCGAGCGCACACCGCTGGGAACTTCTTCGATATAGACACCTGGGTACGTGAGTGCGACTGCCATCGATGGCTCTCCTTGTTGTCCTTGGCAAATGGACTTCCCGATCGGGCCGGAAAATGGGCACACCCCGACCCACTGGCATCGCCGCAAAGTTGCTGCAATGCCACAGACCGCCCGGTTCTTCAGCCGGCTTGGCTGAAGAAGACCCCATGGGCAGGTAACTGCTCAGTTGGAAAAAACTGCGCAGGGTGATTTTTTTCAGAAAACGACAGGTGAGTCAAGGCGTTATGTGCAAGTTCGCACGTACACGCTTGAGCCGGGCGGGAGAGCAGAGGGTGACGCGCTTTGAGCGCGCGTCGGCGCGTGTGTCTACGCGTGCTTGAAGAACAGCGCAGACAGTGGAGGCAGGTGCGCCCGCAGCGAAGCCGGCTGGCGCTGGTGGGGCGCGTCGAGCGCGAGGCACTCGCCCAGGTTGCCCTGACCACTTCCGCCATACGTCGCGGCGTCGCTGTTCAGAAGCTCGCGCCACTGCCCAGCGC
>CAZKOY010000073.1:0-27061 GCA_964554495.1 uncultured Myxococcales bacterium
ACGCGAACACGCAGCCCCTGCTGGGCAAGCTGACGGGCTGCGAACAGTCCCGCCAGCCCCGCACCGAGGACGAGAACGTCATCGAGTGGGGCGCTGTTGTTGCTGCTGTCCGCAGCGTCTGGGCCGAGGGAGATGCTCATCGCCAATGCCTCCTGTGTCGCGACATGATAGCGCGTTGTCGACGTCGGGGTCTGGGGCTCGGCGGGTCATGGCGGCGAGCGCAGGGGCGAGACAGGATTAAGGGCTGGCCGCCGAGAACAGAAACGGGTAACGCACCGGCTGCGGCTGACCACCGGCGGGGCGTGGGAAGCGCCACTCGCCGCCCAGCTCAGCCAGGCAGCTAGCGACGGTGGGGTTGCCCAGCAGGTTTAGCTCGGGGCGAACATCGACGGCGCGGCCGAAGTCACCAGCATCGACCAAGGTGAACGATAACTCGACGCGCCCGCTGGGCGCCGCGGGATCGTGACGAAAGGCCCGGTCGTAGCAGGCTCGCACCTGGGGACCGTGCGACTCGGCGACGAAGGCGACGTCAGAAAGGACCTGGGCGGCGCGGGCGGCAGCGGCCCCTGTGGATCCCGAGGCGCCGGCTGCGCCGACGCTTGCTGCGGCGGCAAGGGGCGCGTCCACTGCGGCCAGGGCCGGCACACCGGCTGGGGCCCCAGTCGCAGGCGGTGATGTCGACGTTCCGGCTGCGGTCGGACTGGGCGGTGCGCTGCGGGGGGGCGCGGGGCCACTGCGGGCACGTGCCGGGCGATCGCTGGGCGTCGCGAGCGCTGCGACGGGCGTCGGGGCTGAGACTGTGGCCTCGCGCGCCTGCAGGGCGAGCTTGGCGCTCACCACGGCGCTGGCCGTGCCACAGACCAGCCAGAGAGCGACATGAGACGGGCGAATCGGCGCGGAGCGCGAGCGCGGGGGGTGGGCTCGCGACCCGCGGCGGCCCGGCTGCGAGCCTGGACGATGCGATCCCGGACGCGGGTGCATGTTTCGCTGCCGGCCCCCTGCAGCCGCCCCGTCCGCGTTGGACGAATCCTTGAGGGCCTTGGGGGACATCCGATAAGGGTATTGCACCGGCGACCCGACCGCGGTATGAAAAGCAGACTTAATTAATAGAGTCACGAACCGGTCACAGGAGAAAGTCCCATTCGAACCGACAGCCGCCCAGCCCCTGCCGAGCAGTATCGAGTCAACCACCGCATCCGCATTCCACGCGTCCGCGTCATCGGTCCCGATGGTGCGCAGGTCGGCATCCTAGAGACCGCCGATGCTCTGCGCATGGCGCGCGAGGAAGGCCTCGACCTCGTCGAGATTTCGCCGAAAGCAGTGCCGCCAGTCTGCAAGATCATGGACTACGGCCGCTTCAAGTATGAGATGGCGAAGAAGGAACGCGAGGAGCGAGCCAAGCGAACGGTGATCGAAGTCAAAGAGATGAAGTTCCGTCCGAAGACGGACGAACACGACTTCGACTTCAAGGTGAAGCACATCCGCGAGTTCTTGCAGGACGGGAACAAGGCCAAGCTGGTAATCCAGTTCCGCGGTCGCGAGATCGTCCACCCCGAAGTGGGCCAGCAAGTGCTGAAGCGAGTGGTCGAGGCACTGGCTGACGTCGCGCAGGTCGAGCAGGCGCCCATGATGGAGGGCCGGCGCATGCTGATGATCATCGGCCCGAAGTCGGGACAGACCAAGCGGCCCGTCGGACCGACGCCGCCGGCAGGGCCCACCGTTATTGTGAAACCACCGTCGGCGGCTGCTCCCGGTGCGGCTCCTGCGGCCGGCGCGGGGGCTGCGGTCGGTGCTCCTCTGCAAGCGGCACCGCAAGACAGCGCGGACGCCGACTAGACGGTTTCCGTCGCAGTCGCCCCCTCCTTTCCTTCGCTCCTTTTCCTCGTACCCCTTTTTTCGTGATGCAGCGCGTCTCCTGGGATCGCTATTTCATGGACATCGCTCAGGTGGTGTCTTCGCGTTCGACCTGCAGTCGCAAGAACGTTGGCTCGGTCATCGTTCGCGACCGCACCATCTTATCGACGGGCTACAACGGCTCGCTGCGCGGGTTGCCGCACTGCGACGACATCGGACACATGATGGAAGGCGGTCACTGCGTCGCCACGATTCACGCGGAGCAGAACGCCATCATCCATGCGGCCAAAAATGGCGTCGCCATCAACGACGGCACGATCTATGTCACGGCCTCGCCGTGTTGGTCGTGTTTCAAGTCGATCGCCAACGCGGGACTGCGTCGCATCGTCTATGGCGAGTTCTATCGAGACGAGCGCATCTTTGAGTTCTCACAGCGGCTGGGCATCGAGCTTGAGCACTTGGCCCTCTCGACGGCTGCACTCTCCGCCAGTGCCCTACCTGCGGTGCCGCCGATCGAGTAGGTGCCCGGAGTTGTGAGCGGAATAAAAGCGAGCCTCCCCAGATTTCTTCTTGACCCATGTCGCGATACCCAAGTACGGTGAGACTTGCCTTAACGGCTGTTCTTTGATTCCTAGCTTGGATAGCGTGGCTTAGCCTGAAAACGAAAGGCACACACCCCCGAGATGCTTCTCGCTTGTGCGTGCCCCATCATCGAGGTCCCAGCGTTGCGGCGCCGGGACATCTAGTAGCAGTAGGAGGCTAGAGGATCGTGAAACCGCACAGCAGACTAACCGCACTGGTGATCGGAGCCGTGCTCTGCACCAGCCTATCGGTAGCCAAGGCAGAGCCCGCACGTTCGACTTCGTCGGGTTCAAGCAAGGCAGGCAAGGCCTCTAAGAAACACTCGCCCCGCCAGATCTTTAACGGCTGGGCCGTTCCTGAGTCCAAGCTACGCGTGCAGCCGCTCAAGCGACCGTCCGGCAAGATTGAGATCTATTCGCTCAACGAGCCTGGCGAGCACATGACGCTGCAGCTATACAACGCCGATGGCACGTATAACGACGAGGCCTTGGATCGCCTGAATCACTTGTGGCGTTGCCGTCGGACCGAGACGGAAAAGTCGATCGACCCGCACGTCTTTGAAGTTCTCTCGCACATCTACGACCGCTTCAAGAAGCCGATCGCGCTGATCTCAGGCTTCCGCAATCAGCGCCGCACGACGAGCTATCACTACGTTGGCAGCGCCGCGGACATCACGATCCCCGGCTTGGCCGATGGGGTCTTGCGCAACTTCGTAGAGGGCCTGGACACGGGTGGCATGGGCATCGGCATCTATCCCCACGCCGGCTTCATTCACGTCGACGTGCGCCCTGAGCCGAGCTATCGCTGGGTCGATTACTCGCCGCCGGGCTCAAGCGAGATGGGCCAGCCCAAGACCAAGCGCACCCGCGCCCCCAACACCTAAGCGCGCGGTTTCTCTCTGCGCATTGCCTGCCGCACCTTCGCGGCTCGGCGTTCCCCAACAAACAGTCGAAACGCTATGCCGCCATGCGCGGGATATTTGCTTCGGGCCCCGCGGGCACGATCAGCGCGGGCTCGGTCTGCGCTTGCACTTGCTCGACGGAGACGCCGGGGGCTAGCTCAGACAAGTGCAGCCCATCGGATTGCACGTCGATCACGCAAAGCTCGGTGATGATGCGGCTGACACAGCGCGGCGCCGTCAGGGGCAGCGTGCAGCGCTTTAGGATCTTGCGGTCGAACACGGTCTCGGGATCGCCTTTCTTGCGTGCAACGTGCTCCATCATGACCAGCACGCGGCGGGCTCCCGCGACGAGATCCATGGCCCCACCCATGCCCTTGACCATCTTGCCGGGGATCGTCCAGTTGGCGAGATCACCGGCCTCGGATACCTGCAGCGCGCCAAGGACGCACATGTCTATGTGGCCGCCGCGGATCATGCCGAATGACTCAGACGACGAGAAATAAGCTGCGCCAGGAAGCGCAGTGACCGTCTGTTTTCCGGCATTGATCAGGTCGGCGTCTTCTTCGCCGTCGAACGGAAACGGACCGGTGCCCAGCATGCCGTTTTCCGACTGCAGGATGACTTCCAATCCGGCTGGGATGTAGTTGGCAACCAGCGTCGGCAGGCCGATGCCCAGGTTGACGTAATAGCCGTCGCGTAGCTCGCGGGCCACGCGGCGCGCCATCATGGCCATCTGATCGTTCGTAAGTGCCATAGCGATTCCTCGTCGGTGCAAAGGGCGGAAAGGGCTTAAGAGGCAGCCTGTGCGCGCGGTCGTACGGTGCGCTGCTCGATCGGCTTTTCATAGTTCTTGCCGACGAAGATGCGCTGTACGTAGACGCCGGGCGTATGCACATGATCTGGATCAAGCTGGCCCGGCTCGACGAGCTGCTCGACTTCGGCGATGGTGATGCGGCCTGCGGTCGCGATCTCGGGGTTGAAGTTGCGCGCGGTCTTGCGATAGACGAGATTTCCGAAGCGGTCGCCTTTCCACGCTTTGACGATTGAAAAGTCGCCGGACAGCGCGGTCTCTAGGACGTAGCTTCGCTCGTGGCCCAGGCGGTCGCGGAAGGTGCGCGTCTCGCGACCCTCGGCTCGCGGCGTGCCGAAGCCCGTCGGGGTAAAGAAGGCCGGAATGCCGGCTCCCCCTGCGCGCAGCCGCTCGGCCAGCGTTCCCTGAGGGCACAGCTCTACTTCTAGCGTGCCCTCCATGTACTGCCGTTCGAAGGTCTTGTTTTCGCCGACGTACGACGAGACCATCTTGCGCACGAGCCCGGCTGCGAGCAGCTTGCCCAGCCCCTTGCCATCGATGCCGCAGTTGTTCGACACGATGGTCAAGTTGCGGACCCCGCGCCGCAGCAGGGCGTCGATGCAGTTTTCAGGAATGCCGCAGAGGCCAAAGCCTCCAGAGAGGATCACTGCGCCATCCTGCACGTCGAATAATGCCGCGTCCGCGTCGGTAAATACTTTGTTCATGGCTCGCGCATTGTATCCAGCACGCGAGCCGATTCAAAGCGCTGCGTGTGTGCCAGGTTGCAGGCACGTTTTGTAAGCCGTGGGATATGATGGGCGTACTTCATGACGCTTCGTATTCTGTTCCTGCTGTCGTCGCTGCTGTGGGTCCTAAGCCTGCCTGCCTGGGCCGGATCGGGTACAGAACCCGAGCGAGCGCCGCTGATTCGTCGCGATGAGGGCCGCTTGCTCAATCAGGCGGTCTCGCCGATGCACGTGTCCTCGAACTTGCGCGTGCTGGATCCGCGCAGCGACAACTGGCTGACCACGCTGATGAGCGATCCGCCGGCCGCGCGCATCCTGGTCGTACACCTGTTCGCGACGGCACAGGCCGGAGACATGGGCTGGCTGCGCGAAGCCGGGCGCCGCATCGAAGCCAACTACAGCGGTGACGTGCGCTTCTTGTTCATCAGCGAGACGGCCAGCGGTGCCGAAGTGAAAAAGACGCTGGGCGCGCAGAGCTTTGAGAATCGCCGCGCGGCCGTGGCTGGCCAGCCGCCGATCTCGCCGTTTCCGATTTACCTGGATGTCGGGGCCGCGCTGGCTGAGTCGCTGCGCCCAGCTCTGCTCGGCGGAGAGCTGCACCTGCCGATGACCCTGCTCATCGATTCGGAGTTTGTCGTTCGTTACGCCATGGTCGGCAGCATCGCAGCGCGGCGCAGCGAGCTAGTCAGTGCCATCGCCGATCTGATGCGCCAGGCGCCACGCAAGCGAGCACCGGGTACGCCTTCTCTTGAAGGTGAAGGGGCTAGCGCTGTTCCGCTTTTGGGACCCAAGACAGCGAAGAGGAACTGACGTGCGCGTGCCAAAGCCAGCGTTCCTGCTGCTTGTGCTGGGCCTTGCTGCGTGCCCGCCACCCCAGATGGCTCCGTCGACGCATGGCCCTCCGATTTACTTCTGGGGCGTCCGCCGTGACTGCAAGCGCGACGCTCTGCTGTCGGCTGCCGTGGAAAAGCGCTTGGGTCAGTTGGGCAGCGATACGCGTCGCGTATGGCCGGTGCCTGCGCTGGAAAACGCCAAGCCGGCCCTGGCTGCGCAGGAATTCGCGCGTTCCTGCGAGATCAAAGCAGGCGTCTTGATCGGTGGCTACGTCGAAGAGCGCTCGATGGGGCGCGACACGCCGATCACGCTGATGCGCATGTGGCGTGTGGATCTGGCGAGCCACACGCTGAGCTTTCGCGATCACTACTGCCGCGCCTGCGAGGTCTCGCGCACTCTCTCGACGCAGATGGCGTACTTTGCCGAAGAGGGTAGCGGCGACAGCGACAGCAGCGATTCACGCGTCCCGAGCTTCTGCTTTGACTCGGTGGGCTCTGCCAAGAGCGCGCAGAGCGGTGATCCGGTGGTTCCTGCAAACTCGCCGCAGCATGGCGACCGCGTGCTGCTGAGCCTGCGCGTGGGGGAAGACAAAAGTCCAGCTGAGCGCAAGCTGCGCGGTCAGCTCATCGAGGCGCTGCGCGGACCGCTGGGTCTGACGGGGCGCGATCTGCAGCTTGTCGAGAGCGATCGCGCAACGGGTCTGCCGCAGGGCAGCCAGGTGGCCCTGCTGCGCGGGCAGGTGCGCTTGGCGCTGCATATCGAAGTGGGTGGCGCTGCGAAGAAGGCCACAACCCGAGCGATTACCTTGCGCCTGGCACAAGCGGGAGAGCAGACACAAGCCACGGTGTTTGAGTGCATAGACTGCAGTGATGCCGCGTTGAGCACACGACTGCAAAACGCCGTTCCTCGTTTCATCGATGAGGCAACGCCGACCAGCTCGGCCCTGCACGCGCTGCCGCTACCGCCTGAGATTCAGGGGGTGCTATGTAGCTCGCGCGCTAACAATGGGCCCTGGTGCCCCGGCTCAGACGGCAAGAACCTGGACTCAAGTCCCAACCTGTACCCCTTCGCGGGAGCGCTGTGCGGAGAGTCGATCGACGTGCCGCTCGACCCCGATGCGAAGTAGTCCGCGCTAGGTCCTCTGCTGCAGCGCGGCGCTCTGGGCGAACTCGCCCTGTGCGGGTGAATAGACGCGCTGCTCAACCCGGAACTCGAAGCGCGCCGGGCCGTTTTCGATCACGGTGTAGATGTTGTAGCGAGCCGCTCGATCGGGCCGCGGATCGCTGTACGTCGCCGAGCCCACGCCAATCACCGGAATGTCTCCGGTTGGCCCTGGCAGGGCGCTACGCACGTCGCGGTGCTCGTGACCGTGCAGGATCAGCTCACAGCCGAGCTTTCGCAGAACCTTCTGCAGGGCGCGGCGGTCGCGCAGAGCGCGCAGCAGATCCAAGCTCTGCGGCAGCGGTGGGTGATGGATGAGCAGGATCCGAAAGCGCCCTTTTTGAGCATCGAGCGCCTGCCCGATCGCTTCGATCTGCGCTGTGCCCAGCCAGCCATCGGCGAGCGGCGGTGGCGAGGGCAGCGCCGTCGAGCAGCCGATAATCGCGACGGGGCCGCGAACTCGGACATACGGAAAGCGCGGCGGCTCGCTCGCCAGATCATCCCCCGCGCAGTACGGCGCGAGGTGCGTTTCGAACGAGCGCCTCATATAGGCATCCCAGGCATAGACATCGTGGTTGCCTGGGATCACCGAGATCTCGCGGGATCCCAAGCGCAGCGAATCCAGCGCTTTTCGCGCCCGCGCAAGCTCGCTTGGCAAAGACAGATTGGTCAGATCGCCCGTCGCGACGATGTGATCAACGGGCACGCGGTTGAGATCACGGCACAGCGCATCGAGGATGTGCAGCGGATGACCGGCCGCGCGCTTGCGCCACATGTTGACCAGGCCCAGGCTGCGCTTGCCGAGAAACTGCCAGAGCGCAGCGTCCTTGAGCTCAAACGCGTGCAGATCCGAGATGTGCGCGATGCGCATCAAGCCAATGTCCTTTTTCGTGTGTCCACCATCCGCAACGCGATGCAGCGTCGACCCAGGCTACTTCATCTCGGGCGGAATGTTCGGGCGAAACAGGGGGCAGCTACGCACGGGCTGCGGCGGGTACTTGCTGGGCAAAAGAGGGCACAAGATAAAGACGCTGCCCCGGCCGGATGTCACCAAGCGCGGTGGCGCTGCACAGCGATGACACAAGCTGTCGGGAAACGGTCGCTTCGTCGCTGCGTTCGCTGGATCTTGGGAAGAGTCGCCCATGCCGGAAGTATAGAGCGCCGCGCTGGCAGAACGCGGGGGGAATAGCGCGTGGGTCCTCGCTGTATTTGTCTCGCTGCCTCGCGCAGCGGTCCTCACAGCTTGAACCAGGAGAGCGCTCGATGAAGAAGCCAATGGCGATGATGATGATGGGTGTGTTGTTGCTGGGAAGCCCGGTGTTGTCTCTTGCCTGCAAGGGGGAAAAGGGCGAAAAGTCTGCCGAATCTGCCGGAAAGAGCGACGGCAAGAAAGACAAGGACGCGAAGAAGAGCTAGCCGCTGCCGTCGCGAAGGCGCAGAGGCTGGGCAAACACGACCTGCACCGCCACCTGGGCCTGCGCCTGGCGCGGTGCTGGGTGTGTCCAGGCCTGCTGCGCCAGAGCCTGCAGCATCGGCAAGTCCAGACCGCACAGCAGGCTATGTCCTGCCTCTTTTTGCGCTCGGCCGAAGAGCGCCTGCGCCGCCTGAGCGTGGCTGCACACGTTCTGGGAAAGACCTTGCCGAAGCTTGACGCCACAGGCCGCCAAGCGAATCAGACCTTGCAGCAGCGCCTTTTGCGCGGCCTCTTGCGCGTCACGCCACAGCCCTTCCCAGGCCTCGTGGGCTTCCCAGTAGTAGCCGTGGTTGAACAGGTCCAAGCCGCGCAGAAAGGCCCGACAAGCCCGCGGCTGATCCGATAAAAGCGGAGCCGTTTCCGCGTCCACGATTCCATGGCTGTGGCCGCCGATCCGACGGGGATGTGGCCACAACCCTGGCACAAAGGCGTACGCCGGAAGCGCCCATTCAGGCACGTAGCGTGGCACCGGATCACGGCCGCTTGGCATCTGACTGTGCATGATAAACAGCCTCTTGCCTGGGCAGGCGCGATTCTGCGCGAGCCTCGCCTGTGCTTCGTGTCAGCGACTCATCGCGGCAAGCAGCCCAAATTGCTGCATTGGATGCAGCGGCGGTGGGGCTGGGCGGATCCGCTCCTTGCCGATCTGGTCCTTGCTGCTTTGGTCGCTTTCTGCGAAGACTCCGCGAACGTGCCTTCGGTGACTTGAGATGCCCAACTTTTACCTGGTCAAGAGTGAGCCGTATGTCTTTTCCTTCGCCGACCTGGTGCGCGACGGCCGCGCCAGCTGGGATGGTGTTCGCAACTTTGAAGCGCGCAACAACCTGCGGGCGATGAAGCAAGGGGACCTGCTGCTCTTCTATCACTCGAACGAGGGCAAAGAAGTGGTGGGCGTGGCGACGGTCATCACGACGGCGTACCCCGACCCAACGGCGAATCCAGACAACGGCGGTGACGGCGGGGACTGGTCGGTGGTCGATGTAGCCCCGGTCTGCGCGCTTAGCAAGCCCGTCGGCTTGGATGCCATTCGCAAGGAGCCACGGCTGCGCGACATCAACCTGCTGCGCCGCAGTCGCTTGTCCGTGGTGCCGATCACTGCAGCCGAGTTCGCGTGCATCCTGCGCATGGGCGAAACGACGCTGCTGCAGGTGCCGCAGGCTGCGCCATCGCGTAAGAAAGCGGCGGCCAAGACCACGGTGGCGGCTCCACGCCGCGGCGCACGCTCGCTGGCGCGGGGTGGGGCCGGCAAGGCCCGAGGCGCCGCATCGCTTTTGGCTGCGCTGTGTGTTCTTGCCCCGCTGACGTTGACTGCAAGCATCGCGGTGGCCGAGTCCGCGCAGGTCGCAGGGGCGCTGGATGCGGCTCCGCTTCTCGATGCGCGTCTCGCCGATCTCGACGATCACGCAGCGCTTTTGCGCGGCTACTACGACACGTCGAGCAGTGCTTCTCCCGTTGTGGTGGTGCTGCACCAAGATCGCAAGTCAGCGAAAGAAAACGCGGACTTTAAGGCTGAGCTTGCGCGGCTCTCGAAACAAAATTTGTCGCAGCTTCGTGTGATCGCGCTGGCCGATGTCGATGGATATGACTTCTGGCCAGCCAAAGGCTTCGTCAAAGACGCGCTGCGACCGCTGCGGAATCAGGGCGCTACGGTGCTGGTCGATTGGCGAGGCAGCGTGCGCAAACTTTATGGACTGAGCACCGGCCAGAGCGCCGTGTTCGTCGTCGGACCCAGCGGTGAGCTGCAAGCGCTGGCGCGCGGCAAGCTATCCACCGATGATGCAAAGAGCCTGCTGCAGAAGATCAGCGATCTGCTGCCCACTCCTTCCTTGAATCACTAGGCCATGGCTTCTTCTTCGTCGCACACGAGCCCTCCGGGACTTAGCCCGCTTTCCAGCCTGCTTTTTGCCCGTCGTTTCGTCGCCGATCCGCGCGGACCGATTCGCGAGTGTACCGAGCGCTTTGGCCCAGTATGGCGATCCATGGTGCCAGCAGGAGGCAGCCGCCGTGGTCTGGTGCCGCTGGTTTGGCTGATGGGGCGCGAAGGAAACGAGCGCATCCTGTCGCCTGCGTACAAAGATGAATTCACCTGGTACGACGGCTACTGCTTCACCATGGAGCCGCTGTTTGGTCGCCAGATCTTGCTGTTGCTTGACGATGAGCCAGCGCGTGAAGGCCAGCCGCGCAACGACGCACACCGACGACGTCACCGCTTGATCATTCCAGCGTTTCATCCGCGGCTTGACGATGAATACCTGACAGAGATCGGGCGCATCATTGACGTGCATCTGTCAGAGCTTGCCAGCCAAGCCCCTCGCAATCCGGGGGATAGCACGCTGCGCGTCGATCTGCAGGAAGTTGTTCGGCGCGTCACGTTCCACGTCGTTGCCAGCCTGATCTTGGGGGCTCCTGATGCCGATCCCGGCATGCCGCGCAGCCAGCTTTTGCACTGGTTTGAAGAGCTGGGCCACGGCCTGTTCAGCGTCGTTCACTTGAACATTCCAGGTCTGCCGTTTCATCGCGCAACGCGGGCTCGGGCTGTGCTGTCGCGGTACCTCCACGGACGATTGCAGAGCTACCGTCGCGGCGAAGGAACGCCTCCCCCGATGCTGCGCAATTTGCTAGCCGCGCAAGCCGAAGATCCCACGCTGCTGCCTGATGAAGCGATCGTCTCAGAGCTGATCTCATTTCTGTACGCCGGCTATGACACGACGGCCAGCTTGTTGACATCGGCGGTGGCGGCGCTGGGTCGTCATGCGCATGTCCACGGTCGCTTGCGCAGCGAGCTTGAGACGCGCAGTGATGCATCTTCCGCGCTGTCTGAAGATCCACGCAGCGACGGAACCGAAAGGCATGCCTATCTGGAAGCGCTGCTCATGGAAAGCGAGCGCATGTATCCACCGCTGCACTTCTTGATGCGTGGCGTGCGCGATGACATCGAGTACCGCGGCTATCGCATTTCGGCGGGCAGCAAGGTGGCGTACAGCCCCTATTACACCGGCCGCATGGCCGAGCTATTTCCTGACCCGCTGCGCTTTGAACCAGCGCGTTTTCTCGACGAGGCTGGCACGATTCGCCGACCTGCTCCGTACACGCTTTTGGGCTTTGGCGGCGGGCATCGCATGTGCATCGGCAAGCGCTTGGCCGGGCTTGAGCTGCGCATGTTCTTGGCGCAGCTTTTGGCTCGCTTCGAGCTATCGTTTCCCAGCGATTCAAGCGGCCGTGGATCTGTCGAGCGGGAAGATGCCTTCTACTTCAACCCTGCACTGCAGCGACGATACGGCTGTCTTGGCTTGTTGACTCCGCGCCGACGGTCGGTGGTCGGCGCTACGCAGGCGGTGCAGCCCACTTCGCACACGACGGCGGCTTGATATGGTGACGCAAAGAACCCCTGCGAAAGATGCACCGCACGTTATTGTCATCGGCGCTGGCGTCGGTGGACTAGCGACGGCGCTGCGCCTTCTAACCGGTGGCTTTGCCGTCACCCTGCTTGAGCGTGGCCCGCGTCCCGGCGGCAAGATGCGGCAAATCGCTGTCGGCAGTGACTCATTCGATGGCGGCCCCAGCGTGATGACTATGCCTTGGGTGCTCGACGATCTTCTGGCGTGTGCTGGGGTTTCGCGTCGCGATGTGCTTTCGCTGTCGCCGCTGTCGCCGCTGTGTCGCCACTTTTTCGCCGATGGCAGCGCGCTGGATCTGTTCGCTGACGAGCCACCGTCCACAGGCACGCATCGCCATCCCGACGCTGCGTGGCAGCGCTCAGCGGACGAGATAGCGCGCGTACTTGGGCAACGATCTGCCGAAGATTACTGTCGCTTCCGGCGACACGCCGCTGCGATCTATCAAGCGGTCGAAGGGCCGTTTCTGCGTCGAGCGCTGCCGCAAGGGCTGCTTGAGGTCATTACTGCATTTAGTCTGCGCGATGCCTTCGGCATGCTGCGCCTGGACGCTCTGCGCAGCCTGTGGCGAGCGGTGTGCAGTCAGTTTTCCGACGAGCGACTGCGCATCTTGTTTGCGCGCTATGCAACGTATAGCGGGGCAGATCCTTTCATCGCCCCAGCGACGCTTGCCGTGATTCCTCATGTTGAGTTGGCCTTTGGCGTCTATGCCGTCGACGGCGGCATGTACAGCGTCGCTGCCTGTTTGAGCGAGCTTGTCACACGCCATGGTGGACAGCTTCGCTGCGGAGCAGAGGTTGAGCGCGTTGAGCTGGACGAGCGCGGCGAGCGAGCGACTGCGGTCGTGGTGGGGGGCGAGCGCATGGCAGCGGACTACGTGGTGGCAAACTGCGACGCCGTGCAGCTATACGCACGCTTGCTGTCGGGGACACGCATCGCCGATCGTCACGCGCAGGCAGTCGCTCGTCTTGCGCCTTCGCTGTCAGCACACTTGAACCTGTTTGTCGTCGATGGCGCCGGGGTCGAGTCGCTGCCGCTTGTTCATCACAACGTCTTTTTTTCCCATGACTACGAGCAAGAGTGGCGCGAGCTGCGCAGCGGTCCACCGTCGGATCCGACGGTCTATCTGTGCAATCCAGACTTTGGCCACGTACATCAGCGCTGGTTTTGCCTGACGAACTCGCCGCCGCTTCCTGAACAAGGCGCCGGGCCGTGGAATGCTGCGCTGCGCGCTGCGTGTCGTGAGCGCGTGGTGCAGCAGCTTGCACGCCATCACATCGCGCTTGCACCGATCGTACAGGCCGAAGACGACGTGACACCACAGGACTTCGCCGCGCTGTTTCCGCTAAGTCGCGGCGCTATCTATGGACCGGCGGCAAGCTCTAGGCTGGGCGCCTTTGCTCGCCCGCGCAACCGCGTGCCCGGCGTCGACAATCTGTTCTGCGTCGGCGGCAGCACGCACCCCGGTGCCGGAGTTCCCATGGTGATGCTGTCGGCAGCGATCGTAAGCGAGCTTCTGCGCAGCCAGCATGATCGAGCGGCACATCGGCGAGTGGCCTAACCACTGTCCCGGCGGGCGAGGCACTGTGAAGAGGTGACCGCGTGAATCGTCCTTTCTATACTGAACTGCGTACGCACAGGAGAACTCCAGATGACTCGCACGCTCAAGCTATCGGTCCTGGGTCTGGGACTTGCGCTGGTCTCGGCCACGACGGTGGTTTCTTCCATGGCTCAGGCTCAGCCGGCTGCTGCCGGGGCCCTGGCTGGCAAGCCCTACTCCGTCGCGATTCAGGCGGCTCCGACTAAGGTCGGGGCGCAGAGCACGGCGACGGTGACGTTCAAGCCCGGCAAAGGCTATCACCTGAACCTGGACTTCCCTACGTCGCTGAAGCTCAACCTGCCGGCTGGAGTGAGCTCGCCCAAGCCGAGCCTAGCCAAGGCCGATGCCAAGACGGTGAGCGCCGAGCAAGGGGTGTTTGAAGTGCAGCTGACCGCGGCCTCTGCCGGTCAGAAATCTATTCCCGGCACACTGCGCTTCGCCGTGTGTACCGAGGCAACGTGTGAGCCACAGAGCACGCCTGTCACCATCACACTCGACGTCAAGCCGTAAGCAGGGGGCGATTTGGACCGGCCGCCACGCATCCCTCTTCCCGCCATCAACACGGCATTCGGCCAGGGCTCCTTCGATCGCATCCAGCCCGAGGTCGCATTTTATTTCGATATCGTCTGTCCGTACGCGTACTTCGCGTCGCGTCAGCTGCCCGTGCTCTGCGAGCGCTTGCGGGCGCGCATCGACTATCGGCCCATCTTGCTAGGCGGAGTGCTCAAAGCCCTTGGCTCGGAGCCGATGGCCGGTGCGCCGCTGCGCAAGGCCATGACCTTCCGCGATATTTTGCGCTGGGCGGATTTCCTGCAGCTACCGCTGGCCATTCCGCCGCAGCATCCTCGTCGGACGGTGGAAGCGATGCGGCTTTTGACGTGGGCACCGCGCCTGTGCTGGCCGACTCTGATCGATGCTCTGTATCGCGCGTACTGGGTCGATGGGCAGGATGTCAGCGACGTGCAGGTGCTGCGCCGTGTGGCGAGTCAAGGGGGCCTGGATCCTGACGCGGCCGAGCGCGGGATCCACAGCCCACAGATCGCCAGCGAGCTGCGCCGACGCACCGACGAGGCGCTGTCGCAGGGCGTGTTCGGCGTACCATCCTTTATCGTCGACAGTCACAGCGGACCGCGCCTGTTTTTTGGCCAAGACCGCTTGCACTTTGTCGAAGAAGCGCTGCGACACCATCCGCTCTCGATCGCCGACCAGCCGGCGTCCGATTTGAAAGGGAACAAGCCGCCATCGGCTTTGCATGCGCCACCGTTTGCCGGACCCAAGGTGGAAAACCAGGCGCGTCGAGTCGTGTTCTTCTACGACTTTTCTAGCCCATATGGGTACCTGGCGGCGACGCAGATCGCGGCGCTGGCTGATCACTGTGGGGCGGTGGTCGACTGGCGGCCTGTTTTGCTGGGTGGACTGTTTCGCAACCTCGGTACTCCGACGGTGCCGCTTGAGAGCTACAGCGATGCCAAGCAGCGCTTTGTGCGTGAAGATCTGGCGCGCTGGGCCCGCTATTACGACGAGCCGTTTCATTTTCAGTCGCGCTTTCCCGTGCAGACCGTCACGGCGCTGCGCTTGGCGCTGCTGGCTGGTGATGGTGAAAGCGAGGCGCGAGCCAAGCTGTCCTTGGCGCTGTTCCGCTGTGTTTGGGCGCAGGACGAAGATGTCAACGACCCAGCCACTCTGACGCGAGTGCTCGCCGAGGTTGGCTTGCCCGTCGAGCTACTGGCGCGCTGCAGCGAGTCCGCCGTCAAAGAAGAGCTGCGCAAGAACACCGCCGAAGCAGAAGCGCTCGGTGTCTTTGGCGTGCCGAGCTTCTTGGTTGCGCAGCCAGGGGGTGAACAGCTGTTTTTTGGTCAGGATCGGCTACACTTCGTCGAGGCTGCACTGCGTCCGACACGCATTGATCTTTCCCGGACGCCGTGTACTGCGGAGCCGGTCCATGGATAAGCAGCTTTTGATCGAAGTCTTGGCCCGCTTGGACATTGTGCTGATTGACTGCAGCGACGATGCACAGCCTGTCGCGATCGAACCGATTCCCGGCTGGTTCCGCCGCTTGGGCCTGATGCGCCGCGGCCAGGACGATGCGCAAGAATACAGCTCACCATTTTTCGAACACTTCCTGGTCGATGCGCGCGAGTTTTGGCAAAAGGCGCAGTCCGCCACGAGCGCTGCACTTGGTCGCTTACGGTCGGGCATTTGCGTCGAAGTGGCGTCCGATGGGAGCGAATACACATACGAGCTGTCTGCGCTGTTTGTCGACGGAAAACGCCTGCTTTTGTGCGAGCGCGATCCGTCCCCCGAGCATGGTCAGCGCATCTTGCAGGGCGCACGCAACAGCCGCATCGAATACGACTCGCTGCAAAGAGCGCAGCGCGCCTTGATCGAAAGCCAGGCTGCCCTGCGCATGGCCAAGGATCGCGCCGAGCAAGCCTCCGCGGAAAAGTCGCTGTTCTTGGCGCAGGTCAGCCATGAGCTTCGCGTGCCACTGCACTCGATCCTGGGCTATGCCGGCATGGCCTTGGGCAGTCATGAGCTTGCAGCGTCGCTGGTCGAGCCGCTGTCGTCGATTCGGGCCGCTGCGGGGGCCCTGCAAGCGCTCATTGATGATCTTCTGGATCTGTCGCGCATCGAGGCGGGCCGTCTGACGCTAGAGAGCGAGCCCTTTCAGCCCGCGCTGGTCTTACAGGAAGCGCTGCGCATCGTGACCCCCTTGGCTGAAAGCAAGAAGCTGCGCTTGGCAAGCGAGCTGAGCGCGTGCCAAGGGCTGTGGCTGCGGGGCGATGCACCGCGCTTGCGGCAAGTGGTGTTGAACCTTCTCAACAACGCCATCAAGTTCACAGCGCAGGGGGCTGTGGTGCTGCGCACATCGGTCGAAACAGCGACGACAAGCAGCGATCTTACGACACTGCGCATCGAGGTCGAGGACTCGGGCATCGGCATCGCAGCCGAACATCACGACAAGCTGTTCCGTCCATTTTCCCAAGCCGATCGGGCGATCGGACGCCAGTTTGGTGGCACAGGTCTTGGCCTAGCGATCGCCAAGCGTTTGGTGGAAGCGATGCTGGGTGAGATCGGCTTTCAAAGCGAAATCGGTCATGGATCGTGCTTCTGGTTCTGCGTGCGTCTGCCCAGAGTCTTGATCGCGGCTCAGCGCGGCACGAGCGCTGGTTTGTCGACGGATTCAGGGCAGATGACCACGAGTGCAGAGAGCGGTCTTTCGCTGCAGCGCTTGCGCGTTCTGGTGGCCGAAGACAACCCGATAAACCGCGCGCTGGCCGTGCATATGCTGCAGCGCCTTGGGGCTCGGGTCAGCGTGGCAGCCGATGGCAAGCAGGCGGTCGAAGCCGTCGAAGGCAATGACTTCGATGTTGTCTTGATGGATCGCTACATGCCCGAGATGGATGGGCCAGACGCGTGTCGCTTGATTCGCGGCCTGCCTGCTCCCAAGAACCAAGTTCCGATCATCGCGACAAGCGCCGATCTGCGTCCGCGCGAGCGCGAGCAGCTAGAACAAGCGGGCATGAATGACTGCTTGGGCAAGCCCTTCACGTTCGCGGAGCTAGTCTCGATGCTGCAGCGCTGGGGGGGCTCGGCCCGCGCGTAGCTCGCCGAGGGCCCGCGCGCTCTCCTGTTCCCTGCCTCGACGAATTGCGGTAGCGTTCCCGGCAGCATGTCCCGTCCCGTGTCTTCTTCTGGACAGATGGCGTGGCTTCTGGCCGCGGTTGGGGTCAGCGCTGCCTTGGGTCTTTTTGTGGCGCGCAGCATGCAGCTAACGTGGCTCGCTGTGCTGTGCAAGCCTGTGCCGGTCTTGGTGATGGCACTCTGGGTACACTGGCAGCGACGTGCTCTGCCGCACACCGCACGCTATGGCGGGTGGCTGCGCGCTGGCTTGGTGCTGGGCCTAGTGGGCGACGTCCTTTTGGAAAAGCCGCCAGACCTCTTCTTGTTCGGGCTCGTTGCCTTCTTGCTTGGACACATCTGCTATGTCGTCGGCATGTGGCGCGACGTTCGTGCGCCAAAGCTGGCCCGCTTGGCTCCCATCCTGCTGTTTGGAGCCGTCATGCTCATGCTGCTGTGGCCGGGACTGCAGGCGCTGCGCATTCCCGTTGTGATCTACACCGCGGTCATCGTCGTGATGGGCTGGCGCGCGTGGGCCCGCGTGGTGGAAGGTCCCTCGGCGCGGCCCGATGCCTGGGCCGGTGCCTTGGGGGCGACGCTGTTTCTGTTTAGCGACGGCATGCTGGCCTATAACCGCTTCGTCGAGCCGCTGCCCATGGCGGGGTACATGATCATTCTGACCTACTGGGCGGGACAGCTTGGCCTGGCGCGTTCGGTGCTGTTGCCGCTGCCGCGCGAGGGCGCGCAGTACGTGGTCAGCAAGCCCGATGAGCCCTTTTTGAGCTAGCCGGTGTCGCAGCGCCGGCCCTCTTCACACCTGGAAGAAGCGCTGGCATTTGCCCGCGAGTCGAGCGTACTTCTTCGTCGCGGTGGCGAGCCTCTGCCTTGGGGACGGCACGAGACGTTTGAGGTGGATGCGGCGCGCGACTTTGGCGGACTGCACACGCGGGATCCTGCCTTTGTCCTGTGTCCGCGGGATCTGCAGGAAGCGCAGGCCGCTCTTCGCTTTCTATACGACGCAGAGATTCCGTACACGCTGCGTGGGGCAGGGCACAGCCCAAGTGGCGAGGTCTTGTGCGATGGTGGCGCCGTGCTGGATCTGCGCGGTCTGTCCGCCATGCTGCCGTCGCAGTCTGCCGACGAAGCACAGGTCCAGGGCGGCCTGTACTGGCTGCCTTTGTGCAGGGCGCTAGCGACCCGTGATCGAGCGCCGCGTGTGCTGACGGACAATCCGCACACAACAGTTGCCGGCACGCTCTCGGTGGGGGGCTTCGGCGATTCTTCACACCTGTTTGGTCTGCAGGTGGACGGCGTACGGCGGGCCACCCTGCTCTTGCCCACCGGGGATCGCTATGAGGCCGCATCGGATGATCCGCTCTTGCGCTATGCGCTCTCGGGCCACGGGCAGCTTGGCATTCTGGCTGAGCTGAGCGTGTCCCTTTGGCGTCGAAGCTGGGCGCTGCACGCGCGGGTCTTGCACTTCGAAAGCGCCGAGTCCTTTGTCGCCGCTTCGATCCAAATCGCCGAAGCGCAGCACTTCGACTACGTGCGGGCTCGCGCGCATGCGGTGCCGCCCTATGCCGTGAGTGCCCTGGTCGGGACCTATGGCGTCGAGCTTGCCGCAACGGCCCATCGCGATCTGCCCCACTGTGCCGCGTCGGAACCCGAGTGGATTGATTTTTTGGCGCATGCGCAACAGGCGGGACTGCCACAGTGGCCGCGCTTCAATCCTGCGCTGGAAGTCGTGCTGCCGCTGCCGTCGGGCCTTGACCTCTTGCGTGCGCTCGATGCGTGGGCGCAAGAGCTTGGCCGCGAGCGTCTTCCCCGCGGCTATTCCCTGCAGGTCCTGCGTGGTCGCGGCGCCAGTCTTTTGCCACTGGTGCCGCTGCCAGATACACCCTGGGCCTTGATCGTTGCGCTGCGGCCCGAGTGCCAAACGCTCGACGAAGCGCAGCATATTCAAGCTCGCTTGAGCGCGTTTCTGCCTGCCATTGCCGCCGCCGGAGGCTGTGTCTACCTCGCTTCGTTTCCGCTCCCCGCCTCGTTCGTCGAGGCTCAGCTCGGCTCTGAGCTAGCGGCCCTCCGAGAGCTAAAGCGCCGTGTCGATCCCAAGGGTTTGTGCAACCGCGGCGCCTTGTTCGGCTACCCGCTGATCTAAGTCAGCGGTCCCCATGAAAACCTCTTGACCCTCGCGATCAGCTGAAATAGGGTACGGCTCGCTTTTGCTCAGATAGCTCAGCAGGTAGAGCAGCGGACTGAAAATCCGCGTGTCGCTGGTTCGATTCCGGCTCTGAGCACCGACGGGGGGCATAGCTTCTGATATTCCGCTAACGCGGAAAATGAAGCGGCAACAACGGCAACAACGGCAACAACGGCAACAACGGCAACAGCGGCAACAGCGGCAACAACGGCAACAACGGCAACAACGGCAGTCCGGCCGAAGTTCTCCCAAAGCGGCCGATCGATCTTCGCATCTTCACAAAACGACCGATCCTCGTCGGTGACAGTGCGTGAAGATGAAAAAAAAGCTCATCTTCACGCATCTTCACATCTTCACGGATGGCGAAGCCGGCGGGCTGAGCTAGAGCGTCCAGCCCCGCGCCCGGCAACCGGAAGATTGGGCAGTTTGGCCACCGAAGATCGCAGTGTGGAAGCGCCGAGCTGGCCATACACCAGGTCGACCATTTTGGTGGTGCTGTGGCCGAGCAGCTTGCTGACTACAAAATTCGACTCGCCGGCCTGGACAAGCCAGGAAGCGAAGGTGCGGCGCAGGTCGTTGGGTGTCACGCGCGGCACACCAGCTCGCGCGCAGGCCACAGCAAGATCGCGCCGGACGTTCGGCCAAGGCTGCACGATCGGCCCTGCCACAGCCCGCCTATCGCGCAATAGAGCAAGCAAGTCGGGCGCCAAGCCGACGATGCGAAAACTGCCGTCGGTCTTGTTGCCGCGGACGCGCAACACGGCCGTGTCAAAGTCGACATCCGTCCACCGCAGGCCTTCGACTTCAGAGAGGCGCAAGCCTGCCCAGGCTGCCACACAGACCCAAAGCCTACGGCCTGGTGCGAGCTCAGCCAGCAAGGCCGCAGCCTGCTCTGCAGTCAAATAGCGATCGCGCGGCCGATAGGGTGCCGCGAAAGATGGGAAGTAGCGATCGAGAGGAACTTCCGGGAGCCAGCCGCGACGCTTGGCAAATCTCAGAGCCTGTCGCAAGACCACCAGTTCTTTGCGGCAGGTCTCCCGCGCCGCGCCTTCTTGCAGGCGCAGCGAAAGGAAGTGCTCGACGTCGCGCATGTGCAGCGCTGGCAGCACAATCGCACCCAACAGCCTGGCCAGGTGGCCGGCCTTCTGGCCATAGCATCGACGTGTAGCCAGAGACTTGTCCAGCGAGGCTGTATCCAGAAAAGCAGCGAGGCAGGTTTCTAGATCGATCGGGTACGCGGCTGCGTGTGCCGCAGGCGACGCGGAGAGGCGGGCGGCAAGCTCGACGGCATCGGCGTAAATGGCAGTGTCGGTTGCAACACTTCGCGCGGATCCGTCGTCTGCGATCCACTCGATCCGATAGTTCCCGTCTTCCGCTTCCCGCCTGACCCGAACGCCCCGCATGCATTTGCCCGCTCGTAAGCCTCAACGTCGGAAAGCCGCACCCTGAGGGCTCGCGGCGAAACACGAATACCCGGCAAGACGGTGTTTAGGTAAATCTGCGCCATTCTCACCGAGCAATTCCAGCGTTTCGCAAGATCGCGCGCATTCAAGAACGGATCGGTCATGTTTCCACCTTTTCAATCCCCCAAAGTGTGCCAGATCTGCCCTTATCCCGAGACACAATTCGCAGCCCCTCAAAAACGCCATCTTGCACGGTGCGCAGGATATACCCGATATCGGCAGGCTCCGGCAGTCGTCCGCGGCTCTTCGGGCTAATCTGTGGATCCTGCAGTGCGGTAATCAAGGTTTCGCAGACCAGCGGCTCGCGCGGATTCTGCTGCCAATGCTCCAGGTATTCGCTCAGCCACCGATGTGCATCGCGAGCCGAACAGGCGGAAACGTCAGCCGCTTGAAGCAGCTCCGCCCAGCCAAGAACCAATTGGCGTTTGATCGATACGGTCGTATCGATATCTTCTGTATTTTCCTCGTGTGTCTCAAATGGATCACGCAGGCCATGAAAGACGAGACACTTTCGCACGATTTGCGACCACGCCGGAAAAGTGTGCCAAAAAGGAAGATGAACCGGGCGAGACTCACGACCGACGAAAAAAGCGCGCAACAAAATCAAGCAAGCCTGCACATACTCAACGCGCCGAGACCGAACCGTATCCTCAATATTCGGATCCTTCAAATCGGTCCGCTTCTCTGGCGACTCCAGGCTTGTCTTAAGACGAATTGGCTGAATTCTCTTGTACGTGTCCGCCTTGGAACGAAACCGATTGCTCGTCACCCAACAGATCCACTTCAGCGGAAACTTAGGCGAGTCCTGCGTATGGAACTCGCGATCGCTCCAAGCGGTCGCGGTGAATGCTGCGTCCAAAATGTGATTACCAAATAAACAATCCACGTTATCAAACAGAACCAGCGATTGGCCATTCTTAGCAAATCCAAAAATCTTCTTTTTGAGCTCTGATTCATCTTTCTCATACGAATCAACGCCAACATGTTCCCCTGTGGCAATCAATGAAGCAAGATCGACAAGCTTAGTCTTTCCGGTTCTTGGCGCGTTGGCCGTAACCACAAAACAAGGGCAACCGCCATCAAAGGCATAACGGACAAAAGGCGTCAATACACCCGCTAGCCAGGCCGAAAAATCAGCTTCTCCCGCAAATGGAAATTGTGAAACCAGCTCCCATAATAAGTAAAGCGCTCTGCTGACGTCTTCCTGTGTTGGTTTATCAGGCACCGGAAGATAGGTTGTCAGTGGTCGATATCCAAGATAGGAAGAGGCATCGTATCCAGGGGTTTGAAGCACCGCACCATCCGGGCGAATCACTGGAAAATTCACAATGCCACGCAATACGGGAACACCTGGATATGTGGCACGATCCATAACAGCCTTGACACACCACTTTGGTGGGGCTGTGCTTACCCACTCTCGTTCTGAAGGATCAAAGCGTTGAAAATCAACAAGACGAGTTAAACGCTCCTGCAGCGTCCAATCACTCAAATCAGAGATGTATGCGGCTGTCGAAAATTCACCGGGGGCCGGAACGACCACACGGCACAAGCGGCCCATTCGCTGATACAAATCCTCTCCGCTAGGAAGATGCGAAATTACAGTATCGTTTATTTCTTCTTGATTGGGTCCAATCTGTACTACCGGAAGATAGACAGGTGCCCCTTCTGTGTCGTTATCAACAGTGACCGCGCCGCCTACACTGACCGCCGCGCCTCGATTCATGGAGCTCTGCCCTTCGCTTGCTCAAGGAACCAGCGGGTCACGACGGCCTCGGCCGCTACAACTGCGATCGCATCACACCGACATTCGTCGGGTACCGGCAGGCCTCGATCCTCAAGCGCAGCAAGCAACGCACCGACCACTTCAAACGTTCGGCTATGCAGATCGTCGAGCTCGCCAGGAGCAACGGACAGCCCCGTCAAGAGTCGCCTCGCTGCGAGAAGCCCGACGGAGGTCGACCCGCGCTCAATTCTCGACAGCGAGCTTTGCGAGATGCCGATGCGAGCAGCGAGATCGCCCTGCGAGATGCCCCGAAGCCTGCGCAGGGAAACGAGCAGTGCGCCCACGACCAAGCGATCAAGCGGGCCATCGCCGAAGTGCGCATGGTTCTTGGGAATCGCGCTCACGCTGCACCATCCAATCGCAAATCTGCGGCCAGCTTGATGGGGTTCGCACCTTGATGGCCTGCGTAACGCTTCGCCGCGTCGCGCACTTTGTGCTGCAGCTCGCGCTCGCTCCATGGAGGGACGCAGCGCGGGTTGTAGTCCGACAGCAGCAGAGCCAAAGCGCTCTGCTCATCCAACTTGTAGCGACGGATCAACGTGCAAGCGGCGATGTAGCAGGCGCGGGATCCATTCTGGCCCTGCACGGCGGGCCACATCCGCGCAAGCGCTCGCCGGGCTGAGTCCAGATCTTGGTGGGTACGAGCCGCGAAACGGTCGAGGGCAGCGGGGGGCTGTGGAATCCAGCCAGGATCAAACACGGGGCATGCGTCAAGAAGGCGCCGTGTCCAGAGCTCAACAGGCTGATAGACAAATCCGCTGTGATGCACCGACGGCGCCAGCGTTACGTTGCCGCGCTCTCCGCGCACGTCAACGCACCTGGCAGAGTCGACTTTGACGCGGTTTCCCACGAGCAGACCACGGCCTGGGTGCCGATAGATCCAGTGCTGCCCGTGTCTCGTCAGAGTTCGCACTGGAGAAACCGGAATGCCCCGGCGAGCACACCAAGAAAAGCCAGGCTCGGCATCAATATCGATCGCGACCAGTGGCCGCTCGGCTCCTGGTACAAGGCCGGTTATCAAAGCTAAGTTGAAGCCAACTCGATAGCGCTTCTCAAGCTGCTGCGCGGTGAGCGCCGGCCGGTTCTTCCACTTACCAACAGGACGCTTTCCAGATTTCTTTCTGAGGCGAAGATCGGTTTGCTGCTGCTCGGGCCCCCAAAGCCAGTGAACAGCGAGGCCCAGATCGGCGAGCCGTTGCGCTTCAAGCAAAATCGGCGCAGCCATCGCTAGCAGCCCGCGGTCTTTGCTTCAGCCCGTGCGTCTTCAAGGCGCTTGCATTCAGGGCACGTGCTCTCGGTACAGGTGCCGCCGCGGCCTTCTACCTGCTGCAGCTCAACGGCACACCGTCCGCCCGCCTCTTTGATCACCTTGAGCAGGCGTTCGCATTCCGGGGTCGTGCTCTTGCACGTCGGAGACTCCGAGCTAGTGGGGACCGACTTCGATCCGCAATTGCGTGCGGCCGCCAGCTCGTCGCGAATTCCAATGTTTCTCAGATCGTCGACTTCGTCACGAACCTGCTGGTTCGTCTCGCTGCACGAAAAGAGGGCCAACAAAAACAAGGCTCGTTTCACGGTGCAATCTCCTCTCGCTGTCTCGCCGCGAGTCGCGAACAGTTCTGCAGATCTTCCGGCGTCAGAACGCGAATGCCTCGCTGTGTCACGTCTTCGCCCCACAAGAACCACGCTGGAACCACTTGATCGTGTCGGCCGTCCCCGGTGAACGAGATCCGCGGAAGCACAATCACAAGCTTGGGTGGATCGATGCGCAGCCAAGTCCGCTTTCTGGTTCCTTCCAGAAACGACAGCCGCAGGAGCAGCGCAACGTTCGCGCCGACCTGCCGCGCCGAACGCGCAAACTCCGAGGCCAGGGACCACGGTGGATTGGTTACGATCCAATCTGCATAGGTCCACACCTGCTCGTTCGTCTGCGCGCAGAGAGACGTCACTGACACCTCAGCCCGCTGACTTAAAATCGCCAGCGTTTCCGGCGATACCTGCGGCGCAAGGTCGTTCAGGTAGACGGTGCCAAAGCGAGGCGACAAGCGAGCGGCCATGGTCCCATCGCCACAGCACGGATCGAGCAGTCGTCCGCCCATCTGCTGATGGGCTGCCAAGGCGTCCACTGCGTTCAGTGGCGTGAAATACGCGTCCCGTTCCCGTCGCGGCTTCTTCAAAGAAAACAGCGGGAGCTGTGTCTTACGCGACATCGCGGCTCACCCTTTGCAGAGTTAAGACATCCTGTGGCGAGGGCGGACAGCTTGGCCTCGTGAACTCAAGCGGCGCCCACCCCGTCGAGCCAGGGAGGCAGAAGCTCTCGCTGAGCGCTTCGCCACTGGCGCACAGGACCAAGCGATGCAGCTCGCACGCTGTGCAGGAAAACTCGACAGCGTGAAGATGCGCGCGTTCGGTGGCGATGTCAGCGCGAACCAAAACCCAGCAGTGCGTGCGCTTCACCAAATCGCTGGCGCGCTGCAGCAGTGGCGCGGGCAGCGCGCGAAGCAGCTCGGCAGGCCTCACGGTTCACCGCGTCGGCTTGTGTGCCGTTCTAAGCGGCAGGCCTGGCAGTTGCGCGCGGTCCGCCATCCGTGACGCGCGCACCACCGCTTACCAAGTCGCCGCGCAACTTCGGCTTCCGCAAGCGAGATGCCAGCGCGTCGAGCAAGTCGCTCAATCTCACGAGAGCGAGCCAACTGCGAAAGCGCCGCACGCCCGGCCCGCGTCTTGACCCACTGTGCCGCGGCCGTCACTGAGGCACCACACAGCGGCCCTCAGAGCCGCTGTAAATGAAGCCTTCCCCACAGGCCAGATCGGGCTGCAGATCCGTGCGCTGACAGGAAGAGCACCCACTGCCCAGCCACAGCAAGAGCAGGCACAGCAGAACGAAAACAAGGAAGGCGACCGAGAAAGATTTCGAGCGCATCACACCACCTCAAAGGGCGAAAGAGGCGCGAGGCTTAAGCAGGCCTCGCCGCAGTCCGTGCAGAGCCGCACGGGATAGCCAAGGACTGGCTGACACTGATGCACGTGCGGCGCCTTCGGCTGCGTCGAGCCAGACCAGACGCCCATCAGAAACGACGCCGATAGGCATCCAGTCAGCAGGCCGCTCAACACCAACAGCAGAAGCGAAAGAACGCGGCTTGTGCAGGGCCGCCGCGGCTGAGGAGGTGAGGGCCTGGGCGGATCATGCGGAGCTGTGCGCGCGTTGACAAAAGCAGTCACTAGCTCGCGCAGCTCAAGCCGGTACGCACGCGGCTCGCCGGGAAACTGGACCACCACCGCATTGCACGGCGTGACGTTCCAGCGCGCCGGCCCGCTGCGCTGACTGCGCAGAAACTCGACGCGGTCCACGGTCTGCCACGTCAACTCTGCAGAGTGGCTGAAACTCTCCGGGGACATTGTGCTCACCTCCGAAATTGGTTGACAACAACAAGAATGCATGCATATGGCCGCATTCCGAGGGACAAGGGAGGGAATCGAACCCTGCGCCCTTCGCCACTTCGCCAGCCGGCTCCTCTGCTATGCGGCATCGTGTCGGCTGGCGACGAGGGACCCCTTGCCAAACTACCCAGGCAACGACGGCGGCAACTGCTGCGCCGAATGCGTCAAGTCTTCAAACGCTGCCCCGCCCGCCGGATCGTGCGGTTCACCAACCACAGGCGACCCGGCAGACGGCTCCGCCAACGCCACGGCCTGCACGGCCGCGCGGTAATAGCGATCCGGGATCTGCGTTCGTTCGCTGTCTGTGAGCCTCGGAAAGACAGCGACCAGGGCAAAGGCTGCCAGCGCTTCCGCGCGCTCGGACTGCTTTGCAAACTGAGCGGCAGCCAGCTCCAGCCGGCGATTCTCGCGAACCAACACGAGCAATGCACCGACGACGACCAGGCAGGCGAGCGCCTGAGCCAGAACCAAGGCGATCATGGCCACACCTCCAGCGTGGGAAGCGTCTGCACGACTTGGTGCGCTTCGGTCAGAAGCTCGATTGCGCTTTTCTGTGCCCAATGGACCGCAGCCACCAGCGACGGCAGAGCGTCTTGTCTCGCAAGCTGTCGCCACTCGCCAAACTCGTTCAGGCCCGAGATCCACGCGGCGATTCCGTGCGGTGTTTCGTGGATCCACAGCCTGAAGACGAGGGCGCCGCAAATTAAGATGTGGCACGAATGCGTGCGTGAGTTCGGTTGCTCCGGCGAGATCGTGGTGCGCCAGCGCGGCACGTAAGAAATCAGAACGTCAGGCTGCATAGGCCGCGCCCTCTCCGCCCGGACCGAGCAGGCGCAGGGCCTGACGTTCGGCTTCCTTGGCTGCAGCCGCCCACGTGTCGCGGTGGCCGCCGGCCAGCTCGGCCATCGAGTCGGGCGCACGCACGGAAAAGCGAAAACCACGGCCGTGCTCGAAATCGACCGCAAGGAATCCCAAGAGCCGACCGTCTGGCGCTTCCCACAGGCAGCGCGAAGATAAGTGCTTCCAAGACTGCGTCATTGAAGCCTCCAAGAACATTGAAGGGCGCTCGCTCGGCACCTACCGAGCGAGCCGTGACCACCACCAACGGAGTAGACCAAGCGAAAACCCGGCCACGCCCCAACCACGGGGAACCCAGAGACACCGCGGGGAATCGAACCCCATGAACCGCCGCCGATCCGGCTCGGTGTCCGCCTGCTAG
>CAZKOY010000074.1:0-27047 GCA_964554495.1 uncultured Myxococcales bacterium
CATGAAAATGGAACGCCGCCAGAGGAGTAGCGGCGCGACTGCGTACGTCCTGTACAAAAACAAGCTTTCGGAAGTCGCACCAGAGTCCCACTGGCGGCTCTGTCAGTGTACGGCGTTGGCGGCGGGCGGCCTAGCCTGATGTCCCAGGCGACGGAGCGCATGCTGAAAGCGGACATGCCGCCTTCGCGCGCGTGCGGGTCGGGCGGTTCCATGACATCGCGGCGGCTTGGTAAAGGCGCCGTATGTCGAATTCTGCCCGATTTTATGCTGATATCTTATTTCTGAGCAGAAGCGATTTGCGTTGTTTACTGAGCGGGCTTTGTTGGGGCCACAGCAGCCGCAGGCTCGACCGCAGCAGCAGGGGCCGGGGCGGGCGCCGCGGCAGGTGCGTCGGCCTTGGCAATCGCCGCAACATCGCTGGTCGGCACGGCTGGCTGCGCAGCCGTCGCAGAAGTTTTTTCCGAGACGGTCGAGCTGGATTCGACCCTGGCAACAGGCTTGGCTGAGTCCGCATTGTCCGAGGCAGGACAGCCAGCCAGAAGCGAAAGCGAAGCCAGCGACAGCGCCAAAGACGCGACTTGAAGGACGTTCTTCACGGCATTCCCCCTTGGTTTATCGTGCAATTCAAGCTAGACAATCTAGCTATTTATTATCCTATAATCTCGCCAGCCCATGAACCAGTATTTCTTTGCACTATTTCGTATATTTCATTTGAAAATTCGTTACAATTTTTGACAAGTTCTGCGCGATATTGACCAGCGCGTGACAATCCAGCACAGGCTGCGACGGTCGAGATACAGCGCCCACGCTAGGGCCGGGGACCGCGTCGACTGCGGACCCGCTGGGCCGGCTGCGAGCAAGCTTTTGTCTTCGAGGACAACGGCGATCTGGATATACTGCCGGCCCTCGGAGGCGCATCGTTCATGCTCACGCTTCGTAGCTATGTATCGGGGTCTTGGCAGGCCGGGTCGGGCGTGCCGGCTGTCCTTGAAAACCCCGCGACGGAAGAACCCCTTGCCCAGGCCAGCAGCCAAGATCTGAACTTCGGCGCCGCTGTTGCATACGCTCGCCGCGTCGGTGGCCCGGCTCTTGCCGGCTTGAGCTTTTCGGCGCGCGGCAAGCTGCTGTCCGCGGCCAGCAAGGCGCTGTACGAAAAGCGCGATGAGCTTATCGGCTTGGCCATCGACAACGGCGGCAACACTCGCGGTGATGCCAAGTTCGACATCGACGGAGCCATCGGAACTCTTGCCGCCTACGGCGAGCTTGGGGCCAGCCTGGGCGAGACGACGTTTCTGCGCGACCGCGAGGGTGTGCAGCCGACGCGCTCGGCCAAGCTGTGGGGTGAACACCTGTGGCTGTCGCGCTCAGGCGTCGCCGTGCATATCAACGCGTTTAATTTCCCGGCCTGGGGCTTGGCGGAAAAAGCGGCGGTGGCCTGGCTGGCTGGCATGCCCGTGCTCAGCAAGCCAGCGACCAGCACAGCGCTTCTGGCGCATCGCATCGTCGAGATCCTCGTCGAAAAGGCGGTGCTACCGGCCGGCTCGCTAAGCCTGATCTGTGGCAGCGCAGGCAGCCTGCTGGATCAGCTTGCTGATCAAGATGTCGTGGCATTTACCGGTGGCAGCGAGACCGCACACATGCTGCGTCGCCATCGCGCGATCGTCGAAGGTGGCGTGCGCCTGAACGTCGAGGCCGACAGCCTAAACGCGGCGATCTTGGGTCCCGACGGCGAGACCGGCAGCGAAGTCTATGACCTGTTCTTAAACGACGTAGCGCGCGACATCACGCAGAAGACCGGGCAAAAGTGTACCGCCGTCCGTCGCATCTTCGTACCGGCGGCGCGCTTGGCCGATGTCGCGGCGGATCTGGCCGATCGCCTGGCGGGCTGCCGCATCGGTAATCCTCGCGATGAATCGACGACGCTGGGGCCGCTTTCGACGCGAGCCCAGCGAGAAGCAGTGCGAGCCGGCATCGCGCAGCTTGCAGCCACGCCCGGCACGCAGATCCTTTTGGGCGGTGCCGATGCGGTACCGGGGCTCGATCGCGGCTACTTCGTGCGACCGACGCTGCTGCGCTGCGATGATCCAGCGGCGGCATCTGCCGCGGCGCTGCACAGCGTCGAAGTGTTTGGTCCGGTCGCGACGATCATGCCGTATGACGATGGCGCGGGCTTGGCCCAGCTTGTGCGACGCGGCGGCGGTGGGCTAGTGGCCTCGCTATACAGCGATGATCGCCACATGGTTCCCCAGCTTGTGATGGCTCTTGCGCCATACCACGGTCGTCTGTTCCTGGGCAGCGCTCGCTTGTCAGGTCAATCACCGGGCCCCGGCACGGTCTTGCCGCAGCTAAACCATGGTGGTCCTGGCCGCGCGGGCGACGGGCACGAGCTAGGCGGCGTGCGCGGCATGGAGTTCTATATGCAGCGCTGCGCCATCCAAGGCTACAAGCCCACCGTCGAGGGCCTGCTGCCGCGCAGCCCCACACCCGCCACCTAGCGAACCCAATCCCCGTTTCGAGAGAACGCCTGTCATGTCTACCAGCGAACCACGTCCTGCAGCGATTCCGCCTGCGGCTGCCGAGAGCAGCGAAGCGGTCCCGACCGGAAATTTCATCACCGACCGCATCGACGCCGACAACCAAGCCGGCACCTATGGCGGTCGCGTCGCCACGCGCTTTCCACCCGAGCCGAATGGCTATCTGCATATCGGCCACGCCAAGTCGATCTGCCTGAACTTCGGCCTCATAGGGCGTTACAGCGGCACGTGCAACCTGCGCTTCGACGACACCAACCCCGAGACCGAGGAAGTCGAGTACGTCGAGTCGATCGAAGGCGATGTGCGCTGGCTGGGCTTTTCGCCGACGGCGGTGCTGTACGCGTCCGACTACTATCAAGGTATTTATGACTGCGCCGAGCAGTTGATCCTCGACAGCAAGGCATATGTCGATAGCTTAAGCGTCGAAGAGCTCCGTCAGTACCGCGGCAATTACTACATAAAAGGCATCGAAAGCCCGTATCGCAGCCGTGGCGTCGACGAAAACCTGGATCTGTTCCGGCGCATGCGGGCTGGCGAGTTCGAGGACGGGCAGCATGTGCTGCGCGCCAAGATCGACCTGGCCTCGCAGAACATGAACCTGCGCGACCCACCGCTTTATCGAATTCGCAAGAACACACCGCACCATCGCACGGGCAGCACGTGGCCGATCTATCCAACGTACGACTATGCCCATCCGCTGTCGGATGCATTCGAGGGCATCACGCACTCGATCTGCACGCTGGAGTTCGAGGCGCACCGGCCGCTTTATGACTGGTGCATCCACGAGCTGGCCGATACGCCCGCCGGCAAGCGCCTGTTCCGCTCGCGTCCGCAGCAGATCGAGTTCGCGCGCTTGGCGCTAACGTACACCGTGCTTTCGAAGCGCAAGCTGATCGAGCTAGTCAAAGGTGGCCACGTCCACGGCTGGGATGATCCCCGCATGCCGACCTTGGCCGGTCTGCGCCGTCGAGGAATCACTCCCGAAGCGCTGCGCGCGTTCTGCGATCGCATCGGTGTGGCGCGCCGCGACAGCATGGTCGATGTCGCGCTGCTTGAGCACGCGATCCGCGACAACCTGAACGACAAAGCACCGCGCGTGATGGCGGTGCTTAACCCGCTGAAGGTCGTCATCACCAACTATCCCGAGGGCAAGACGGAAGAATTCGATGCGCCGTACTTCCCGGATGTGCCGGGCTCACCGACGCGCAAGGTGCCGTTTTCACGGACGCTTTACATCGAGCGCGACGACTTCAAAGAGGTGCCGCCAAAGAAGTGGTACCGCCTGTCGCCCGGCAAAGAGATCCGCCTGCGCTGGGCCTGCCTGATCACCTGCCACGAGGTGATCAAAGACGCGAGCGGCGAAGTGGTCGAGCTTCGCTGCACCATGGATGAAAACTCACGCGGCGGCAACGCTCCCGACGGGCGCAAGGTGCTGGGCACGTCGCACTGGGTGTCAGCGCCACACGCATTAAAGAGCGAGGTGCGGCTGTACGATCGACTGTTCCGTCTGCCGAACCCCGCCGATGTGCCCGAAGGTCAGGACTGGAAGACCGCGCTCAACCCCGATTCGCTGCAGGTCATCGATGGCGCGATGCTGGAACCCAGCCTGGCGACAAGCGAGCCGGGGCGGCACGTGCAGTTCGAGCGCATCGGGTACTTCTTCGCCGATCCGGTGCGAAGCAAGCCTGGGGCGCCCGTCTGGAATCGCACCGTGACACTCAAAGACACCTGGGCCAAGCTAGAGGCCAAAGGCAGCTAGCAGGCAGCCAGCAAAGGGGGCGAGGCGGGTATGCGACTTCTGGGGTGGCTGATCGCCGCATCGCTGCGGCAGCGAGCGCTGGTGATCTGCGCGACGCTGCTGTTCATCTTGTTTGGCCTGCGCTCGGCGCGCGACCTGCCGATGGACGCAGTGCCCGATGTGACTAACGTCCAGGTTCAGGTATTGACCTCGGCCCCGGCACTGTCGCCGGTCGAGATGGAACAGTACGTCACCATCCCCGTCGAGCGCGCCATGTCCGGCCTGCCCCACCTGCGCGAGCTGCGCTCGATCTCGAAGTACGGCCTGTCGCTGGTGACCATCGTATTTGCCGACGACACCGATATCTATCTGGCCCGCCAGCTGGTGTCCGAGCGCATGCGAGATGTCGAACAAGCGATTCCGCGCCGCTATGGCACGCCGCAGATCGGTCCGCTTTCGACAGCACTCGGCGAGATCTTTCAGTTCGTGGTGCATGCGCCGTCGATGATGCAGGCGGTCGAGACACTCGACTGGTACATCGCTCCGCAGCTGCGCACCGTGCCTGGCATCGTCGAGCTCAACAGTCACGGCGGCGAACAGAAAGAGTTCCAGATCGTTCTTGACCCAGGAAGGCTGCAAGCAGCCGGACTTTCCGTCGCTGAAGTGGTCGCGGCCTTAGAGCGCAGCAACGCCAATGCGGGCGGCGGCTATCTGGTCCACAACCGCGAGCAATACGTGATCGGCGCCGTTGGGCTGATTCGCAGCCTGGACGATCTGCGCAGCGTGGTCATCGCGGCAACGCCGCACGGCGTGCCCATCACCGTCGCACAGCTTGGTGATGCCCGCATCGGTCCAGCCCTGCGTCGAGGCGCCGCTAGCATGGACGGACAAGGCGAGGTCGCGGTCGGCGTTGCGCTGATGCTGCGCGGCGAAAACGCGCGCACAGTGACGCAGGCCGTCAAAGCCAAGCTGGAAAGCCTCGCGCCCAGCCTGCCGCCCGGCGTGCGCGTCGAGCCGTTCTATGACCGCAGCACGCTGGTCGACCGCGTGATTCGCACGGTGGTCACCAACTTGCTGGAAGGCGCGCTCTTGGTCATCGTCGTGCTCTTGGTGCTGCTCGGCGATCTGGCCGCGGGACTGATCGTCGCAGTGACCATCCCGCTGTCGATGCTGTTTGCGCTTCTGTGCCTGAAGCTTCTCGGCGGCACCGGCAACTTGATGAGCCTAGGCGCGGTCGACTTTGGCCTGATCGTCGACGGCGCGGTCATCGTGGTCGAAAACGTCGTGCGTCGCTTGGCCGAAGCACAAGCCGGGCACCCCGCGCCCCTTTCCGCGGACGAGCGCAAAGGAATCATTGCCGCCGCTGCGACGGAAGTGCGCGCCGCAACGGTGTTTGGCGAAGCGATCATCGCTGTGGTCTATGTCCCGATCCTCAGCCTAAGCGGCATGGAGGGGAAGCTGTTTCACCCCATGGCGACGACAGTGCTGTGCGCGCTCGCGGGTGCCATGATTTGCTCGCTTACGGTCGTGCCTGCGCTGTGCAGCCTGCTTCTGCGTCCACGTCGACAGCACCACGACGGCTGGATCTTCCGCCAGCTATCGCGGCTTTATGATCCGGTGCTCTCTGTTAGCCTGCGTCGACGGATACTGCCGGTCTCGCTGCTCGTCGGCCTGCTGTTTGTCGGGGCGCTTCTGAGCAGCCGACTCGGCGCCGAATTCGTGCCACAGCTCGACGAAGGCTCGCTGCTCGTCGAGACACGGCGCATGCCGGGCATCGCGCTTTCCGAGTCGATCGCCATCGACATGCGCATCGCCCGTGCGCTGCGAGCACCCATCGTCCCCGAGATCGAGCACGTCGTCGGTCGCGTTGGCTCGCCTGCCCTGGCCAACGATGTCATGGGTATCGGCGAAACCGATAATTACCTGATTCTCAAGCCGCGCGAGGCCTGGCGTCCGGGCCTAACCCGCGATGCGCTGGCCAAAGAGATCGAAGAGCGTCTAGCCGCGGCCGTTCCCGACGCTGCCATCTCGATCTCGCAGCCAATCGAGATGCGCACCAACGAGCTGATGGCCGGTGTGAAATCCGACGTCGCCGCTGCGCTGTACGGCCCCGATCTCGATGAGCTTCGCCGCGTCGGCGAGCAGGTCGAGCGTGCGCTGCGCGGCCTGCCTGGCGCGAGCGGTCTGCGCACGGAGGCGACGGCCGGCTTGAACTATCTGCGCATCTATCCCGACCGCGCCCGCTTGGCCCGCTATGGCCTGTCTCTCGACGAGGTCAGCTTGCTCACGCAGTCCCTGTCGGCCGGTGTGCCGGTGGGCCAAGTGTTTGAAGGCGAGCGCCGCTTCCCGCTGGTGGTCAAGGTCGATGTGCCCTTTGCCGGCGCCCTGGACCCGCTGGGCAACCTGCCACTCAAGGCCGCGACCGGGCAGATCGTGCCCTTGGCCGATGTCGCCAATATCGTCGCCGAGCAAGGCCCTGTGCAGGTCGCCCGCGAGAACCAGTCGCGTCACCTGCGCGTCGAATTCAACGTCGTCGGCCGCGATCTTCTGTCCGTCGTCACCGACGCACAAAAGCGGGTTCAGGCGGCGGTCAAGCTGCCTGCTGGCTATCGCATCGAATGGGGTGGCCAGTTCGAGCACTACTTGGATGCGCGGGCCCGCTTGCAGATCGTGGTGCCGCTTGCCATCGGCCTGATCTTGTTCTTGCTGTGGCTGGCGCTTTCGCGCTTGCTGCCCTCGCTGGTCATCCTGGCCAATGTGCCGTTTGCGGCCGTCGGCGGCGTGCTGCTTCTGTGGCTGCGCGGCATGCCCTTTTCGATCAGCGCGGGCGTTGGCTTCATCGCGCTGTTCGGCGTGGCGGTGCTAAACGGCTTGGTGCTGGTATCGGTGGCGCAGCGGCTGCAAGCGACGGGGCAAGCCCCCGCGGCGGCCATCGCGCAAGCCGCCCGCGAACGACTGCGCCCCGTGCTCATGACCGCGCTCGTGGCAGGCCTGGGCTTTGTGCCAATGGCCTTGTCGCGAGCCCCAGGCAGCGAAGTGCAGCGTCCGCTGGCGACGGTGGTCATTGGCGGCCTGCTCAGCTCGACGGCTCTGACCTTGCTTCTGTTGCCGGCGATTTATTCCTGGGTGATCCGCAACCGCAAGCCCGCCGCGCCTGACGTCGCAGCGAGTGCGCCTTAAAGGCTGCGCTCAGGGCTGGGCGTCGCTCAGCCGCGGCGTGGCTGCCAAAGCTCGATGCGGTTGCCTTCGGGGTCCATCAGCCAGCCAAAGCGCCCGTTTTCCTCGTCGAGGATTTTTTCGTCGACGGCTGCGCCCGCGGCCCGCACCTGAGCCAGCATGGCATCGAGATCATCGACGACGAAGTTGAACATGTAAGGTTTCTGGCTGGGCGCGAAATACCCGGTGTCCTGCGAAAAAGGCGACCACACCGTCGCTGCTCCATCGGATCCATTCAGCGCATCCCAGCGGAAGCAGGCGCCTCCCCATGGCTCGACGGAAACCCCCAGCACATCGCGGTACCACGTCGAAAGCGCCTTGGGATCCACCGCTTTGAAAAACACACCACCAATGCCTCGTACTTTTTGCATGCGCGCGACGCTAGCAAGCCAAGCAAACGAAGGCAACGCTGGGTGTGCTCACGGAATGCTGCGCGCGATGCGGAAGCCGATCAGGCGACTGCGCTCGCCGCGACCTTGCCGCCGCGAGGGGCTCAGCACGCTGCACAAGTCCAGAAAGCAGCCGCCGCGGATCGTGCGCGGATTGTTGCCGGCCTCCGCCTGAGGCCCGCGCGGGTCGGTGACTTCTGCCTGGCCCGCGTCGTCTCTGTAGACGTCCCACACCCATTCCCAGCAGTTGCCCAAGGCATCGAACAGTCCCCAGGCGTTGGCTTTCTTCCGCCCCACCGGGTGCAAGCGGTCGCCCGCGTTTTCGCGGCACCAACAAGCATCCAAAACAGCGGCGGGCCGACCGTCGAAGTCGGGCTGGCCTGCCCGCGCTACGTATTCCCATTCCGCTTCTGTCAATACGCGATACCCAGGGCGCCTCAGGTTGGTTTTCCAAAGAGGAATCGGCTCACTAAGATTGTAAACTTGTTCCAAACCTTCATATACCGATAATTGATTGCAATAAACCAAAGCTTGCCGCCATTCTATTTTCGTAACTGGCAAATCTTGGCTGTCGTTGCCATCATCAACATTGGGCTGCAGTCCCGTGACTTTGTAATACTGTTCGCGCGTTACCGTCGTGGCCGAGACCCAAAAACGACCTGACAGGTGAACGCGGCGACGCGGCTCATTGCGGGCGTCGCTGTTCGAATCGGCCGCGCGCCCCATCCAGAAGCTACCGCTTGGAATCTGGATCAGACCCGGCCGCTGCGGCGTGCTGGGCAGCGACATCGGCTGCGGCGGGGCTACGGGCGGCGGGACCACGGGCGGCGGGGCGCTCACCCGCGGCGGCGAGGCGGCCTTAGTCCACAGCACGTCCCGGATAAAGGCATCGCGCGCCTTCTCTGCGTCGGCATAGCGCTGCGCCGCATCGACGGCGACGCACTTGGCAAACCACTCATCAAAGCCGATGGGGAAGCGCTGTGCAGGGTCGATTCCCTGGGCCCGCGCCTGTTCGCTGGCCCGCGGCTGCGACGTCGATTCTCGGTGGCCTGTTGTCGCGCCATGCCGCGCGTTGGGGTCGCGGCCCTGCCCCGCCGATGCGGACGCAAGCGGGACCAATCGCGGCGCCCCATACCACGTATCGCAGAGGATGAAATAGGCCAATAGCCCCATGGTCCAGACATCCATACGCGGGTCGACGCGTCCCCCTGCGTGATGCTGTTCCGGTGCCAGCCAGTTCAACGAACCATAGCGCCCCAGGCCGCCCGAGTGGGCTTCGCTGACCTGCCGGCTCAGCCCGAAGTCCGACAGCCGCACGTTTAAGAGCGGCCCCATCGGAGAGTCCTGCTGCGTGACAAAGACGTTTTCCGGTTTCAGATTGCGATGCACCCAGCCCTTGCGATGCATATCGCATAAGCCACTGAGGATTTGCAAAATTATCTGGCGGCGATTCTCTAGAATTAAGTTGGGCTGCGCTTTCAGAAAATCGGCAAGATCTTGCCCATCTAGATATTCCGTTAAGATCCACGGGCCCAGCAGTGGATCGAGCCCATGATCCGAGATCGGCAAGATATGGCGACTTTGCAGCTTCTCGGTGACCACCACAGCGGTCTTGAGCTCGCCGGCCAAGAGCTCATTTTCCAGGGAGTGCGGCTGCAAGTGCTTTAAGGCGTAACGCTGGCCGCTCGCCAGGTCTTCCACGAGCCAGGTCTGGCGATCCATGTGCTGGCTGGGCAACCGCTTGCGGCGCAGGAAGCGCCCACAGAGGATGTCGCGGTGGCCTTCAAAGCGCAGCCCCGACAGATGGGGGACGGCTCGCTCGAACAGGACAGACGAGGCGCGCAGCTTCTGCCAGATATCCAGCGGCCTCGCGTGTTGAAACAGAATGACTTCCTGAGCGGCGCGGTCCATGTCGGCACGCTGCAGGCGAAAGGCGTCGGGGAAGCAGTCCTGGCAGAACGCAGCAAACTCATTCGCGCTAAGCGAATCGCGCAGCAGCATGCGCAGCGTGGCTGCGACAGGCCTGGGCGATTCGTGCGAAGAGTGCTCTCGCTGATCCGACATGCTGATCTGCCTTAGGCTATATCATTGGAATGGTGATATAAAACGAGTTAGCATTGCGAACAACTAATAAAATAATATCCATGCCACTGTGCAATTGTTCGAATGCTGATTCAAAAGATACGACATCACGCACGGTGCGAGCACCAACCTGCAAAATCAAATCACCAACTTGAAGGCCAGCTTGTGCAGCAGCACTTTCGCTTTGGATTTTCTTCACCACAACAGCCCGGCCATTCGCTTCACTTACCTCAATACCAAAGCGGCGCCGGACCAAGCTGGATACATACGCGGGATCCGCGGCATCGACGACGAGCTGCACGTCGCGCTTGGCAAGGCGGATGATGACGGTCTGTCCCACCAGGAGCTGCTCGGCCATCTGGCGATACGCGGTGGCGCTGGGCGTCGGCTGTCCAGCCAAAGCCAGCACCACGTCGCCCGCGCGGATCCCGGCGCGCTCGGCCGGGCTCTTGCTTTCGACTTCGGCGATGGGCACGCCACGCAGGCGACGATCCGGATACAAGGCGGGGCGAATGCCGATCCAGCCGCGGCGCACGCGACCCAGGTTGACCAAATCGCTGACGATGGCGCGCACCCGATCAACCGGAATGGCCAGGCCAATGCCGGCGCCGCCCGCGTGTACCGCCGTGTTGATCCCAATCAACTGTCCCAGGATGTTGAGCAACGGCCCGCCCGAGTTGCCAGGATTGATGGCGGCATCGGTCTGGATAAAGTCCTCGTACACTCGACGACTGGTGCGGACGGTGCGATGCAGCGCCGAGATCACCCCAGTCGTCACGGTGTGCGAAAGCCCAAAGGGGTTGCCGATCGCGATCACGGTCTCGCCGATCAGCAGGTCGGCCGAGCGACCCATCTCGACGGCGGTGACTTTCTGTGCGCCGGGCTCGAACTGCAGCACGGCCAAGTCAAAGGCCTGATCGGACCCCACAAGGGCCGCCGGCAGCTCGCGGCCATCGGCCAACTGCACGCGGATGCGCGCCGCCCCGGCGACGACGTGCTCGTTGGTGACGACGAAGCCGCGGGGATCGACGATCACGCCCGAGCCCAAAGCCACGCGGCCGGGCTGACCGTCTTCGCTGTTTTCCAGCCCCAGAAAGCCAAATGGATTGGCCTTCGGAGGTTCCTCAGACAAGACCGACACGACTGCAGGCGCGGTTCGGGCGACTGCGTCAACAATCGGTGTGCGTCGGGCTGCCGGCAGCTGAGCTGGGTTTTGTACGGGCGCGGGGGCGACGGGAAGTGGGGCCGGCCCAGAGACCACTGCGGCTGGTGCTGATGCACACGCGGTAAGAACGCTCAGGTATGCGCCCACAAGGCTCATGCAAAGACGGCTCGCAAGCTGGCTTTGACTGCTGATCAGCGACGGCAACTTTCGTCCACCCAGGAGCATGAAGCGATGGTATCATGAAAATTATGATTGATAGATTACATATAATCGCTCGATCAATTGGCTCCATCATTGGCTGTGGTCAGCCTGAGCGACATGAGAGCTTTACGCCTCAATTGCAGCGCACTGCGCATCGGCAGTCCGGGGGAGCGCCACAGTCCAGTTGGCTTCTGCCGCCGCTATTAGCGCTGCTTTCCGGCTGTGTCAGTTCAGAAGCCTATGTGAAAAAGTCCTGCACTGAGGGGACGCTGCGCGAGTGCATGAGCGCCGTCGAGAAACACCCCAAGCAGGCCGGTCAGGCCGGCGATCTGGTTCGCAAGCGCTGCGATGCCGGCGGCCAGGAAGAGTGCCTGGCCACAATGAAGCTGTACTCGCAAGCCGGCCGCGAGGAAGACATGCTGAAGATGCTGCTCGGGCAGTGCGAAAAGTCGAGCGCCGATGCCTGCATGGCAGCCGCCCTGCTGCTGGTCAAAAAGGGAGACATCGAAACAGCCATTAAGGCGGTGACCATATCGTGCGTGCGCGGCAATGTTGAAGCGTGCAAGAACATCTCGGAAATGGCGCAGAAATGCGACGACGTTGAAGAATGCGGCAAAGTGGCCGACGCGATTCAAGATATTAATAACCGCGTTGACGATCCCGACGTAAAGAAAGCGCACTTTGAAGTTGTCGATAAATTATGTCACAAATACAAAGTTGCCAACAGCTGTGACAATGCTGCAGATAATTTAATGTCTCGAAAGCCACAACTGGTGGCGGAAGCGCTGCAGCATTATGCACTAGCCTGCAAACTGCAGCGGGAAGCCAGTTGTAAGACCTATGTCAAGCTGATTAATGAAGTGGACGGGCTGTGTCGGGCGAACAACGCCGACGCCTGTGCCTATGTCGGTACGGTGCTGACCGGGCCCACGGAAGATCTTCCGGTGAACACCGACCTAAAGATGGGACGCGATCGCCTGCTGCGCGCCTGTCGCCTGGGCAACGCCCCGGCATGCGAGCGCTGCGCCAGCTTTGTGAACTGCTGTCCCCCCGGCGAAACAAAGTGCAGGAAACACTGAAGCATAGCCTGCGTCCCCGCGTTGGCGTCCGCGCCAGCTTGCGCTGCGGCTTTCCCCCGGCTGTCAAGAAACAGGATGCAGCTTCGTAGTGGAAGCGATGGGCCACAATATCCAAGAAGGTACAGTGTTGGGTCCGGGCTTCATTCTGAAGCGTCGCATCAAAGTCGGCGGTGTCGGCGAGATCTGGGAAGCCACGGATCGCGAGGGCAAGCCCTGCGCTATCAAGCTCCTAAAGGAAGAGTACTGCAGCGACGCCGACATGCGCCGCCGCTTTGCCGATGAAGCCCCCCTTACGCGCAAGCTGGCGGGCCCGCACGTCGTACGCATCCTCGACTTTGGCGAGGACGCCAAGCTGCGGGCGCCGTACATCGCCATGGAGCTTCTGACCGGACGCGATCTGGCCAGCGAAGCCGCGGCGCGCAAGAAAGCCAAGCCCAACGAAGCGCCATTTCGGCGGGACGAAGTCTTTCACATCCTGGACCAGATCTGCGCGGCGCTGGAAGAAGCGCACGGACAGGCAATCGCCCACCGCGATCTGACGCCGGCCAATGTCTTTGTCTGCGATCAGGAATACGGCGAAGGGCCGCTGATCAAGCTCATCGACTTCGGACTGGCTAAGCTGGGAGCCGACAAGAGCGCGGCGCTGGGAACTCCGAAGTGGGCCGCGCCCGAGCAGTTTACTGGCGGAGTTCCGACGGTAAAGACCGATGTCTGGGCCCTGGGTCTGCTGGCGTTTTGGATGTTCACCGGCCGCCACTATTTTCGCGCCGCCAACAAGGACAATACGGCGGAGCTATTCGCCGAGATCGTGTCGAAGATCCAGCCCAGCGCCATGTCGCGGGCGCACGAATACGGCTGCATGGATTGGCTGCCGCCGAACTTCGATCTGTGGTTTCCGCACTGCCTGGCCAGCGCGCCCGACAAGCGCTTCGAAGATGCATCGCATGCGCGCAAAGCCCTGGCCCAGCTGCGCAATCCCGTCGAGGGTTCACAGCCACTGTCCGGCAGCTTGTCCGGCAGTTTGTCCAGCAGCATGCCGGGCTTCGGCGGCCAACGTCGCGCAGCGCAGCCTGTCGGTGCCGCATCCCGCCCCGACAACCGAAGCGGTGTCGGATCCGGCAGCATGCTCGGCGAGATCAAGTCTGCTTCGCTGAACCTGATAGAGAGCGCGCGGCGGATGCCCAGACGCAGGTGGCTGTGGCTGAGCGTGGTGCCCATCCTGGGCCTGCCGCCACTCTGGCGTGTGATCGATCAGCGACTGGCGCGCCAGCAGTGCAGCGAGTATGCCGACCCCTTGAAGCGCTTGTCGGCCAACCCGCAGGACAGCCTGGAAGCGTGCCGCAAGGCCTGCCGCAACGACGCGGGACGCCCTTGCGAGACGTACGGCGACATGCTGGTCGCATCGCATGGCGCCAGCCGGGACGTGCTGGGCGCCTATGCCGCGGCCTGCGCACAACGGCACGCCGATGCCGAGCTGTGGTCGGCCTGCTTCAAGGAAGCGGAACAGCGCCTGCTTCCTGCGGCGCAGCAAGACCCGGCCAGCGGCCAGCAGGGCCGCAAGCTGCTAGAAGACATCTGTCGCGATGCACCGCGTACCGGAGCGCTGGGGCGGCTTCCGGCGTGTCTGCGACTGGCCGCAATCTCAGACTCGGTGCGAGCGCCTTCGTACTATCAAGACTCCTGCGACAAGCGGCAGGAAGGCGGTCGCGGCTGCTTTGAAATAGGGCGCCATCATGCCGCACAGCGAAGCAAGGATTCGCTGGCCATCAGCGTCCGTTACTTTCAAGCAGGCTGTGATCAGTCCGACAGCGCATCGTGTCTGGCACTGGCCAAGGCCAGGCTGCGCGGACACGCAACAGCGCCGGAAGCCGAGCCGAATCCGAAGTACTTGCTGAGCCTGACCGAAGCGGCCTGCCAGGGCCTAGCTGATCATGAAAAGCTGTGCAAGAACAGCGACGGTTGGCAGGAGACCAGCGACTGCAGCCTGGCTTTGGATGGCAAGTCGAGCAAAGCCGACCCGGCGCAAGAGCTTCGCGAAGCCTGCACCATGACCGCCGAAAAACCAGCCCAGCTTCGCGAGCTGGGCGTGCTGTACGAAAAAGGCGCCTTGGTCGAAAAGAACCTGAACCTGGCCGCTGCGCTGTTCGAGCAGGCGTGCAAGAGCAAGGACGCCGAGGCATGTAAAGGGCGTGCCAAGATCGAATGCCAACGGGGCCATAGCGACGCAGCCAAGCGCTACTTTGACAAGGCCAAGACCTTCGACGGATCGGTCACTGGTGAGTGTCTCAGCAGCACGCCCGCCAAGCCCATCGGGGTGGTGATTGCTTCGCACAAGCCAGGAAGCCAGCTCGTGTCAAACGGTTCTGGGAAGCTAAGTGACGCAGACCTAAGCAAGCTGGACGACAAGTGTACGAATCACGACAAAGCGGCGTGCGGTAAATTATGTGAATATTTTCGACGCTTTCGCTTAACTAATCCAGCAACTGCCACATATTGCTCAATGGCAAAATAAGCAGCATATCCGCGATGAGTACCCATCTACATATCGCGAAATCCACCGTCGTTGCGGGGCGGTATGAAATCGACCAACAGCTCAGTCGCCGCGGCGATGGCCTTTTGTACAGCGCACGCGACCTAGAGCGGGGCGAGAGCATCTGCCTAGGCATCGTGGACCGGACGATTGAGAAACAGCCCGACGTGGCACTGCGGCTCTCGCAGGCCATGGATCGCCTGCTGGCCCTGCGCTCGCCGCACTTGGTGCGCTTCTTGGCGCACGGCATCGGCAGCGAAGCGGACCTGGGACTGCGGCCGTGGATCGCCATGGAACTTCTGGCTGGCGGGCAGACGCTGGAGGCGCAGATGAAGCTGCTGCCACCACGCGGCAGCGACGCCATGGTGCTCTTGCGCCAAATCGCCCAGGGGCTGTCGGACTTGCACGCCGCGAGCCTGGTCCACGGACAGCTCAAGCCCAGCAACATTTACATCCTGCGTCCAGCCGGCGAGTCGCAGCCGCACGTCAAGATCCTTGGCGTTGCCATGGGCCACATGATGCGCTTGGTGGCCAGCGACGCGGCCAGCGACGATACCGGCGCTCGCCAGCCCAAGGTGACGCCCATGTGGATGGCGCCCGAGCAGGCCGAAGGCCAGGTCACTCTGTCGCCGGCCACCGACGTGTTCACACTGGGTCTGTTGGCTTTTTACCTGTTTGCCCGCCGCTCGTACTGGCGCGCGGTTCCGTCGACGGACGAAGGCGAAGGCCCCGCCACGCTGGCGATTTTGAACGAAGTCCTGGCGCGTTCCTTGGTGCCGGCTTCGGCGCGGGCGCGGGAATTTTCCGTCGAAAACCGGCTCCCCGAAGGATTTGATCACTGGTTTGCGCGCTGCGTGCATCGCCAGCCACAGCAGCGATTTCCCGACGCCGCAGCCGCCTTGCAGGCCATGGATGAACTGCGACCGCGACGAACGCACAGCGGCGCGCAGTCCTTTTTTGTGGCCGCCTCAGCGCTGAGCCCCGCGCAGAAGAGTACGCCCAGCGACAATCCAGGCGGGCCAGTCAGCGGATCGTCGTCTCGCTCACCTGGTTCGTCGAGCCGGCGGCATCCGCTGCGACGCAGACTGCTGATCTTGGCGCCGATCTTGCTGATGGTCCTAGCCGGCATGTTGTGGGGTTTGGGCCAGCTTTCGCCGTGGCTTTCGGCGAGGCAGTGCGAAGCGCTGCTGGCGCGCGGCCTTGTTCCCATGGCCTATCCAGAGGACGCGGCACGATCCTGCGGCGTCTCGTGTGAACGAGGACGCGGCGCCCACTGCCGGCCGTTTGCCGACTGGCTGTTGGCCAAAAAGGCGCGCGGGCCACAGAGCGCGGAAGTGGCGCTGGTGGCCTATCAAAAAGGCTGTGCCGTACGCGATCGACAGGCCTGTCGCCGAACCGCCGAGCTACTCGATCCCGACTCGGCCTCGCCCAGCCAAGAAGTACGACATGACGTCGCGCGGGCGCGACACCTGTACGAGCAGGCTTGCGATCTGGACGACGTTGCGGCGTGCAAGCGGGCAGGCCAGCTGCTGATGCAGGATCCAACGGGGATACCCGAGGCCGAGCGCTTCGATCGCGTCATTGCGCGCTGGGGCAAAGCCTGCAGCGGCGGCGACCTGGTGACCTGCGTCGATCTGGGCAAGCGACAGCTTCACGGCAACGGCCTGCCCAAAAACGCGATCGCTGCCGCCGGTCTGTTTAAGCAAGCGTGTGATGCAGGCAGCGCCTCGGGCTGCTTCGAACTGGCGCGGCAGCAGTGGCAGGGGCTGGGGGTGGCTCGCGATCGCGAGAGCGCTGCCTTGTTATTGCGCAAAGCCTGCGAAGGTCGGCATGACGAAGCGTGCATGGCTGGGCTGCTGTCCCGACTGACACTGACCGGTGATCAGTCGCTGAGCCCTGACGAGCTGAGCCAGCTCCGCCAGGCCTGCGAGAGACGAAACGAACAGGTCTGTACGCTGCTCGGGTTGATTCGCTTGCGCGGCTGGGGGCTACCTGCCGATACCCGGCAGGCGCTGGAACAGTGGCAGAACAGCTGCCGCAGCGGCAGCAGCGTCGCCTGCATGGCGGCTCTGGTGCTTTTGGAAAGCGACTGGTCGACGGTGAAAAGCGCAGCGCAAGCGGCGCAGTGGCGCCAAGAGTCCTGCCGTGATCCCGATCTGTGTCTGTCCCCGATTCCTGACCTGACATCTGCCCGCAGCAAGAGCGAGGCTCTGCTCAGTGCCGCCAGCGATGAGTGCATGGCCGGCCAGCCCGCGGCGTGTCTGAAAGCAGCCCGCCTCAGTGAACGCCGAGGCGATCTGCGCCGCGAACGCGAGCGGCGCGACACCTTGGATTTGTATCAGCGAGCCTGTAGCGGAATGGTCTTTGATGCCTGCATCCGTGGCGGTCTCTTGGGCTATTGGGCAACGCGGCAGCCAGCGCAGACCGGCTCGGCCAGCCGGGGGTCCGATACAGCCCGACAGCCCCGAGGGAACGACGCATCGAGCAAGGACTGCACCCGCGACAAGACGCGCTGCTCACCACCAGCGCCGCTTTCGAAGCTGGGGGGTTCCGCGGCGAGTGATGCCGATGTCTTTCACTGCGGCAACGCGGAAACGTGCGTGAACATGGGTGTGTTTTACAAGAACGGCTTGCAGAACCTGCCTCGCGATCCGGCCCGCGCCGCGCAGGCGTTCCGTCAGGCCTGCGAGCTCAATAACGCGGAAGGCTGCTTCCGATTGAGCCTCATGCTGCGTCAGGGCGAGGGTGGCAAGCGCGATGCGGCGATGGCTCAGAAGCTGTTGGAGCAGGCCTGCCGATTCTCCTATGCCCAGGCCTGCGGCCTTCTGGTCAGCGATCAAGAAAGTGCGTGTCACGCCGGTCAGGCGCAAAGCTGCGTCCGCGCTGGCCTGCACTTCCTACGAGGCGATGGCGTGCCGCAAGATGTCACGCGGGGCAGACGGCTGCTGCGCCAAGGCTGCAGCAAGCAGCGCATCGAAGGCTGCGAGCACCTCGGCGCCGAACCACCCAGCCCGGTGCGCACCGAGGTCCCGCGCGAACCCGCCCCCAGCCTCTCCCCAAGCTTTGCCACCCCGCCTGAGCACTAGGCGCAAGCGCCCTGACTCAGAACGGCAGCTTTCCAGTGACGACGTCGCGCCACATCGCCCAGTCCCCGATGAAGCTATAGCGCGGGTACTTGAACGTCGCAGGCCGGTTCTTCTCGAAAAAGAAGTGACCCACCCAAGCAAAGCCATAGCCGATGGCGAGGCCCGACAACACACGACTGGGTCGTCCCTTACCGATGCCGAGCGCGCCGGCAATGCCCGACAAGGCCCAGGCGGCACCGAGCGTGCTGCCGACCACGTGCAGGCGACGGCACGTGCGGTTCGAGTGTTCCGAAAGATAGTACGGGTAGAACTCGGCGAAGCTGGCGAAGTGCCTCGGTGTATCCATGGCCGCACATTGTAGCTGTGGGCCACGTCGCAACGCGATACGCTTGCGCAGGGGGAAGCACGATGAACGGCTTGGCTTGGCTGCTCGCGGGGTGCGTCGGACTTGTTGCCAGCGGAATCGCAGGACCCAACTTCGCAGCGCTGACCAGCGCCCACGCGGCGCCTCTGCGCGTGGTGGGTCGTGACTTCGTGGATGCGCAAGGGGGCGTCGTCATCCTGCGCGGCGTCAACCTAGCCGGAGACTCCAAAGTGCCGCCGTTTCGTCACGTGCGCACGCTGGCCGATCTCGATCCCCTGCCCGGCTGGGGCGTCAACGTCGTGCGCCTGTTGTTCAACTGGGAAGCCTACGAGGCAAGCCCAGGATCATATGACCCGGCGTATCTGGCCCGCGTGACGCAGCTTGCTGATGAGCTCTGGAAGCGCGGAATCTATGTGCTTCTCGACATTCATCAGGATGCCTTTTCTCGCTTCAACATCTCTGGCTGTGGCGACGGGTTTCCGCGCTGGGCACTGCCTTCCGATGTTCGCCCGCAGACTCCTGACAATGGTGCGGCATGCAGCAACTGGGGGCTGCGGATGATCTTCGATGCCGAGATGCATCGCTCTTTCGCCGCCTTTCATGGGAACAAAAACGGAGTCCGCGATCGCTATCTGCAGCTCTTGTCACAGCTGGCTCATCACTTTCGCAGCCACCCCGGAGTGCTTGGCTTTGACCCCATCAACGAGCCATGGGGCGACGAGAAAAAGGACTTGCCTGCCCTGTATGCCGATGCCGAGCGGGTCATTCGTCGCGAGTTTCCCGAGGCCATCCTGTTTATCGAAGGCCACGCGCTGACCAATAGCGGTCTTGTGGCATCCGCCCTACCCCGCCCCGCATTCAGCAACTTTGCATACGCCCCGCACTATTACGATGCGGGGGTCTTGATTGGGCATGCCTATTCTGGCCTCACGCTGCCAGCGGACGCGGCGTTTTCCTTTTTTGATCACAAGACCGCTGAGCTGTCGGCTCCGCTGTTCTTGGGTGAGTACGGCGCCCCCGGTGATACGCGCGGAGCAGATTCCTATTTGACCCTTTTACATCGCCACCTAAACCTGCGTTTCGCATCGGGTACACAGTGGAACTATACGCCGGGCTGGGACCGCAGCCGTCGCGACGGCTGGAATCACGAGGACCTGTCCATCGTCGATGATACCGGTCAGCTGCGCCCTGGTCTGTTCCGACCGCGACCATATGCCCAGCGCATCTCTGGTGTGCCGCGGCAGCTTGCCGTACGCGAGGCGTCGCCTATCGCGCCCTATGCGCTCGAAGTCGCCTGGGATCACGATCCTCGACGGGGGCAGACTCTCCTATTTGCTCCACAAAGACTCTTCATCGGTCGCCCCCCCAGCCTGCTGCCCATCATCGAGGTCGAAGGCAGTGGCTTGTCCTGTCGCTACGACCGCGATGGCTGGACACTGCGCTGTACCTCTGACCGCAGCGGTCCCAAGAAAGTCACGGTTCGTTCCTGTCTTTCCGTCGGCTCGCTCTGCCTGTAGCAGCGTGGAGGGAATCCGATGAATCGCCTGCTTGCGCTCCTAGCGCCTCCGCCGCCGGCTACAGCCGTGCCACCCGAGCAGGTTCCGATTTTGTTTCGCGCTTGGAGATTCCGTCAGATCTCGGCCTTGTTCGTCGGGTATGCCGTGTTCTATTTTGTTCGCAAGAACCTGCCGGTCGCCATGCCCGACATGAACCGCGCCTTGGGAATTGGGACGGCACAGCTTGGCCTGTTCTTGACGCTGCACGATCTGCTGTACGGCGTCTCGAAGTTCGGCAACGGCATCCTCGCAGACCGCAGCAACCCGCGATACTTCATGGCCGCCGGACTTCTGTTATCGGGGCTGGCCAATCTTGCATTCGGGCTCTCGTCCAGCGTCGCCATGTTGGGTCTGTTGTGGTTGGCAAATGGCTGGTTTCAGGGCATGGGATTCCCACCATGCGCGCGGATCTTGTCCCATTGGGTAGCGCCACCGCAGCGAGGAGTCATCTGGGGAATCTGGAACAGCTCGCACCAAGTAGGAGCCGCGCTGATCTTTGTCTTTGCTGGGGCCCTGGTCAGTCACGCAGGCTGGCGAGCGGGCTTTGTGGTGCCGGCGCTCTGCGCCATCGTGGTGAGCGCCTATCTGGCGAACCGTCTGCGCGATACCCCGGCATCCCTGGGCCTGCCCGCTGTGGCTGAGACCGAAGATCCGCTCCCTTCGCTGCCTGCTGCAAACAGATCAAATCAGGACTCAGCGTCACGCGAACAGGAATCTGCGGGCAGCACACGGAGTGATCAATTTCATTCCTATTTACAGCAACACGTATTCGGGAATCCGGCGCTCTGGTTCCTTTGTCTCGCGAACCTCTTTGTCTATGTCATTCGCTATGGCGTGATGAACTGGGCCCCCATGTATCTGTCAACGGTCCGCGGCCAAAGTCTGCTGCACGCCAGCGGCAGCCTCGCCGGATTCGAGATTGCCGGACTGGTTGGCGCCTTGGCAGCCGGCTGGCTGCGCGATCACGCCTTTTCTGGACGCTGTGCGCACCTTGCAGCGGGATACATGCTGGCCTGTTCGGCGGCGCTATTCGTCTTTTGGAAGCTGCCAGGCAGCGGCACGCTCCACTCGGCGGCGCTGCTGCTGCTGATTGGCTTCTGCATCTATGGCCCACAGTTCTTGGTCGGGCTGTGCGCGGCCAGCCTGGTCGGGCCGCAAGCAGTCGCCACCGCCATTGGCCTTACCGGACTGTTCGGCTATGCCAGCAGCGCCGTGTCCGGCCTGGGCTTCGGCTTCCTGGTCGCCCGCTCGGGCTGGGACACGCCATTCCTCGTCATGATCGGGAGCGCTGTCGCTGCAGCCGTCTGCTTTTTGGCGCTCGCTCCAGCCGAACGCAGCCGGCGTTTTCCGTAGTCATTGGTCAGGTACGCGGACCCGCGCAACCTGCCCACCGCCTACCTGTCGATCGAGTCAAGAAACATTTCTGTAACGACGCTGGCAATCGAAGTTCCGGCAAGAGTGTCAGCGTGTTACAGTCGCTGCGGGGGATTTTCAGTGTGCGACGCGACAAGCCTTGGCCCCCGGCTGCTTTGCGGTGTGACAGGCGGCAGCCGATGGAGCCTGGGAGAGGGCACGTCTTGTGGGCGGGCCGGGGCGGTCGTGTGTCCGGCACCATGGTTGGCTGCGCTGGTCTGCTTGCAGCTTCTATGCAGCAGCCCCGTGGGCGTGACAGAAGTGAACGCGGCAGAAGACCCGCAGACTCGTCCCCCCGTTGTCGCCAACCACCGCCCTCTCAGCGAAGACGAGGCGGTGTTGATCGCGCTGCGCGACAATCCACAGCTGCGCTTGTTTCGCATCGAGCGCGACGTTGCCGCGGGTCAGATCATCACAGCCACGGCGCTTTCCAATCCCTCATTAAGCGTGGAAGCCCTGCACGTGCAGTCGCCTGATCGACTGGGCCTAGAAGTCGCGCTCAAGTGGACGCCGCCGCAGCCTGTCGAGTGGCTGGCTCGTCGCTCGCAAGCTCGGGCGCGGCAGGCCGAGGTGAACTATGAGATCGCCGAGAGAGAGTGGGCACTCGCCACGGAAGTCCGCGTCGCGCATTCCACGCTGATCGAGCTGCTTGATCAGCGGCGCATGGGCGAGCTGGCCTTGGGTCTGCGCAAGCGCCTTTCGGCAGCGTCCAAGACCCGCATGCACCGCGGCGCAGTGACCCGCCTGGATCTGAACCTCGTTGAGCTGGCCCAGATGTACGCGCAGCGCGACCTCGACGAGCTAGACGTGCGATTACAGCAAGCGCAAAGCGGGCTGCAGCTGCTCTTGGGCGTGACCTCAGCCGCGCCCATTCCAGTGCTCGGCAGCCCCATGGGTCCCATCGTTCCGCTTGCCGAAACAAACCCCGAGCCGCTTTCTCAGCAAGCGCTGGCGACGCGCCCGGCGCTGCAGGCAGCCTATGCCCGCATCCAGCAGCGCAATCAAGCGATTCGCATTGAGACCACGCGCCGCTATCCATGGTTCACGTTTAAAGGCGCATACCGTGAGAACGCGATATCGAGCTATCCACATGATCTGCAGCTTGGAGTGGATCTGTCGGTGCCCGTCTTGAACACCAACGCCGGGCCGATCAAAGTGGCTGAGGCGGAGCTAGCTCGCGAGCAAGCATCGGTGCTCGCCTTGGTGCAGCAGATTACCCAGCGGGTATACGCGGCCTGTGCAGAGCTCAACATTCGCCGCAGCATCCTTCTGCGCTTCACGCAGGATGTGCTGCCCAGCTTGCAAGAGCATGAGCGCTTGCTGGAAGTCGCAGCGCGCGGTGCCGAGATCGATCTTGTCGCACTGCTGAGCGGAGAAGAATCCGTGCTGCGCAGACGACGCGATCACAGTGACGCTCGCCTGGCCTATCGTCGCGCTCAACTGCAGCTGCAGGCAGCCGTTGGTCGGCCTGCGGAGGGACGATGAGCGCCGTACAGACCTCGTTTGAGCGCTTCGAATTCAAGTACTGGATGAGCCACGCCCAGCTGCAGCAGTTCTTGGCGGGCTCGGCGGCGTTTCTCAAGCGCGACGACCACGCGGAAGGCGGACAGCACAACACGTCGCTGTATCTCGATTCGCCACGACTGGATTTCGCGCGTCTGCATATGGAAAAGGCGCCAGACCGCTTGAAGCTGCGCATCCGCGTGTATGGCCGTCCGCCGAAAGAACCAGCCTTTGTCGAGATCAAGCGCAAAGCCAAAGCCGTGACGCTAAAGCAGCGGGCCGTCGTGCCGCTTGCGACCTTGCCGAGCCTGCTGCGCGGCGAGATCCCGTCGACACTCAAGCTAGCCAACGCGGAACAGCAGAACACGCTGTCCCAGTTTCTTTACTTGATGCAGGTCTATCGCGCAGAGCCGCAGCTCTTGATCACCGCGCGGCGGCAAGCCTTCGCGTCGATCGATCCCAGCGAGGGACTGCGCCTGACGTTGGATCACGACATCTGCTATCAGCCAGCACGCGGGCCCAGCTTGTTTGGCAGTGAGCGAGCTTGGATCAACCTGTGTGGCGTCAGTACGTATGCAGCAGCCGCCACCACGCTGATGGAGATCAAGTTTCGCCATCGCGCGCCGCTCTGGCTGGGCGACTTGATCCAGAGCTGCGATCTGCGACGCAGTCGCTTCTCGAAATACATCGCAGCGGTACAGCACGAGGCATTTGGCCAGGAAGGTGTGGCCAGTCTCGCTCGTACACCCGGCTCGCGCTGGTTTAAGGACGTTGAATCGCTGCGGGGAGGACGCTGAGTGGACACGCGCGTCGGTTGGGAGCTCACGCTCGCAGCGCTGCTATTGGCATTCGCGCTGTCCATGACGGTCTCTTGGGTATACAGCGCAACGTATCGCGGCCTCTCGTACGTGCGCAGCTTCGCGGTCATGCTCGCAGTGGCTGGCATCGTGTCTGCCCTGGTCATGCTGGCGATCGGCGACGAGATTGCACGTGGCCTGGGCTTGGTCGGCGCCATCGCCGTGATCCGCTTTCGCACCTCGCTGAAGGACACGCGCGATCTGATGTTTGCCTTTGCAGCGCTGGCCATCGGCATTGCCTGCGGCACCTTGGCCTTTCCTGTTGCCATCTTGGGCACGGCGGTGTTCTGCGGTGCCGTCGTGTATCTGAGCCTGTCGCAGTTTGGGTCACGCCAGCCATTCAACGCGATCCTTCGCTTGCAGGTTCCAGCCAACGATGAGTCCAGCGGCCAGGTGCAGCGCGTTCTCAAGCAACATGCTCCGGGCTTCCTGTTGATCCACTTGCGCGACCTAGGGGAACAGCTGCAAGAACACTCGTATCAAGTGCGCCTCGGCGATCAACGCGAACGCGAGCAGCTTCTTTCTGCGTTGGCCGCCATCTCTGGTCTTCGTGCCACCAACCTGCTGATGCAAGACAGCGCGCTGGAGCCCTGACGTGTCGATTCGCTCGCTTGCCCCCAAGCTGCTGGCCCTGCTGCTGATCGTTGCAGCCGCTCTAGGGTTCTGGACCTTGTCGAATGGGATGAACGCTGGCTCAGCCGCCATCATCGCGTTCGCCGAAGAGCGCTTGCATCAAGTGGGATCGCTGCAGGGTGGCCGCATCAAGATGCTGCATGTAAGCGCAGGGCAAAGCGTGCGGGCTGGCGATATTCTGGCCGTGCTGGACAATCGACCGCTGGAACTAGAACGCGATCGACTGCGAGCGCTGTTAAAGCAAGCAGAGGCGCAGCTTGCGGCGCAACAAGACATCGAGCGGACCCAGCTTCAGCGCAATCAGTTGCAGGCGGTCCGCTTGCATGCCGACGAGCAGCGCACACGCGCAGAGCTGCGCGAGCTAAACAAGCGCGTGTCCCGCCTGAAGTCTCTGCAAGCCGAACAGCTCGTGCGGGCCGCCGATGTCGAAGCAGCCAGGCAACGACAGCAAGCGTTGGCGGCCGACTTGGCGACGCGTCCCACGGGATCTGTGCGCACGCTGTCCTTGATGGGACTGCGGCCCCGGCCTGCCAGCGAACAAGAGGCTCGCCTGGAAGATCGCATGGCTCCCTTTCGCGCGGCGCTTTCGGTTCACCAAGCTTCGCTGCAACAAGTTGAACAAGAGCTCAACGAGCTAACGGTCCGCGCGCCAGTCGATGGAGTCGTGAGCATCCTGGTGCAGCAAGTTGGCGATGTGGTGCGCGCTGGCATGCCCATCGTGACACTGGTCTCATCGCGCCCTGGCTATGTCGTCGGCTACGTCCCAGAGCGCCAGAGCCGACGCCTGACCGTCAGCCAGCGCGTGGGCCTGCGGCGTCATGCTTCGTTCGGCGGACGAATCGATGCGCAGATTGTGGCGCTGGCCCCCAACCTGGAAGCGGCTCCGCCACGCCTGTCGGCGAAACTAACGCTGCCGTTCTTCGTGCGCCGCGTGGTGATTCGCATGGACCAGCCACAAGTCCTTTTGCCGGGCGAGAGCTTCTATGTCTCACTGCACTGAAATGCGCCGGGGAAGCGCAGCACCAAAGAAAGCTGCGTATGTGCATCCCTTCTCTTTGTGATCTTGCACCGTTGAAGGGTCGCCCTGCGCGGGCTTGCAGAGCGGTGCCGCAAGGCTCGATTCCCGTCGGACAGCATGCGATACTGGCAAGACCATTTCTCTTACTCTTTACGACGAGGCTGCGCCATGAATCAGCACCTACTGCGCATTCCGATCACAGGCCTGATGCTTGCGACACTGGCCGCCTGTGGCTCCACAGATTTTGGAGCCGGCGGAGTGCTCAGCAAAGCCGTGCGCATTTCCGAGGTGATGTATCACCCCGTTGATGAGAACGCGCCCGAGGACAATCACGAGTTCGTCGAGCTGTACAACCACTCTGGCGCCGAAGTCGATCTATCCGATTGGAAGCTCGCGGGCGATATTCAGTACACATTTCCGTCGGGAACACGCCTTGCTCCGTACAGCTATCAGGTCATCGCCAAGAAGCGCAGCGCGCTCGCGGCCGTTGCCAGCTATGGCGTTTCGGAAGCACAGCTCTTGGGGGACTACGGCGGAGAGCTCGACAACAGCGGCGGCACCGTCCTTCTGCAAGATGCCAGCGGCAGCGTCGTGGATGGACTCAAGTACGATGATGAGTTCCCGTGGCCCATCGGCGCGGATGCGCTGGGTGCGGATGACGAGTGGCTGGCGCGCTTGCCCACGCCGCTTACCAAGGCCCCCTATCAATATCGCGGACGCTCGCTTGAGCGCGTCTCGTTCGATGTCGGATCCGATGAGATCTCAAACTGGATTCCGTCGCCGCTTGAGGGACCAAGCCCCGGACGCCTCAACAGCATGCAGGGCGTGCCTCCGACCATCGTGCAAAGCAAGGTTCTGCGCTGGTCGGGAAATGGCGTGTTCATTCGCTCTGCCGACACCGTCAAGATCGTCATCGGCTTCTCGCAGCTTGGTTCCTTCCGCGATCCCAAGCTTGAGTATTTTGTCGACGATGTGCAGAAAGTCGGCGAGCCCATTGCGGTGGTGCCGCTTGAGCTCAACAACGGCACGTATGAAGCTTCGCTGCCCGCACAGCCCGACAACTCCATCGTGCGCTATCGCATCCTCGCGGACTTGGGCGCAGGTCAGGTTGTGCTCTCGCCGCGTCCGTCGGATCCGCTAGCCTGGTGGGCCTATTTCGTAACGCCACCCATCAACACGCAGGCACCGCTTTACCAGCTGTTCGTTAAGAAAGAGGACTGGAATCAGCTGTACGACAACACCAACTTTGCAACCGATGATCGGCGCGTCACCCCCGGCGGTTCGGCGCCCAATCGCTGCACTCCGCGACCTAGCTGGGATGCGCAGGTGCCCGCGGTCTTCGTCTACAACGGCATCGTTTATGACACCTTTGCGCGCTATCAAGGCAGCCGCTGGAATCGGCTAAATGGCGTCGGTTTCAACCCCGCATTGACGACCATCAATCCGCTGCCCGACCGCCCCACAAACCGCGTGTTGAGCTGGAAGATCGACTTCCCCGACTACGCGCCGCTTGAGAACAAGCGACAGAAAGTGGTCCTCAACAAGATGAACCAGGCCTGCCCTGGTCTCGACGATGCCTTGGGCGAGCGTCTATACGGCGACCCGGCCATCGGCATCCCCGTGCAACAGATCCGCTTCACCCGCTTCCACATCAACGGCGGCTACTACCACTACATGATGGAC
>CAZKOY010000075.1:0-27014 GCA_964554495.1 uncultured Myxococcales bacterium
CGTCGTCTCTGCTCTCGTCGTCGTCTCTGCTCTCGTCGTCGCTGTCCTCGTCGTCTAGAGCCGCGGCGTCCTTGTCCGCTGCATCCGCGTTGCCGCGGAACCACGCGTCTGCTTCGTCGCTGCTCTCTTCCTTGGGGGCTCCGCTGCGCGGGCGACCCGAGGCACGGACGGCGGCCCCACTGCGTGCCGCCGCCGAGCTTGCGAGCGCGGGCTCACCTCCGGCTTCTTCATCGAGCGCTTTTAACGACGCGACCAGAAGCGCCGCGGACTGTGGCCGCTCGGCCGGATCCTTGGCCAACATCTGCAGGATCAGCGAGGAAAGAGCCGGCGACAGCTTGGGGTTTTTGCTGCGCGGATCGGGAACCGGATCGCGGACCTGTCGCAGCAGCACCTGCAGGCCCTGCTGGCCATCGAACGGCACCTTGCCGGTGGCCATCTGAAACAGGATGCAGCCCAGCGAATAGATATCGGCGCGTCCGTCGACGGCCTGCCCCGATGCCTGCTCGGGCGCGATGTAGTGCGGCGTGCCAAACACCGTCCCCATGCGCGAGATCGGATCCTCGCCCGGCGCCGCGTGTACCACCATCTTGGCGATACCGAAGTCGACGACCTTGACGACGTCGGATTCGCCCCGCCGCTCGGCCAAAAGGATGTTTTCTGGCTTCAGATCGCGGTGAACGATGCCTTGGCCATGGGCTTCGGCTAGCGCCGACGCGATCTGCGATCCGATGTGGACGATGCGGCGCAATGGCAGCGGCTTGCCGACGCCCAGCACAGCAGCCAAGGGCACGCCCTCGACATATTCCATGACCAAAAAGGGCACGCCCTCTTCGGTCTGACCGACCATGTGTACGGTGGCGATGTTGGGGTGGTTCAGACGCGCTCCGGCGCGGGCCTCGCGAACGAAGCGCTTGATGACGTCGGCGTCTTTCAGAAGATCGGCGCGCAGGATCTTGACCGCGACTTCGCGATCCATGCCCACCTGCGTGGCGCGATAGACCGTCCCGGTCGCGCCATGGCCGCAGACCGACTTGATCTGAAACTGGCCCATCAGCGTGCGGCCCAGAAGCGGCTCGGCCACCGGCACGACGGCGTAGCCATCGACGGGGCAGAAGCGCACGCCATTGTCATAGCGCTTGCGGCAGTGGCTACATTCGGTCACGAGTTTGGTTGTACCACCTCACCCCGAAACGGAAAAGCCACGACGATGGCAGGGCAGACAGTCTGCGCCGCCACGGCAGACCACTTCCGAAACTGCCTCTAGCAAAGCGGCTGCTAGCGATGGCGCAGGCGCAGCCACAGAGCCGCAAGCGAGAGCGTGATCAGCAGCAGCGCCCACAGCACCGGGGATGAAACGATCTGGCGCAGGCGGGACGGCGACGGGCCTAGCTGCGAGGCGAGCGCTTCATCGAGCAGCGGCCGCTGGGTCTGCGCGATGTGGGCACGCGCTTGCCCCAGGCGCACCAGGCGACGGTCGACCTCGCGCAGCGACTCGGCCTCGCTGCGACAGGGGGCACAGGTCTGCAGGTGGGCTTCGACCTGCGCCACGTGCGGGGCCTCAGGCGCGGGCAGTCGCCTTCTTACTTCCGTACAGGTCATAAAGCTCTCGGGGCTGCAAGAGGATCGAGCCGGCTCCCACGACGTCCTCGGCCGCGACTAGGTCTCGCTGCAGGGCGCGTCGCAAGAGCTTGCGGCCATGGCTGAGAAAAAAGGCACAGGCCTCTTCGCTGATGCCCAGCACCTCGGCGGTCGCGGCGAGCGAGCGGCTCTGCATGACGACCAACGCGAGGACGGCGCGGATCTCGGCGGGTAGCGTGGCCAGCGCGTCGGCGATGCGCTCTAGCTGGCCGACTCGTTCGCTGGTGCTGCCCCGTGGGCTGTCATCGGGGCTGCCGTCGGGTGTGGCGCTGCGCAGTGTCGGGTCGTCTTCGGCCGCGGGATCAAGCGGCTCGCTGCTGCCCATGGACGCGGGGGTCACGCGCAGCCGCAAGAGAGCCAGACGCAGCACACAGCGATCGAGCCACGCCGAAAGAGCAGCCTCGCTATGCGGATCCAGCTCGCCGGAAGAGAGCCTGCCAGCGGGGCTGCGCGGCTCGTTTTGCTGGGCCAGCGCCAGGGCCGCGGCGCACAGCGCTTCCGCGACGACGTGTCGGGCTGCCTGCGGGTCATCAAGAAGCTGCAGAGCGCTTATGTACAAGCGCTCGCGCTGGGCGTAAATCGTCGGCGGTAACTGAGTGCGACGCGCGACGCTACGGCCGATGCCAAGGCCCCCAGCCGTCGCCACATGAGCGCGGCGGCCCCATAGGCGCTGCCAAAGCTGGGCAAGGCGAGCTTGGATGCCGACGCGTTGTTGCACGACCTTGCCGCTTATTGTCCTTCAGGCGACGACGGCTTGTCTAGCTTGGCCTTGAGGCTGCGCAGGCGTGCGCTGATCTCGTCGTCTTTCTCTGCAGATCCTCCGCTTGCTGCTGCGCCGGGGCCGAGCAGGCGATCAAAGCGAGCGCTGGTCTGGCGATCGCGATCCTCTTGCACCGCCGAGCGTAGCTCGGGCTCTAGCTCGGCCATGGCTTCGGCTTGGTGTTCTTTTTCTTCGATCTCAGAGACCAAGGTGCTGAAGCGATCAAAGGCACTGCCCTCGCCACCGGCCACCTTGTGTGCGGCGCGGGCCCGCGACTTTAGCGCCTCGCGCTTGCCTTTGATCTCGGTCAGCTTGGCCTCGCCTGACTTCAGGTCCCCCTGCAGCTTTGCGACGATGCGCGAGTGCTCGGCGAGCGTCGATTCAGCGGCGCCCAGCTTCTGCTCGGTCTCGGCTTGGCGGATCAGCGCTTCTTTGGCGAGGTCGTCTTCCCCGGCCTGCACGGCGCGCTCGGCGTGTTCTTGCCACTTCTGCACGCCGCGATAGGCCTCGTCGACGCGCTTCTGCGCCAGCTTCTCTTGCACCATCGCGTCGCGAAGCTCACCGCGCAGCTTGAGCAGCTCTTCTTCCATCTCGGTGATAAGCAGGTCCACTTCCTTGGCGGGGTCGGACAGCTTATCGACGGCAGAGTTCAGGTTCGACTTAATCAGGTTCGACAGACGACCGAAGATCGACATGAGCAAGAGTCTACACCGCCCCCGCAGCGATTCGACTGCGCCGATTGACCCCAGCCCGCCGACGCGGCATGCTGCCGCCCGCATGCCGCAGGCCTTGCTGGATATTCGCGATCTGGCCATCAGCTTTCGCCAGAGCCACGCCACGTCGCGCTCTCCCGATGGTGGGTATCTGCGGGCGCTCGACGGGATCTCGCTGCGCGTGCCGCCGCGGATGACGCTTGGCGTGGTCGGCGAGTCGGGATCGGGCAAGTCGGTGACGGCGCTTTCCATCCTGCGCCTTTTGCCCGAGCCGCCGGCTCGCATCGACGGTGGGCAGGTGCTGTTTACCAGCCAGCGCGAGGGGGAAGCTGAGCGCGATCTGTTGCGCTGCTCGCCGCAGGATCTGCGACGGATTCGCGGCGGTCATATCGCGATGATTTTTCAAGAGCCGATGACGGCCCTGAATCCGGTCTATACCGTCGGAGATCAGGTCGGTGAATCGCTGCGGGCACACCAAGCGCTGACCCGCCGTGAAGGGCTTTCGCGAGCGGTTGAGCTGCTCGATCAGGTCGGTGTGCCGGATGCGTCGCGACGGGTACACGACTATCCGCATCAGCTATCCGGCGGCCAGCGGCAGCGGGTGATGATCGCCATGGCCTTGTCCTGTCATCCCGAGCTCTTGATCGCCGACGAGCCGACGACGGCGCTCGACGTGACGACGCAGGCGCAGATCTTGGATCTTCTGTCGCGGCTGCAGCAGAAGCTGGGCATGTCGATGCTGCTGATCAGCCACGATCTGGGCGTCATCGCGACGGTCTGTCAGCATGTCGCCGTGATGTACGCCGGGCAGATCGTCGAGTCGGCGCCGGCCCGCACGCTGTTTCGTCGGCCGCGTCACCCGTACACGATCGGTCTTTTGACGGCGCTGCCCAGGCTGGGCATGGCGCGCGAGCGTCTGCGCGAGATTCCCGGCCGCGTGCCGCGCCTAAGCGAGGTGGCTCAAGGCTGTCGCTTTGCCGATCGCTGCCCGCATGCGCAAGAGCGCTGTCGGAAAGAGACGCCGGCTCTGCTCGACGAGCACGATCGCATGGCCGCCAGCGAGGCGGGATCGCAGCAGCAGCTTGTGCGCTGTCATTTTCCCATCGAGACGTCGACTCAGCGCCTGCGCGCCATTGATGCCGAGGCCATGCGATGACCGCGCTCAGCTCGCCGCAGGCCGTGGATCGTCGAGACGAAAAGAGCCCGCCGCTGCTTTCGGTGCGCAGTCTGTGCAAGCACTATGTCGTGGGGCGGCAGGGTGTGTTCTTTGGGCCGCCCAAGCTGGTGCGCGCCGTCGATGACGTGACCTTTTCGCTGCGGGCAGGGGAAAACGTCGGCTTGGTGGGCGAGTCAGGCTGTGGCAAGTCGACCTTGGGTCGCGCGCTGCTGCGCTTGATCGAGCCGACAGCGGGCGAGATCCACATCGATGGCATCGACGTGCGTGGCCTGCGCAGCCGCGAGCTTCGACGCCTGCGACGGCATGTGCAGATGGTGTTTCAAGATCCGTTCGGCTCGCTGAATCCACGCCTGACGGTGCATGAGCTTCTGGCCGAGCCGCTACGCGTGCATGCCTTGGTCGAGCCGCCGGCTCGCGGACAAAAAGAGGTCGAAGCCGTCGAACGCTTGCTGGAAAACGTCGGCCTGCCCGCCGAGAGCCGCAGGCGCTATCCGCATGAGTTTTCCGGCGGACAGCGGCAGCGCATCGGCATTGCGCGAGCCCTGGCCGTGCGGCCCAAGCTGATCGTGGCGGACGAGCCGGTCAGCGCGCTCGACGTGTCGATTCAGGCGCAGATCGTGAACCTTCTGCGCGACATCCAAGAGCGCGAGAACCTGACGTATCTGTTCATCTCGCACGATCTCAAGGTCGTCGAGCACCTGTGCGATCGCGTGGCGGTCATGTACCTGGGCCGCATCGTCGAGCTAGCCGAGACCGATGCGCTTTACGGGGCGCCGCGACATCCCTATACCGCGGCGCTCTTGGCTTCGGTCGTCGAGCCGCCGCATATCGCCGAGCCGGGAACGCCGCTTTCTGGGGCGCCACGTCGCCGCGAGACTCCATCGCAGGCCGAGCGGCGTCGTCTGTTTTTATTCGGAGATCCGCCGTCGCCCACCAGCCCGCCGTCGGGCTGCCCGTTTCACCCGCGCTGTCCCAAGTACGCCGAGCTGAAGCATCCGGATCTGTGTCACCGCGAGCGACCGGTCTTGCGCACGCTGCCGGCCAAGCTGGGCACGGGGCCGCATCAAGTCGCCTGTCACTTCGCCGAATAACGCGCGAAACAGTCAGTGCGCAGCCGCCTCAACGAGGCGCTGTGCGACGCTACTTCTTCGTCGGGTCGGCAGCAGGCTTAGGCTTGCCGGGATCGAGCGGCTTGGCCGGACCCGGCGCTGGCTTGGGCACGATCTCGCTCAGCAAGCGCGAGTCATATTCCATCGGATAGTCGATCCCCAAGAAGCGGGCCAGCGTCGGAGCAATGTCTTCGGGGCCGCAGGCCTGCGAGTACTTGCCGGGCTTGATCGTCGGGTGCATGAAAAACAGCGGCACATGGCGGTCATAGTCGTACGGCATGCCATGGCCCGTACCGCCGGGGCGATCGTCGACGTAGACGTACGGCTTCATGCGCGCCACGACATGGCCTGAGCGCGGTCCAAAGTACGAGTTCTGGAACAGATCGCGATAGGGATCGCCGCCGGTTTCCGCCCCCAGTCCAGCGGTGCCGCGGGCCAGATCCGACTGCGTGTACACCGCCGTGACCAGCCCCGATGCACCCAAGACTTCGATCACCACGGCGCTGACTTCTTCGATGGTCAGGTTGTGCTCGCGCAGGGTCTTTTCGTTCAGATAAAAGTTCGGCGGATCGAAATAGGCCATCAGGTTCTTCACGCCTGGAAAGCGCTGCGCGAAGGCCTGATCGAACATCTCGTTTAGCTCTTTGGGGCGCACGCGGCGACCGGGCTGACCGCGCGCGATCAGCGTCTCGATCAGCGGCTGCGAGCCATGGTCGGCCGTCAGCACCACCAGCGTGTTCTTCAGGCCGACGCTGCGATTGACGGCGAACAGCAGCTGATCCAGCACCAGATCGAGGCGCAGCAGCTGATCCATCATCTCGTGGCTGTCGGGGCCATAGGTGTGCCCGACGATGTCTGTGGCTGAAAAGCCCACGGCCAAGATGTCGGTGTGCTCGTCTTGGCCTAGCTGGTGGCCAGCTAGCGCTTGGATGGCGACATCCAGCGTAAGCTCGTCGGCAAACGGCGTGCGCCGCAGGTCGTCATAGAACTCTTTGTCGGGCGGTGCGCTGCGCAGCTTGTGTGGGAAGACGATGTCCTTGCGATCCCACTCGCCCTCGACGGCATCTTTGCCGGCATAGCGCTCATAGAAGCGCTCGTTGGGAATCAGGCGCGTCCACGAGCGGCCGACATAGCGATCGGCGTATTTCTGATCGTTCCAGTGCGACAACCAGTCGGGCAGCTTCTGCATGTAAAACGTGCTGCTGATGAAGCGGCCTTCGGCGTTTTCATACCAGTACGCAGCGTCGGCGCGTCGCCCGGCCATGAGGATTGCCGCGCGATCTTTCAGCGAGACTCCGACGACCTTGGACTTGGGCGACTTGTACTTGAGCACATCGCCGAGAGTGAAGCCCAAAAAGTAGTGCGGGGATGCGCCACGGCCCTTGCCCCCAACCGGCGCATGTACCGGATCCTCGACGAGGTTGACCGACTTACCGAGCAGCTGATCGTACCAACTGTTGGCGATCATCCCGGTGTGCGAGCCGTGCTGGCCTGAAAGGATGACGGCATGGCCTGGGCCGGTCTCGCAGTTGGCGTGGCGATAGCGCGCGTTTTGAAAGTGCGCGCTCGACTGCAGCAAGGTGCGGAAGCCGCCTCGGAACAGCTTGCCGAAGCGATCGAGGTAGTCGTACCGCATCTGGTCGATCGAAAGGACCAGGAGCAGCCGCGGGCGGGGTGCGGCAGGCTGAGCCTCGGGCTGTCCTGTGATGCACAGGCTCAGCAAGGCCAGCAGAGTGGTAACCGAGCGAATTCTCAAGTGTACGGCCGCCGCGAGAGGAGAACGACCCTACGAATATATCAAGCTTGTCTTGGCGACCGAATCACGAAGTTCGTGACGGTGGATTCTTGTGGCGAAGGCGGGTTCTAACGCAGGGTGTTGTACAGAGAGAGCGGTGCGGCTATGGCAAGGCCAGAAGCAGCGGTCGCAGCGTCGGAGGACCGAGATCGCTAAATGCCGAGCAGCTTGTCGATCTCTCTTTGATCCATCGCCTTCTTTGGCTTGGGCGCGGGGGCGGGCGTTGCAGGCTTCGCAGCAGCCGGCTCGCTCTTCTTGCTGCTGCCGCCGCCCTTGCTGCTGTGGTGGCGCTTGCTGCCGCCGCCCTTCTCGCCCTTCTCGCTCTTTTCGCCCTTGTCGTCGCTGGCTGCCGGTTTGTCGTTGGCTGCCACCGGCTCGCTCGGCGTGGCCGGCTTGTCCGCGGCGGGAACCGTCGGCGTGCTCGGTCCGGCGACGGTGGCTGGCGGGGTTGCTGCCACCACCGATTTCTTCGAGATGACAAGAAACATGACCGATGCAAGACCGATCAGAAGGAAGGCGACACAACCACCAACGATGAAGACCCACTTGGGTGGGCCGCTTTGATGGACAACGGGTGCAAACGGATCGCGCGCCATGTTCGGCTGGACTCCTGTGCTCGACGTGAACTCGCAAATACTATACCGACCCTCTGACCGCCAAGTGCGGATTGATCTGCGACGCACGCTAAGGGGGCGTAGGCTCTGGCGATTCCGTGACAGGTATTCATCGGGGGGGCACGAATTTCGGCAGGGATCGACGCTGAAAACCCGCGCAGTCCGGCTGGGCCCGCTGCTGTCGCGCCCCTGCGCCTATCACCGCCCAGGGCTTGAGCTTCTGTCGGCTGGGGACTTCTGTCCGTAGCAGCCTGACCCGCTGCGGGGAAGCCTGCCTCAGCCTGCGTGCGCGTTGGTTCGAGGGGAGGACTCTTCCGGTGCCCAGGCTATGGATTGGGCTCGCGCGGGGCGGGCCCAGCCTCGGGGCCTTGCTCGCGTTCGACTTGGTCCAGCAGCATGTCCAGGCGGGACTTCTGGGTCTTCGGTCCGGTCTTGCGCTCGGTGGGCTCGGCGGGCTCGCTCAGGGCGGCGCGCTCTTGCTCTTCGACGCGCTTCAGCTCGCCATCTGACAGCACCGGGTCGACGGGACGAAAATCGGCGCGCCGGTTGCGGGTTGCTTGCAGCCGACGGCTGGTGCTCTCGGGCTCACCCTCGGGAGGCAGCATCGGCAGCGTGCGCCCCATGCCTTTGGTCTGCAGCCGATCGGCGGCGATGCCCTGCGCCACCAGCCAGTTCTTGATGGCCTCGGCTCGCTCAAGGGCCAGGCGCTCGCTGTCGGCGGCTTTGCCTTCTTTGTCGGCGTGGCCGCGAATCAAGAGCTTCTTGCGGCCGGGGTTTTTGCGCAGCTGATCGGCCAGCGCGTTCAACGTTTCGCTGCTGCGCGCGTCGAGCTTGGCACTGCGCTTGGCGAAAAAGATCGGCTGCAGTGACTTCAGAAATGCCTCTTCGGCGGCTTCGTCTCGCGGCGCTTGCACGCTGGGACAGCCGCGGCGCTTGGCATCGGGCTTGTCCCCTGCCGCCTCATCAGGGCACTGGTCTTCGCTGTCGAGTACACCGTCGCGATCGCGGTCGGGAAGTGGACAGCCTTTGCGGGCCGGATCGGGCTTGTCGCCCATGGCTTCTTTCGGGCAGACATCTTCGTTGTCGAACACGCCGTCGCGATCTTGATCGCCCAAGGGACAGCCCAAGCGCTTGAGATCGGGGTGCATGCCACGCGGCTCTTGCGGGCACAGATCTTTCTGATCGGCGATGCCGTCGTTGTCTTGGTCTGCGGCCAGCGGGCAGCCATTTCTGCGGATATCGGGATCGGCCACGCCTTTTTCTTGCGGACAGGCGTCGTCTTTGTCGGGCACTCCGTCTTTGTCAAAGTCAGGAGCCGGCGGCCTGCGGATCGGCGCATAGGCCAAACGAAACAGGAAGCGGACATCGGGCGTGCCGGGCTCGCGCAGGATGCCCAGGCCCACGGCGGCGCCGACCTGCACTTGGTGCGCGATGTTGTAGTGGGCGCCAAGCAGCGTCTCAAGGCTGGTGTAGTCGCGGGCAAACGCGTTGCCGCCCGTGAGCACGGTGCTCAGCAGCACCTCGGGTCCGATGGCGAAGCGATAAAACAGATCGGCATAGCTGCCGGAAAGGCCCAGCTGCAGCTCGGGCCCGATGGTCACCGTCTGTCCCAGCAGCGCCTCGGCGCGGTACAGGAAGGTGCCCGTGAACGACCAGCGGAACTTGCGATACCAGCCGCCCAGGATGGCTTTGGACGAAACGCGCACCGTCTGCTCGCTGACTTGCGGCGCGATGCTGTCGTTGAAGCGGCGCAGCGGCACCCAGACGGCTGCGGCGAAGTGAAGGGAAAACGGCGATTTGTCCGCGTGTCCGTACAGGCGCACCTGGCCTGAAAAGCGGGGATCTCCGACGGCGGCGCCGGCAAGTGGGGTGACCCCTGCCAGGGCTTCGCCGCGCTCAAGCAGCGTCACGGGCAGCGAAAATGACAGGTTCACGCGATCGAACAGCGAAGTGGCCAGCTCAAAGTGACCCAAGAGCTGGTGCATGATGATCGGGTCGAGCGTCGCGAAGCTGCCTCGTGAGCTTAAGCGACCCAAGACGAGCGCGTTGTGGCCATAGTTCGTGGTCAGGCCGAGGGCGATGTATCGCGTCGACGAGTACCACGGATGATCGACCATGAACGACCACTCGCCGACTGTCGTGGGCTCATAGCGATTGAGCTGAAAGCCGATGTTCTGCGCCATCGCCGGGCGTACCAGCCAGGCCAGAAGCAGCGCCGAAAGCGCGCACCAAGCCCGCCAGGTCCGTCGCTGCAGGGCATGCCAAAAGGCCCGCCGGGCAAGACCTCGGGGCTGGCTGTGGCGGCGATCGAAGCGAGCCAGCACGCGCCTAGAGCCTTCCCTGGGCTGCGTGCCGGCGCCGCGTCGCCCGTCGCAGAGACACGCCAAGAAACGCCAGCATGGGAAGCCCCAGGCCCAGCCACCAAGGCGGCGAGCCCGGAACGCTTCGGCTCGACAGCGAACAGCCAAAGCCGCCGCCGGCTGCGTACAGCATCGAGGCTCCTATCGGGATGTCCCAGACGGCGGTGTTGTCGATGGGCTTGGACTCGCTGTTGTCGCTGGTAGACACCGTCGCGATGATGCGAATCGAGGTGGCTCCCGGCGGCGGGGTGACGGTCAGGCGCAGCTCAGAGACCTGATCGCGTCCAAGCGGCGTCTGGCGCAGGCAGGTGACCTGCTGGTTCATGATGTTGCAGTTCCAGCTATCGGCAAACAGCACGCCACGCAAAAGAGCGCCCGCCGGCAAGGAAAACGAGATGCTGGCCGCCGAGGTCGAGCTTGGCCCCTTGTTGTTCACGTTGAAGATGTACGTCAGATCTTCGCCGGTTGCTGGCTCTAGCGGATCGGTGCTGACGGCGAGCGTCATATCGATCAGGCTGCCAGCGACGACATTGCTGCTGGCGCTGCCGACGTTGTTGGCAAGCTGCGGATCGCTGTAGCCCAGCGGTAACGACGCAGTCAGAAGATAGTTGAGCATGCCGGCGCCCATGCTGCTTGGCACCAAGCCCGAGAGAGAAAAGACCACCTCGCCGCCGTTTGGCAGATCGATGACGCTGGGCAGGTTGCCGCTTCCCGACGCTGCTGGGCAGGTGGCGCCGCCATTGGCCGTACACGTCCAGGTCACGCTGGTCAGAACCAGCGGCTGCTGTTCGATGAGGCGAATGTCCGTCAGCGCAAGCGGGCCCAGGTTCTTGACGCTGGCGGTAAAGCGAGCCTGGCCGCCGGGCAGGGTCACCGTCTGTCCCGCGGTTGCCGCCACTTGGACGTCGCTTGAGATGCAGACAGGATACTGCGCACCGACGGCGGGAATGGCATCGACACTGGCTTGGCCCATGCTGCCGAATGTGGCGCCATTCGACGGAAACTCTGCGACGGCCACACCGTTGTTGCTGCCGGCTGTGCCGCCGTTGGCTGTGCGAGCGGCCGCCCCCGGCACGGTTGCAATGAAGCCGCCGCCGCCGCCGCCCCCAGGACCTTGGCTGTTGTCGCCGCTTGACGGGCCTGCGCCCCCGTTGCCGCCGCTTGCCTGCACGCTGATGCCGCTAAACGTGCGACTGGGCGCCAGCACCACGCTGCCACCGCCACCACCACCACCGCCGCCTTCGTTTAGGCCGCCTGAGAAGCCATTTCCGCCGTTGGCGAACACGGTCCCAGGCCCCGTGATGTCGCGCGCAAACACGAGCACGATGCCGCCGCCGTTTCCCCCGCGTGAGGTTGCAGCCGAGAGGCCTTCGCCGCCGCCGCCGCCGCCGCCCATGTACAGCAGGCGATGCGGAACATTGGTCAGCGGTCGGCCACCACGTCCGCCGACTTCTCGTCGCTGATCGCCGCCCCATGCCGCGTTGCCGGGCGGTGTGGTCAGCGCGTTCTGATTCGAAACCGCCGAGCTATAGCCGCCGCGTCCACCGCCGCTTGAGCTGCTGTTTTGGTTGCCGTTTGCAGCATAGGCTGGGTCCTGCGCCCAGGCTGTGGCTCCGACGACGTTGTTGTCCATGACGCCGTGTCCGGTCCACTGCACGCCGCTATCGCCATTGCCGCCGCCGCCACCACCCGCGCGAGCCACGTTGCCGCCGCCGCCGCCATTGGCAGGAGCCCCGCGACCAAAGCCGCCGCTTACCAAGCTGGCCTGAAAGCCGGCGACTCCTTCGCCTTTTTCGCCGCCATCGCCGCTGGCTGCCGAGCGGTAGTTCGCTGGGTTTGCGCCGTTGCTGGTTGTATCGCTGCTGCCTCCCCGGAAGCCGCGCCCGCTGACATCGATGTGGCCGTTGCCCGAAAAGCGCACGAAGTCTTGCGCAAAGATCGCCACGACGCCGCCCGTGCTGCCATCCCACTGCGGAGCGCCAATCGATGTGCCATTGGGGACGGTAAGCGTGGTGTACTGCGGAACGCGAATGACCTGCGTACGGCCCGCCGCCAGGTAGCTATTGCGCAAGCCGCCGCAGCTTCCATCGAGCGTTAGATCGTTGCCGTTCACCGCGCTGATCCCGATCAGCTCGTACTGCCCGGCACCGTTTAGATCCAGGATTGTCCCGTATGCCTCGCCATCGATCGTGTCGAGCGATGCGCCCTGCATTTGCATCAGCAAAAGCAGGTCGCCGGCCTGCAGCACGCCCAGGTTGTTCATCGACGCGACCGTGATGCTCGTCGAGCCACGGTTGGCGTTGTTGGCCAGCGGGCCATAGGTATTGACGGGCTGGTTCAGTGACGAGATGGTCTGCGCGCCGTCTTTGCCCAGAAGCGGCCCTTGGCGCTGACCCAGCGCGTCCTCCAAGGCCGCGGGCGTGCAGGCCGAAAGGGCGAGAGCCAGACCAAGGCACCCGTGTGTGAGCCTTCGCAGAGGGGAGCGCATCAAACCACTGTAAAACAAAATGGCGGGCTCATATCGGGCCCAAGAAGGGGGCCTCGCTGCGTGCGGCGTCAAGACGAATGGCCGTGGCCTGACCCGCGCTGGCTAGATAAAGCGGCAGTCCGCTGCAAAGAAGCCGCAGATCCGCGACGGTGAGCCGCTGGCCTGCGACGGAAAATGGGATGACCAGCGGACAGATGCGGAAGTTGCTGCAGCCCCAGCCGCGCTTGCCCCAAAGTAGCTCGGCCCGCTGGCAGCGCGGGCAGACCAGCGGCGGCATCACCTTGGAACCGGGGCTGGTGCTGCCAAGGCCGGCATATGAGCTGGACGCAGGCGAAGCCGATGCCGTGCTGACAGAGAGCGTGGTGGCAGGCGTGGGCAGTGGGCCTTGGCGGCGACTTGGGCGGCTGGGGCTGCGTGCTAAAGAGTCGTCGCTGCTGGCGCGACGGGGGGGGCGCTCTGACGGGGCGGTGCGGCGACGGGTGCTCGTTGGTGCAGCGCTGCTGTTGCTACTGCTGCTGCCTCGCTTGCGTCGGCTGCGCGAAGGGGCTGCGGCGTCGCTGCGCGGCCTGCGAGACTTGCGGGTTGCCTGGCCTTGGGTGCTGCGCTGCGAACGGCTGCGTCGCTGTCGCGGGCTGCTTTCGGGCTGCGGGCTGCGGCGTCGGCTGGTGGCCCCGGCGGGGACAGGCAGTGGCCCTTCCGGTCGCGCTGCATGCTGGATACGCTGCACCAGATCCGCGACGAAGGCAGCGATGTCATGCAGGAAGCCCTGCGGCGCATCCTGGCCGCGCGCCATCGCCGACAGCCGCGCTTCCCAGCGTCCGGTCAGCTCGGCCGAGGCAAGCTCCGGCACGGGCAGCGAGTGGATCAGATCCGCCCCCAGCGCCGTCGCGACAAGCTGCTTGCCGCTGCGCGCGATATAGCCGCGATCGAGCAGCGTCTCGATGATCGCAGCCCGCGTCGCTGAAGTCCCCAGGCCGTGATCGCGCATGGCCTGGCGCAGATCTTCATCGGCCAGCGCCTTGCCTGCTCCTTCCATCGCCGAGAGCAGCGTCGCTTCTGTGAAGCGCGGCGGTGGGCGTGTCTGTTTGTCTTTGCGCGCAAAGGTCGCAAGCAATCGCTGGCCAGCGACGAGCGGAGGCAGATCCTGGCTCGCCAGCCTGCGCTCTTCGTCCTCGGCTTCATCGGCGTCTTTGTCGGGGCTTGGCTCGCCTGCGCGGCGGCTGGCTGGCTGGCTGGCGCTCTTACGTCGACGAGAGGCCGTGCTGCGCGCTTCGCTTCCGGCTGTTGGGTCCTGGGCGTCGGTATTTTCGGCTCGGCCTGGGGCATCGCCATATCCGGCCACGGTTTGCCAGCCCGCCTGAATGCGCACGCGGCCGCGTGCGTGATAGCGATCCGGCGGCGGGGGAAGCTCTGTCAAGAAGTCGCTGGCTGCAGCATTGGCCGTGGCAGCCTGGGGCGCCGAGCGCGGACGCGCCGGGATCGCGCTTGCCGCCTTGGCATCGACACGCAGGCGGACCTGCGTCTCGCGAAATTCAGCATCGGGATAAAACGCCGCGACAAAGCGCCGGACAATCAGATCCAAAAGCGCAAGCAGCCGCCGATCTTCTGCGGCCAGCGCCTCTAGCCGAGCCGGCGTCAAGTCGACCGAGGTCGGGATGATGGCGTGGTGGTCGGTGACCTTTGCGTCGGCGAACACGCGGCGTGGCAGTGTCGAGCGCTGGCCCTGTGAAAGCAGCGGCTGCACATGCGGCGCGTACGTTGGGCTGTGCGACAGCGCCGAAAACAGCCGCGGCAGCTGCGGTCCCAGATCGCTGCTTAGGTATCGGCTGTCGGTGCGCGGATACGTGATCAGCTTGTGCTTTTCGTAAAGCGCCTGGGCCAGCTTCAGCGTGCCGTCGGCCGACCAGCCAAAGCGGCGGTTGCACGTGCGCTGCAGCGCGCCCAGATCGAACAGCAAAGGCGGCGGCTCGCGCACGGTCTTTTCGGCGATCTCTTCGACGAGGGCGCTGCCGATCTGGGTATCGCGGGCGACAACGGCATCGGCCAGCTCAGGCGCGGCAAAGCGCCGCCGTTCCCCGTGTGCGAAGTGCGCAACAAACGACAGAGCTTTGTCGGCCTCACCCCGCCGCGCGTCGGTCTTCGGCTGCAGGCAGGCTTCGACTTCAAAGTAATCGCGGGGCACAAAGCGGGCGATCTCGTCATCGCGGGCGACGATCAGGCTCAGCGTCGGCGTCTGCACGCGGCCCAGCGATAGCAGCGTCTCGCCGCCGCGCCACAGCGTCACGGCGCGCGTCGCGTTTAGCCCCACCAGCCAGTCGGCTTGGGCTCGGCAGCGGGCGGCGGCGGCCAGGGCATCCAGCTCTCGTCCGGGGCGCAGGCTGGCCATGCCGCGGCGAATCGCAGCCTCGGTCAGCGACGAGATCCACAGACGCTCGATCGGCAAGGTGCAGCCGGACAGCTCATAGCAAAAGCGAAAGATCAGCTCGCCCTCGCGCCCGGCGTCGCAGGCGTTGATCACCGCGGCAAAGTCGCGCCGCCGCAGAAGATCGCGCACCACCCGCCACTGCGCCTGCGTTCCCTGGATCGGCTGCAGCTGAAACGCGCTGGGCAGCATGGGCAGCGACGTGAAGCTCCAGCGCCGCCAGGCCGGCGAGTACGTCGTCGGATCGGCTAGCTCGATCAGGTGGCCGATGCACCAGGTGATGACCAGCGAGTCGCCCTCGAACGGTCCCCCGCTGCGCGTCGGGATCCCCAGCGCGCGGGCCAGATCGCGGGCCACGCTTGGCTTTTCACACAGCACCAGCTTGCGCATCGCGCCTTGCCCCCCGTCGCTGCGTTGCCATGGCTAGCGCTTTTGAGCCAAGCGCAGAAGGTTCTTGCCAACACCCCACAGCGCCCGCGCGCGGGTCGGCAGATCCGGACCATAAAGCAGGGCCACCGCCTGTTTCAGCAGCGGAAACGTCGCCGGCTGCACCGGGTACAGCGACATCGCCGCGTGGATCGGGAAGCGATCGCTGACCACGGTCTTTTGCTGGCAGCAGGCGCGCAGACCCTCGCGCCCGTTGATTTTGCCCAGGCCCGAGATGCGCACGCCGCCAAACGGCGCTGACTGCACCATGTACGCGATGCCAAAGTCGTTGATTACCGTCATGCCCGCCGAGATGCCCGCGGCGATGCGCTCGGCCCGCGCCAGATCTTTGCTGAACACGCTCGATCCCAGGCCATAGGCCGTCGCGTTGGCCAGACGGATGGCTTCCTCTTCGCTGTCGACGCGCTGGATGGTCATGACCGGGCCGAAGGTCTCGTGCTGCACGAGCTCCATCGACGGGTTCACATCGACGATCACCGTTGGTTCAAAAAACTGCCCCGGCCAGCTTGGGTTTCGCCGTCCGCCGACCCGCACGCGAGCGCCTTTTTGCACGGCATCGGCGATCTGGCGCTCGATGATCTCAAGCTGGCGCGGCATGGTGGTGGCGCCGATATCGAAGCGACCGCGCTCGGGCGGCTCTAGGCTGGGGGGGCCTTGGCGCAGCGCCGATACGCGGCTGCAGACCGCCTCGACGAAGCGCTCGTAGATACCGGAAAATACATAAAGGCGCTCGGCTCCGACGCACATCTGGCCGCAGGCGGTGTAGACGCCGAGCATGGCGGCAGCGACGGCCTGTTCCAGGTCGGCGTCGTCGCAGATGATCATCGGGTCCTTCCCGCCTAGCTCAAGCACGACGTCGGTCAGCGTCTCGGATGCGGCGGCCATGACGCGGCGGCCGTTTTCTGGCGAGCCCGTAAAGAAGATCTTTTCCACGCCCGAGGTCACAAGCGCGCTGCCGGTCTCGCCCGCGCCTGTGATGATCTGCACCAGATCGGGCGAGTGGCCACAGCGGCGCAGCACGTCGCTGATCAGCGCTTGGTAGCCAGCGGCCGAGCCCGAGGCTAGCTCGGACACCTTGGCCACCACCGCGTTTCCCGCGAACAGCGCGGGCACCACCGGGCAGAAGATGTTGTGAAACGGAAAGTTCCACGGGCAGATGACGCCGATCACGCCGAGCGGGTGGTACTCGACGCGCGCGGTCTTGTGCAGCATCAGTCCCGACGGGCGCGACTCGGTCTTTAGGTCGTCTTCGCCGTGTGCGATCAGGTATCGAATCTTTTCGCAGACCGGGAAGACCTCGCCCATGGCCGCGTCGACCAGCGTCTTGCCCGAGTCGCGTGAGGCCAGGGTGCAGATCTCGTCCTGTCGCGCGACGATCTCGGCGAGCAGCGTGCGCAGCACCTGACGGCGCTGGGCATATGTGGTCTTGCCCCAGGCGGCCTGCGCTCGCCGGCCGCGCTCGACGGCGGAAACGACCTGAGCCCTGCTATACACCGGCACCTCGCCCAGCGTTTCCAGCGTCGCTGGATTGCGGCAGGGCAGGGTGGCTGGCGCCGAAGGAGTCTCAGGAGAAGTCTGGGAACGCGGCGCGGCCTTGGATGCGGGGGCCGGGTTGGTGCTCAGCATGGGCAAAATTTCCTTCCGTATCGCGGCTCGCTAGTATCGCCGCCGCACGCCTTCTGTGAAGAGGAGATCGCGATGACCAGCCTGCATCGAACTGGGTTTCTGCCGGCCCTTTTGGGGACGGTTACGTTGGCTTCTGTTTCGTCGGCTTCGGCGCAGCAGCCTGCCCCGCCACAGCCTGTGGCCGCACGGCCGGCTCCGGCTGTGGTTGCACCTTGCCAAGGGGTGAAAGATCCCGCGGTCGCTGCAGAGTGTCGCGGGCTCTTATCGGGCCACACGCTAATGCCGCAGGTGGTGGCAATCTGCGGCAAGCTGTCGCCGGCCGCCGCCGCCGTAAAGTGCCTGCAGGCTGCTGTGGATCGGCAGTACTCGGCCGATGCGATTGATTGGTGCAGCCGACGCGGCACGGCCGAAGATACCGCGCAGTGCTTCAGCCTGACCGGCGGACCCAGCCGCGCTGCGGACGCACCGTACAACGACACGCCAACCTATCCGGTGCGGCAGGCCCAACCCCCAGCCGGTCAAGCACCGGGATCGTCTGGTGCCCCAGGGCCCGCGACGGACATCACGCGTCAGCCGCTTTCTCCAGCGAGCAATCCGCGCAGCCCCAAGCCCGAGGTCGTGCGTCCACCAGGGACACGGGCGCCAGCGGGCGGCATCGAGCGGGTCGGTCGCGATGTGCGCGGCGCCGTCGAAAGCCCAGGGGGCGACTGGCTTGAGCGCGTGGGCCGTGACGTGCGCGGAGGCGCCGAGACCGTAGGCGGTGCGCTGCGTCCGCGGCCGACGAACGACCCAGCCTATGGTCCGGGTCCGACGCAGAGCGCGCCGGATTCGTCCCCGCCACAGTAATCAGCCGACAAGCGCGCCACGCACGATGCCGGCGGCGTGCAGATCGGCCAGCGTCGCCGTAAGCGTCGCAAAGGGCAGCCCGACCTGCGTCGCCAGCGCTTCGTCGAGCGCGATGTCCTGCAGCAGGGCCTTTAGGATCACAAGCTCTTTCGGCAGGGCGAGATCACGTCGGCTCGCCAGCGAACGATCGCGCCAGAAGATCACCAAGGCTTCGCGCGCCTCGGGGGCGGCGGGCCGTTCACTGGGGTCGGTATCGAGCCAGCCGACGAAGTCGTGGTGGTACGGCCGTAGATCGACGGTGCTGCCCACGCGCAGCGGTCCGCGCGTGGCGTCGCTCGGGTCGCTGGCATTCGCTTCGTCTGCGTCGTTGGCATCGTCTGGTGCGATGCGCGTCTGCCACTCGGCCCACTCAAAGTCGGCAAGCTCGGCCAAAAAGAGCGGCAGCGCCGGGGCGTCATCCGCGGCGAGCAGCGCGGCCAAGAACTGCGGCAGGTACTCGCCATTTTGGTTCAGCTCAAAGTGATGCATCGGATGGGTGACGAAGTATCGCTCGACGAGCGAATCCCAGGCCGGCTCGCCCAGCGCGTCGACGAAGGCGGCCCGCGTCGCAGGAAACACGGTCAGCGCTTGGTGGCGGTGAATGCGGCAGAAGCGGCCATAGATCGCAAGACGCTGCGCGTCGCTGCGGGCGCGACCCGTTGCTTCGTCGCCATACAGGCGCTGCACGGTCTCTTCGTGGCTGGCCTTGCCCAGCAAGAACGGCCCAACGATGTCAAAGAACGGCCGCAGAGACTGGCTCATCGCTCGCCCCCTGTGCGGTCAGCGCTGCGGGCGCTGGGGACTGCCGAGCCAGCAAGCGCTCGCTCGGCCACGGCATAGGCGCGATCGACCTCGTCGAGCACCTGATCCACGGGCGGAATGTCTTGGTCCCACTCGATCAGCGTCGGGATCAGCCGCCCGGCCCGCTTCAGCGTGTACGCATACAGATCCCAGACGGGATCGATGATCGGCCCGATGTGCGTGTCGATAAGGACGTCGTCTTCCCGCGTGTGTCCGGCCAGATGAAGCTGACGCACGCGATGGAACGGCATGCGATCGATGAAGGCGCGCGGGTCAAAGCCGTGGTTCACGCTGTTGACATAGACATTGTTGACGTCGAGCAGCATGCCGCAGTCGCCGGCTTCGAGCAGCGCATACAGGAACGTCGCTTCGTCGAGGACATCGGCGGGCGGCGTGCCTTCGGGCGGCGGCATATGGGCATAAAACGTCGCATTTTCCAGAAGCAGCGGCCGGCCGACATGGGCCTGCGCCTGCTGAATGCGGGCGGCGGCGTGCTCAATGACCGAACGGGTAAACGGCAGCGGCAAAAGATCGCTTACTGGCTGGCCCTGCACCGACGAATAGCAGACGTGGTCGCTCCAGAACGGCACCGCATAGTCCTGGCACAGCGCCGCCGTCGCATCGAGCAGCCGCAGGTCCAGGGGCTCTAGCCCGCCGATGTTCAGCGACACGCTGTGCGTCACCGCGGGAAAGCGGTCCAGGCAGGCCGTGAGCAATCGCTTGGGCTGCCCACCAAAGCACACCCAGTTTTCCGGCATGACCTCGATGAAGTCGACGCGCCGCTTGGTCGCAGAAAGCTCTTCGGCAAAGACGCGGCGCAGCCCGATCCCAATGCCGAAGATGTCTCGACTGCCTGCCTGCGAGTGCGTCATGTCGTGTCCTTGGCGTGATGCGGGTCGCCCAAAATAAAAAAGGGCCGCGGTCCTTCCGCAGAGGAACGAACCGCGACCCTGGATACGCTAGCGCGCGAGCTTACTTCTTCTTCTCGCCGCCGCAGCCCTTCTCGCCGCCACAGCCCTTCTCGCCGCCCTTCTTGTCATCGGCCTTCTTGTCGCCCTTCTTGGGGGCCTTCTTCTCGGCCTTCTCGGCCTTCTCTTCGCCGGCCAGCGCCGCCGAGGTCATCGAGCCGAACGAAATCGCCGAAACCAGAGCAATCATCGCCTTCTTGTTCATGTTCTCTCTCCCTTTTTGTCTCGGGGCCGAAGGGCCCACGGGTTTCGCAGCAGGTCACCAGATGTAGGTGTCCGCCACGGCTGGAAACTATAGATGAGTGCTCTGACAAAGGGAACCGTTACAGCAGCCGCCACCCTGGCATAGGCTGGGCCCTGGCTTGACCCTAGCTCGGATTGTTCTGTGGATTCCCGCGCTTGCCCCTCAGCATCTGTTTTGTCGGCTGCGTCTTCGCCTGATGCGGTTGCGCACTGGCTGTTTGCCCAGGCGCGCGAGGTCGGCTTTGTCGATGCAGCCCTGGCCCTTGTGCCGGCGGCAGAGGTGCCTTCCTTTGCGCTGTATCAAGCCTGGCTGGCCGCTGATCTGGCCGGCGAGATGACGTACCTTGCGCGCGATGCCGAGCCGCGTCGCGATCCTCGCTTGCTGTGCCAGCGGGCCAAGAGCGTGCTGTCGATCGCGGTGTCGTATCACCATCCCGAGCCGCCGCTTGCCGGGCCGATCGAGGCCCTGCGCGGTCAGATCGCCCGCTATGCCCGCGCCGAGGACTATCACCTGGTGCTCAAGGGCCGGCTGCAGGCGCTGGCGGACCGGATCGTGGCCCGCTTTGGGGGCGCGCTTTCGTATCGCGTCTGCGTCGATACCGCCCCGCTGCTAGAGCGCGCCGTGGGCGAGCAAGCCGGGCTGGGCTTCATCGGCAAGAACACGCTCCTCATCACGCCGGGCTTGGGCAGCTTCACGCTGCTCTGCGAGCTTTTGATCGAGCTGAATGTATCGCCGCTGCGCAGCCTGCCCGGTGAGCCCGTGCGCTTGGGTCTGCCTGCACGCTCGCCCGATGCTTCGCCCGATGCTTCGCCCGTGATTTCGCTGGGGCCGATCGGCAGCAAGTGCGGAAGCTGCACGCTGTGTCTTCATGCCTGCCCCACGTCGGCCTTTGTCGCGCCGTATCGCTTGGATGCACGGCGCTGCGTCTCGTACCTGACGATCGAAAACAGCGGCGCCATTCCCGTCGAGTTTCGTCGCGCGATCGGCACCTGGATCATGGGCTGCGACCTGTGTCAGACGGTCTGCCCATGGAATGCCTCGCCCGCTCTGTCGCAGCGTGCCGACCCTGCGCTTCGCCCGCGTCCGCAGCAGAGCCGGCCTGAGCTTCTGTGGCTTCTGTCCTTGGGGCAGGCGCAGGTGCGACGCTTCGTCAAGCGCACTGCTCTGCGTCGCCTGGGACGAAATCAGCTTCTGCGCAATGTCGCGGTCGCGCTGGGCAACGTGGGCACCCCGGCTGAGATCCCGGCGCTGTGTGCGGCTCTCGACAAAGAGCCGCCGCTTGTCCGCGAGCACGTGGCCTGGGCGCTGTCCGAGATCGCGCAGCGCCATCCCGAGGCAGCATCGCAGGTGCGTCAAGCCCTGCACAAGGCAAGAGCCCACAACCACGATCCTGTCGTCGAGCACGCTGTGCAGCAGGCCTTGGCTGCCCTGCCAGACGCGGTCGCTGGTTAGAGCTTTAAGAAGGCGCGCAGCGAGATCGACTCAGCCGGCGACAGCACTTCGTCGAGCCAATGGACAGCGGATTCGGCGTCGTGGAATGTGCGGCGATTGGGGTTGCCCGCTTCTCGGATCATGCGCGCCACCTGCAGCCCCAAAAGCGCGTTGTCGCTCAGCAGCATCGCGGTGCGCTCGATGCGGGGGTTGTCTTTGCGCATCAGCGCGATCAGCTGGTCCGCGGCCTCGGGCGCGAGGATCAAGCTGGCCCGCAGATCCATGCACGTCACGACGCGCCCCGACACGTCCTGCAAGAGCTTGCCGATCGCGCCCAGAAACGGCGGAACGTCTTCGATACCAAACGGCGGTGCGATGTAGATGGTCACCAACCGCCCTGTCTTGATGTCTGCTGTCCACATCGGTTGAAAACGCTGCGCAGCCCCCGCCGCAACGCGGCACGCCCTGCATTATCCGCGATCGGCAAATCGGCTGGGAAGAGCCGTGCGTTTTCGCGCCATGTTCTTCCCAGAGATAGAGACGCCGTCCATACCGGACGGACCGCGTTACGCGGCGGGGGATGAGCGATAGCATAGGCGCCCGAGCTTCCGGCTTCCTTGATTTCGGCGGGCGCAACAGCAGAGACAGCGAGCCTACTTGGTAGCGCCGCTGCCGATGTCTTCCACATCGAGGGGGATGGCCTCGTGCTCGCCGGTCTCGGCTTCAGACAGCGTCGATTCTTCGTCGGGTTCCGACGGCTTCAGCAGGGCTTCCAAGTCGGGATCCTGGGCCAGTCGCAAGAACACGGTGTCTGTCGACTGGCTGACCTGCTTGTACTCGGGCTCAAGCTGGGCCCAGTGATTGCGTAGCTGCTCAATTTCTCGCAGCTCTTCTTCATCGCGCTTGCTGCGGAAGCGCGGACTGGTCAGTCGCTCTTCGAACTTCGCGAGCAAGGGCCACAGCGTCTGAATGTGTTCGTATAAGTGCGTCGCGTGCCAGTGAAGTTGTTTTGAGTTGGCCTGATTTTTTCCGATGTCTTGACGGATGCTGGGCAGGCGCTGCCGAATGGCCTCGCGCAGGTTGTCGAACTGGCGTCGCTTGTGCCGCAGCTTCTGGGCCATGGCCTCCATCGCGTTCTTGGTCGCCACTGTCTGCGCTTCGAGCGCCTCTTGGTGCTGATTCTGCAGAAGGGCGATGCGTTCGCTGTGGCGCTGCTGCAGGGCGCGCAGCTCTTCGTCTCGACGACGCAGCTCTTTGACGAAGTAGTCTTTTTCGCTGCGCAGGCTGCGGATTTGCAGCTGCAGCCCGGCCACCTCGCCGTTCGCGGCCAGAGGGCCATTGGTGTTGGGCTGAAGGCGCGCGTGCAGCTCGCGAAAGAAGATCTTTTGATCGAAGTACGAAAGCAGACGCGTCAAGCGGCTGAGCACGCGCTTGGCGATCGGATCGCTGCCGCTTTGGCTGCGCTCGCAGCGGTCTTCGCAGAACGGGTACAGAAGCGTTTCGTTGCTGGCGATTTCGTTGCCGCCTGCCGCGATGCGACGCTTTAGCTGATCCATGCGGTGCCCGTCGAGGTGTGAGCGACGATGCATGCACGAAAGGACGAAGTGTACGAACAGCAGGAAGTACGCCGAGTTCTTGCTCCACTCTTGGATCTCGCGCAGCTCTTCGGCGTGATCGCACAGGCTCTCGACGACGCTCTCGATGAAGTCTTTGACGCGTGTGATCGCGTGGGGGCCGCTCTCGATGCCGTCTCGTTCGACTGGCTCTTGCAGCAGGGCGTCGACGGAGCGGCCGGCTCGCAGCGCGGACTCTAGCAGCGTGCAGGCGCGCGTCAGGTTCAGCCACAGCTCGTTGAAGTTCTTTTCGTCTTCCAAGCGGCGCACCAGCTTGGCGATGCGCTCTTCGATCTCATCGGGCATCGCAGAGCTTGGGGGGGGAATGGCCTCTTCCAGCAGGCCCCCCGGCTGGCTGTCGCGGTTGCTCTTGCTCAGGTTGAGCCGCGCGCAGGTGTAGACCGTGTACAAGGCCATCACGCCGACGCTGTACAGATCACTTGCAACCGATGACTGGCGAATCTCGACCCAGCGCGGCAAATCCAGGACCAGCACGCTTTCATCGCTGCGCGGCGTCGTACAGGGCAGGGTGCCGAACAGGAATTCGTTGCCGCGAACCGCCAGCTTTTCAAGAAGGACGCGGGTATAGCGACTGTCGCAGAGGAAGTCCTGACAGTGCAGCGTCGCTGACTTGTCGTGCAGAAGGACCTCGCGTTCTTCATCGCGCGAATCGATGAGCTTAAAGACATAGTCGCGCAGGCGGATCTGATCCCCCGATGTCAGGCGCCAGGTGTCGCCGCGATTGACCAGCGGGTCGATGCCGCTTGCTGACTCTCCGCGACGATTCATGCTCTGCAGAACCTTTTCCATGTCGCGAATCACTTCGGGATAGACGCGTCCCGACTTGGGATCGATGACCTCGGCCTTCCATCCCAAGCGAACAAAGTACAAGCCCGGCGAGTCTGGACCCGCTGGCTCGCCGATGATCAGCGCGACGTCGGCGTTCTCTTGCTCGACCCCTGCTCGACGCTCGCGGGCATAAAAGACGCTGGTTCGATGACGCGTGACCCCCGGCATGGTGGTGAAGCCACTTCCGGCGCCGCCTGCCGAGGCTTGATCGTTGGTGAAGCTGCCATAGTCACTCAGCATGTAGTGATCGGCTTTGCTCAGATCACCGGCTGCCATCACGTTGGCGGGTCGTACGTCGGCGTGGATGATGCCTTTGCTGTGCAGCGTGTGCAGCCCTTTGACCACCTGTTCCAACAGGATGTAGTGCTCTTTCAGTCGCCACTGACTGTGAGCTCCGATGCTCAGGGTGCGCTGCAGCGTTCCATCGGCCCACTGAAACAAGACCGAGGGCAGGTGCGCATACCAGATGTCTTCGGGACGCTCTGGATCCAGCATCTGATCCAAGTGCCCCATGCAGCCGGTTCCCTGCGCGCCGCTTGCAAGCTGCCGCTCTGCAGCATGGCTGGGCGGGCTGCCAACGAAGTAATACGAGTGATGGCGAGAGTCCGAGTCAGGTCCGCTGGCTTCTTGGAAGCAGCGCCAGTCTTCATAGGTCAGAAACGACAACTGCGACTGCATCGTCGGTGGAAAGACTCGCAGGACCGGCGTGCCGTTGGGCGATGACGGCTCGAACTTGACGTTGCAGATGCGCAGGCGCTGGTCTTTTCCAAAGTGAATGAACGGAATGCAGTCGTTCTGTTCTCGCGCTTGTTCTTCGGAACAGCGCAGCAGGGATCGCGGGTCGCGCAGAAAGTGGGCTGTGCGCGTGGTCTCGGTGGGAATCAGCCCTTCTCGGCGCTGTCCGCTTAGCGCCTTGAACACCGCGATGGCCTCGCCGGCCAGGATCTGACAGACATAGGCGTTTTCTTCGAGAGTGTCGGCGCGCAGCCGGGGAATTTTCAGCGCGCCCCGCACCGGGGGAAGGACGGCATCGGACGAGTAAAGCTGCACGATGTAGCCCAGGGCGCCTTCCGCGCAGCTGCTGACCACCATGCCTTGATCGTCGACGAGCACATACCACTCGGCGCTGAGATACACGCGATAGATCTGCCGAGCCACCCCCGGCAACGGAACATGAATATCAAGCGGCGCGGTGTGCTCGATCAGGGTCGTTTCGAGGATCGGCTGCAGTGTGCGGGGGGACGTGATCGGCTCGCGGTGAGCCAAGGCAGAAGCGTGCGAATTGCGTCGACGATCAAGCATGGTTCACCTCAGACATGGCAGGCTGTGCGCGAAACGATAGCGAGACGCCCCGTCGCCTGAGCGTCACGGTGAGCTCGCCGTTGCTGTCGAGGGTCAACAGGTACCCAGGCCCGCTGCGCCCGCTGGGCAGATACAGCGCGGTTCGACGGTGCTGGGCCGCAAGCGGCGCTCGCAGTCCATCGGACAAAGCCAGCTCGCCATCGCGAGTCAAAAGACAGGGGAAGGCCGTGACGCAAACGTCCGCGTCGCGTGTGTGAAGTCGAAGACTGCGGAAGCCGCCAAGGATCGGGATCGGGCACAGATCCGCAAGCTCTGCAGGGATGCCACGGCGAGCTAGCTCAGCCAGCAAGTCGACGCATGAAGGGCCCGGTGCAAGGACCAAGCGGACCTCGTAAGCAGCGTCGGCCGAGCGCGACTCGGCAGCGCTTTCGATCGGAGCCTGGTCTGCACGCGCATCCGGCAGCGCATCGCTGCGCAGCGTGGCATCGGATGCGTCTTGGGTGGGCGCACACGTGTCGTCCTCGCACTGCGAGTCCTCGGCTTCGACGTGCAGCAGCTTGGCATAGACCACGGCGGGGCTGACCTGGGACAAGAGCAGGTTGATGCGCTCGGTCGTCTCCATTCCCGCCGAGAACTTGCGAAAGACATCAAAGAACGAGTCCAGGATGAACGCGTCAAGCTGGGCACTTGTGGGGTAGCGCGATTCCAAGATTCGTCGCAGCGTGGCGCGATTGGGCACGCGGATGGGACGATCGGCAGGGTCTCCGTTAGGCGGGTGGGAGGCTCCCCCATGTGCGGGGATGCTATTCCTCGCTGAAATGGGAGGATAGCCTCCCTGTTCGGTCCTGGGCGCAGTGGGTTTGGCCTCGTGACGTCCGTCGAGCATGCGTTTTCCTCCGGTTGTTTGCGTGAAGCGAGGGCGGGGTCTTCTCTAAGCGACTTGATCTGAGGGCTACCTCTAGCAAGCTACGATCCAGCAACGCGAAACTTGACAGGGCGTTCCAGCGCCGATGCCGCCTGCGCGGCCATGGGCTGTGGCGCGAGCCGTCGGTGCGTTGCGCGCCTCTTGGTTGCGCGTTCTTGCAGCCCTGGCGCCGCTCGCTTCGCGCGTATCGGCAGGCACGGCGCGCTGCGTGTGGGTGTGCCTAGAGTGGAAGCGCCGATCAAAGAAGCGCTCTCACTCCGTCGGCCACTATGGGAAACTTAGCTTCGGATCACTCTGCGCGCGATCCAGCCATGGCTCTGTGATTTGTCGTTTCGCTACCGTGTCCAAGGCTCTCGTGCTTGCGCAGGCTCGACCCTTTGGGCTTCCCAGCATCGCGATGTGCATACCGAGGTTCGCATGTTGAAGAGTGTTCGTGTCCCGCCCCATTTTGAGCCACCGTTTGCTCGTGCCGAGACCTTCGTGCAGCGACTGTTCGACGACTTTCGACGGCAGCCCGAGCAAGGCATGCTGCACGTCGGGGGCGATCGCTACGTCCTGATGCGCGCCGAGAGCTTGTACGCCAGCTTTTTTGACGCACTGGCTGAGACGTTCGGGGAAGAGGTAGCGCGCGAGTTCATCTACAACACGGCGCGCGAGATCGGCCGCAGCGACTCGCGGACCTTTTCCGAACGGCTGGGTCTGACCGACGGCGTGGATCGCTTGTCTTCGGGCCCCGTGCATTTCGCGCATGCTGGCTGGGCTCTCGTTGACATCTTGGGCGATAGCGCGCCAGCGATGGATGACAGCTATTACCTGCACTACTACCACCCCAACACCTTCGAGTCCG
>CAZKOY010000076.1:0-26977 GCA_964554495.1 uncultured Myxococcales bacterium
AAGTGAGCCCCGACGAGCGTGTCAATCGCTTTTGCGTGGAAAACTTCACTTTTTTCGCAAAATTTTTCCCGTGGAGCCCCCGAGGAGGTCGATCAGCGCCATTTTTTGCCCCCAATTCGCGCTGCAGATGCCTGCTCTCTCGGAGAATTTTCCCGTCGGATTTCTGCGTTTTCCCGTCGCTATTGCGAAAATTGGCCCATTTTCGCGGTCTCGACGAGATTTTCTTTAGCGGATGCGTGCGCAGATCACCTGCTCACTGCTGACGGGGCACAGAGGAGAACCATCGAAGCCGCCAGCGCGATACGTGATGGCAAAGCCGTTGTAGTGCAGAAGCGCCTCTAGCTCAGCCGGGAAAAACAGGCGCTGTGCGAGACGAACGACGCGGGTACCTCTCGCCGCATGTGGGCCCAACGTGGCTTCACCTGCCACTTCCCGTCCCGGCTCGAACGCGCGCGTAGGCGGTTCCGTCTGAGATTCCGCTTCATAATAGAAACGAATCCAGGCCATCTGGGTCTGTGGGTCATAGACGTGGCTGGTGGTCTGGATCAGGCGCTCACCGGTACGAGGGTGACGGATGCGAGCGCGGCCAAAGCGACGCATCGGACTGCGAGCCAGCCAGACCGGATCGGGATGGAAGACGTCCAGCGCGAACACCCCATCGGGCGCGAGCAAGCGACGAACCTCGGACAAGCAGCGCTCCACATCCTCGCGCGAGTACAGGTGCATAAAGGCGTTGAATGGGCAAAGGATGAGCCGAAAGCGGCCAGCGAGCGGAACCTCGCGAAAATCACTCTGTAGAATGTGAACGCGCGTGCGCACGCGCGCGTTCAGAGAACAGAGACGCTTCTGGCAAGCGCGCAGCATGGACTCGCTGCGGTCGATGCCGCAGACCCAGTGACCATCCCGCACGAGCGGAACCAGCAAGCGACCGCTGCCACAGCCAAGCTCGACGACACGCAGAGGGCTTTCTGCACCTGCGGCCCCGTCTGCGACGTCGCGGGCCAGCTTGCGGTACCAGGCAACATCGTGACGTCGCCTGCCGTATTCCAGGTCGTATAGAGCGGCGTCGCGGTATCGCTCGTCGGTACCGGCCGCAAGCTCAGCGTCGAAATCAAGGGGGGCCGCAGTCGCATCGGACAGGGAAGCCTGGCTGTGCATGGGTGAGTCATAGCCCGAGCCGGCAAAAAATTGACCCTAGGGAATGCCAGTGCCATGGTCCGGGTGTGCGTGTGCTCGGGCTGGACGTTGGATCCAAGACCATCGGCGTCGCGGTGAGCGACGAGCTAAGGCTGTGTGCCCATGCCGTGCGCACGCTGGCGCGGCAAGGGACGCGGGCCGATGTCGGACAGGTCTCGGCGCTGTGCCGCACGTACCAGACGCAGGATGTGGTGGTGGGCCTGCCATATGACTGCGAAGGCAACGAGGGCAAGCGAGCCCAGCGCGTGCGGGTCTTCGGAGATGCGCTGGCCGCGTCGGGGCTGCAGGTCGCTTACCAGGACGAGAGCTTCTCGACCGTCGAGGCGGAAGAACACCTGCTGGCCGCGGACATGAGCCGAGCACGTCGCAAACAGGTCATCGACAAGCTGGCCGCTGCGGTGATCCTGCAGGCCTGGCTGGATGGGCAACGCCGAGCAGCGCCGGCAAGCTCAGCCGGCTTGGACGAAGAGAGTGTCTCGTGAGCGGCGAGAGAACCAAAGGCGGCGGCAAGAGCCCAGCCGGAAGCGAGCTCCGTCGCAGCAGCGCTCGCCCAGCGCGCGGGCGCGGGGGTCAGATCGCAGCAGCGGTCATCGTCTTTCTAGTCGTCTCGGGCTTCCTGGGAACGGTGGGGTACTTCGCAGTCCAAGTCCTGCGCTATCCCGACCGGGCCGGCCCCAGCGCTGGCCCGCGCGACGTCAAGGTGGTCATCGCCAAGGGCATGAGCCTGGCCGAGATCTCGCGCATGCTCGCCGACAAGCAGCTTATCCACCACCCCGAGTGGTTCCGCTTCTATGCCAACGAGCGAGGCGTCGCCCAGAAGATTCGAGCCGGCGCCTATACGCTGTCGGCCAGCATGACGCCCAAGCAGGTCTTGGAAGTGCTGCTGTCCGGCGCGCGAGAGCCCGAGGTGCCAGTGACGATTCCAGAAGGCAAGAACATGCTGGAAGTCGCCAAGCTCCTCGAAGACGCCGGCATCTGCAAGGCCAGCGAAGCTGAGCGGCTGATGCGCGATGCCAGCTATGCCCTGTCGCTGGGCGTAAACGGCCCAACGCTCGAAGGCTACCTGTTTCCTGACACGTATCGCTTTCCGCCAGGAGTCCCCTGCACACGGGTCTTGCCGACGCTAGTCAAGCGCTCACAGCGCGTGCTAGGTGAGCTGAAAGCGCAGTTCTTCGAGGGGCTGCGCATCCTCAATCGCCAGTACCACTTCGGCGACCGCGAGATCGTCATCATGGCCAGCCTCGTCGAAAAAGAGACAGCGCGTGGCGAAGAGCGGCCACGGATTGCCGGCGTGTTCCTAAACCGCCTGCACCTGCCGACCTTCAAGCCGCATCGACTTGAGACGGACCCAACGATTATCTATGGCTGCACGATCCCGGCGCAGCGCAGCGCCGCCTGCCAGCAGTTCGCGGGACGCATTCGCCGCATCCATCTCGACGATCCCGACAACCCCTACAACACGTACACGCACGAGGGCTTGCCGCCGGGTCCGATCTGCAATCCCGGTCGCGCGGCCTTGGCCGCCGTGCTGAAGCCCGACAGCACGCCGTACCTGTACTTCGTGTCGCGCAACGACGGAACGCATCAGTTCTCGGTGACGTTCGAAGAGCACAACGCGGCCGTCAACAAGTACCAGCGCAAGCAGCCAACCGCCGGCACTCCCTAGAAGACTTGGCTGCAACCGTCTGCCTGATCCGCTCAGCCCCGCGCAAGCTGGGGAGTTAGCCGGGGTTGCCAGGATTCATGGGTGCGTGGGTTGCCGCGCCAGAAGTGCCGCCTTACATTCTGGCCTATGTCGTCGATACACGAAGCACACGGGCGGCCACGAGCGGGGGTGGCGCGTGTGCCAGGCTGGTTTGGTCCACGCATGTTCCGCTGGCTGGGTACGCTGCCCAAGCGAGTTCCTGAAGCAGTCAGCGAGATCTTTGACGAAGAGCGCATCGGCTCGCGCGATCTGCGCGAGTACCGCTTGCTGGCGGTTCTGGTCACTGTCTGCGGCATGGTGGCGCTGGCCGCGATTCCCAACGCCCCGCGCTGGCTGGCCCTGCTGGGGATCGTCCTCGGCGTGGCCTATTACTACTTGGCCAGTCAGCGTGAGCGACGACGATTGAGCCTGATCACCGCACCCTTTCCCGGCGAGTGGCGCGAGGTCCTGTGGCGCCGCGTGCCGTACTACTCGCTTCTGACGACCGAAGAGCAAGAGCGCTTCGAGCGAGAGATTCAGGTGTTTCTCGGCGAGCAGCGCATCTATGCCCTGGGTGGCACGCGCGAAGAAGGCATGCTGAGCGCAGCGCGCCCCGACGTCCACACCGATGTCAGCGACGAACAGCGCCTGCTGGTCGCGTCCAGCGCTGCCATGCTGCTCGTCGGTCGGCCCGAGTGGCGCCTGCCGACGGCGCGCGACATCGTGATCTATCCCACCGCCTTCGCCGAAGAGACCTATACCCTGTGGCCGCACTCGGCCCCGAACAGCCCACACGCCGTCGGCATGGTGCATGCGCACGGGCCGATCCTGCTCTCGCTCGATGCTTTAGAGCGCAGCTTTCCGACGGTCAGCCCGGAAAGTGGTCCGCTCTCCCGCTCGCTGGCCACGGTGCTCGACTCGCCGGCCCTGCCGCATGTTGGCCTGCACGAGTTCGCACACGTCATCGACTTCATCGGCTCGGAAGGCCGGGCCGGTGGCTTGCCGGGGTTGGTCGGCCCGGTCGTCGCCGGGCGCTGGCACGAGCGCCTCGCCAATGAGCGCGAGCGCCTGCTTGAAGGCAAGTCGATCCTCAACCCCTATGGCCTAAAGAGCGACGCCGAGCTTTTCGCCGTCGCGGTCGAGAGCTTCTTCCAAGACTCGGTACGAATGCGCCTGTTCCACGCCGAGCTATATGGCTTGCTGTCCGAGTTCTTCAACCAGGACCCCGCCGCCCGCCTGCTTGCCCACCACGCGACCTTCCTGTTCCGCCCGTGGTTTGCCCTCGGCCCCACGCAGCGACCGATTGCCTAGCCACACTCCAGATTGGCCCAACCAATCCCTTCGCATTTCCTGCCTTCCTGCCCTGGCCTGTGTGCCTGGGTGATCCCCTAAATCCTCGCTGACACGACGGCTTTTGGCGTCGCGGAGAGCCGCTTCCCGCGACCGCGCACAAGTCTTTTGTAACGCTTGAAAATTCGTGATTTAGAAGACTAAAATCATGCCTGCTATAAAGACCCTCCAGCCCGAGGTCCGTACACATGACAGATATCGTGCAGGCTCTGGCGGCACTCGAAGCCGACCCTTCTTTGACCGATGCGCGCATCGCCACGTTGGCGCAAAAGGCCGCGCAAACAGGGGGGGAGCCAGCGACCGCAGCGCGCAGCGCGCTTTCGGATTTTCTGAAGCGCTGTCGCGAGCGTGGGGAGTTTGAGCTGTGGCTCACTGGCGCCGATGCGCTGCTCGGCAGCAGCCTGTTGGCAGCGCCCGATCAGGTCTCGCTGCTCGTCGAAAAAGCCAAGGTGCTCGCCGATGAGCTCTTGCGCGACGCCGAAGCCGAAGGAGCCCTGCGCGCGGCGCTGAAGCTGCAGGACGACTCGGAAGACGCTCAGGACGCGCTGACCGATCTGGAGGGCCTGCGCGAGAACTGGCAGAAGGTCGTCAAGAAACACCTCGACGATGCCAAGGCCTCGACGGCGCGTCAGCTGACCACCGAGCTTTACACCAAGGTCGGCGAGCTTTACGCCAAGTACAGTCCGGGCAGCAGCGATGCCGAGCAGTACTGGTTCAAAGCGCTGTCCGTCGAGCCGCGCAACCGTCGCGCATCGCAGCACCTAGAGCGGCTGATGCGCAGCAGCAAGCGCTGGCCTGACCTGATCAAGGTCTATGAGCAGCGCGCCGACAACGCCGCGACGAAGGAAGAGCGCATCGCAGCGCTCTTGGGCTTGGCCGATCTGTACATCAAAGAGCTCAGCAATCCCGAGGCTGCGGTCGAGGCGCACAAAAAGGCGCTGAACATCGACCCGGCCAATGCGCGGGCCCTTGCGGCGCTGATCAAGCTGTACAGCGACCGGCAAGACTGGAACTCGCTGATCAAGCTGCACGAACAAGCGCTCAAGGCGCGACAGCGCACCGATGGCGAGCTGCAGACGCTGCTTGAGATCGGCCGCCTGTACTGGCACAAGCTCAAGAACTTCGAGCAAGCCGACGAGTACTACAAGCGCGTGCGCAAGGTCGAGTCCGCGCATGGCGAGATGCTCGACTTCTATCGCGCCTTCCACGGCGGTCGGGGCGGAAAGCCCAGCGCCGACGACAGCACCAAGCTGCTGCAGATCCTGACGCAAGCGCAAAAGGTCGAGCACGATGCCGCCCGCCGCTTGTCCTTGGGCATCGAGATGGCGCAGATCGCCGAGGGCACACCCGGCGGCTTCGACAAGGCAATCGACATCTGGAAGTCGGTGCTCAAGCTGCAGCCCGGCCATCCAGAAGCCGGTGCTGCGCTCAAGCGCCTATACACCAAGACCGAAAAGTGGAACGCGCTGCTCGAAATGCTCAAAGAGCAGGCCGAGGCGCTGTCGAAGGACGATGCCGCGCAGCTCGATCAGCGCATCGAGCGCTTGCTAGAGGTCGTGACCATCTATCGCGACCGCTTGAAGCTCGATGCGATGGTCATCAACACGTACAACGCGATCCTGCAGCTCAAGCCGGATCACCTGGGATCTCTCGACGCGCTGGCCCAGAAGTACGAAGCGATGAGCCGCTGGAACGACCTGATCGGCGTGCTGCAGCGCAAGGCCGATCTGCTTGGTGAGTGGGCCAAGTCTGCCCCCGGTTCGACAGGCTCGGTGGCGCTGGCCGCATTCCCAGGTGGTGCGAACGCCGCACGAGGTGAGCAAGCGCGTCTGCTCAAGCGCGTGGCCCAGCTGTGGATCGACAAGTTCAGCAACCACAACCAAGCGGTGCGGCCGCTGGAAGACCTGTACGCCATCGATCCTGACGATGCCGACACGGTGGCGCGGCTGCGCGATATCTACAACAAGCGCCGATCCTGGCGACCGCTCTTGGATCTGGAACGCCGCCAATTGGATGTGCTGGAGGCGCATCCAGAGCGCGCCTCATCGCCAGCCGACTTCCTGGCGCAGCGACGCAACAAACTGATCGAGCTCGCCAAGCTGGCGCAAGAGCGCTTGGCCGACAACCTGGAATCGATCGCCATCTGGAACCGCCTGCTCGAACTCGACGAAGGCGACGAGGCGGCACTTTCATCGCTGGCCGGTCTGTACGAAAAAGAAAAGCGCTTCCTGCCGCTGATCGAAGTTCTCAGCCGTCAGAAATCGCGCACCAAGGACGTCAAAGGCCAGATCGCGCTGCTCGAACGCGTGGGCACGCTGCTCGCTGAAAAGCTGAACGCGGCGCCACAGGCAGTCGAGGTGTATCGCGAGATCGTCCGCCTGATGCCAAGCCATCAGAAAGCGATGCGCACGCTGCGCGAGCTGTACGGCCAGGCGGGCCAGTACGAGGAGCTAGAGAAGCTCTATGGCCAGCAGGGCCAGTGGGATGAGCTGTACGAAGTGCTGTTGAGCTTGGCCGAGCGCGCCGACAAAGGCGAGACGCGCATCGAGCTGTACCTGCGAGCTGCCCGCGTCGGCCGCACAGAGCTGGCCAGTGTCGAACGTGGACAGAAAGCCTATGAGCGCATCCTGCTGGTCGAGCCGCACCACCTGGCTGCCGCACAGTCGCTGGTCCCGATTTATCAGCAGAGCGAAAAGTGGCCCCGCCTGCTGTCGATGTTCGAGATCCAGCTATCGCACGCCAAGGAAGAGGGCGAGCGCCTGAGCCTAATGGCGCGCATCGCCGAGCTGGCCGAACAGAAGCTGTCGTCAAAGCAGTTGGCCTTTCAGTGGTCGGCGCGTGCGTACGCTCTGCGCGAACGCGAAGCGATCGATTCACCTTCCCGTGTTGCGCTGGAAAAAGAACTGCTGCGCTTGGCGGGTGAAGCCGATACCTGGACCGAGCTGGTCGCGATTTATGCACGGCAACTGCCGACGCTGGACGACGCAACAGCCCCAGCGGTAAACCCACACAAGCTGGCGCGCCTGCGCAGCTTGGCGCAGTGGTCGCAGAACAAGCTGCACAAGCTGGATGATGCGCGCGGTTACTGGGAACAAGTGCTGCAGCGCATTCCTCTGGATGACGAGGCGCTCAGCGCACTGGAACAGATCTTCCAACTGCAAGATCGACACAGCGACTTGATCGGCATCTATCGCAAGCGCTTGGAATCGGCTGCTGACTCAGCCGCTCGCGTCGATGTTCTGTTCAAGATGGCTACGGTCGAAGAAAACAAGCTCAACGACCGCAATGCCGCGGCCGCCAACTACCGCCGCATCTTGGCCGAGTCCGCGACCGTTTCGTCGATGGGAACGACGATGCGGGCCCTGCGGGCGCTGGAAAAAATCTATACGCAGTCCGGTGATTCTGAGTCGCTGGCCGAAGTGCTCGAACGCCAGCTTCAGCAACTAGAAGGCACACAGCAGGCCAACGAACGCGGCGATCGATCTGAGCGTGATGCCGAGACGCTGATCATGATCAGCTTCCAGCTCGGCGAGCTGTACGCGCATCACTTGGCGCAGCCGGAAAAAGCGCTGGAGCGCTATCGCCAGGTGTTGCAGTTGGCGCCGACACACCGCCCAACGCTGGTGGCCTTGGAGCGCTTCCTGAACAACAGCAAGGGCCCCGTGCGCGTCGAAGTGGCTCGTCTGCTGGTGCCGGCATACGAGCGCGGAGATGAGCCGCGCAAGCTCAGCAATGCTCTCGAAATTGTCCTGGGTGCAACTGTCGATGCCAATGAAGAACTAGAGCTGCTGCGACGCCTGTCCGCTCTGGCGCGTCGACTGGGCGACAACCCAGGGGCCTATCGCTTTGCGGCGCGCCTGTTTGAGCGCATTCCGTTCGATCAAGACAATCGCCGCGAGCTGATCGAGCTGGCCGAGTCGCTGGATCGCTTTGAGCCGCTGACCAAGGTATTTGCCGACGCCGAAGAGCGCGCGTCGATCGCAGGCGATCACGCGCTGGCTCGCGATCTTGCGTGGGAACTGGGTCAGCTGTTCGACACCTATCTGCATCAGAGCTCTGATGCAGAGAAGGCGTATGTCCGTGTCCTTGAACGCGACGAAGCCCACGAGGGCGCAGCGCGAGCGCTAGAGCAGATCTATCGCGGTGAAGAGCGCTTCAAAGAGCTGCGCCGCCTGCTCGAACGCCGCAAAGATCTGGCCGTTGAAGCGAGCGAGCGCAAAGACCTGCTGTTCCAGATCTGCGATCTCGACGAAGGCGTGCTGGAAGACGAAGAAGCCGCCGCGCGCGACTACGCCGAGATCTTGGAGCTTGATCCGTCCAACGCCCGCGCATTCAAAGCGCTGGAGCGCCTGCACACATCGGCCGAGCGCTGGCGCGATCTCGACGAGCTATTGGCTCGCGCGGTGCCGCACATCGATGCAAGCAGCGAGCGTGCTCAGCTTCGTTTCCGTCGCGGTGAGCTGCACGCCCTGCGCTTGGACGATCCCGATGGCGCGTGTGAGCTGCTGGAAGAAGCGCTGTCGGAACAGCCGCAGCATCGTGGCGCGCGACGCGCACTGGAAGCCCTGATGGGCCATGGCGGCCTGCGCCAGCGCATCGCCCGCACGCTTGAGCCCCTGTTCGATCACGATGCGCAGTGGGACAAGCTGGCTTTCGTGCTTCGTGTCCAGCGTGAAGCGCTGCCCAGTGAGCGCAGCCCCGAAGCATCGGCCTTGCTGGGTCGCATTGCGCAGATCAGCGAAGCGAAACTGAAGCAACCAGATGCAGCCTTGGCTGCGTACCGCGAAGCGCTGCGCCTGGATCCAGCTGATGTACAGAACCGCGAAAATGTCGAGCGCATCGCGACCTCGCTTTCTCGCTTTGAAGATCTGGCTGCCGCCTGGGAAGAAGCGTTCCGCGCGGCCGATGAAGACAATCTGGCCCTGCGCGGCGAACTTCTGCGTCGCGCGGCTGAGCTATACGACGCCCAGCTCAAAGATTCCGAGCGGGCCCGCGATGCCTGGAAGCGTCTGCTGGATCTGGATCCGACGTCCCTGGATACAGCGCGACCGGCAGCGATCGCGCTCGCACGTCTTTACGAACAGGCGGGGCACTGGCGCGACCTGATCGATGTGCTGCGCAAGCAGGTCGAATGGACATCAGGCGGCGAGCGCAAAGATCTGCTGTTCCGCATCGGCGAGATCGAGCAGAGCCTGCTGCGGGATGCATCGGCTGCGGTCGCGACCTATCGCGAGATTCTTGAAAATGACGCGCAAGAGACGCGCGCACTCGACGCACTGGAGCAGATCCACACGGCGCAAAAGCAGTGGCGTGATCTCATCGAGATCCTGCGCCGCCGCGTCGAGCTGGCCAGCGACAGCCTGACGCGCCGCGATCTTTTGTGGCGCATCGCGCAGGTGATCGAAAAGTCGATCGGAGACCGCGATGAAGCGATCACGGCGTACCACGTCATCCTTGATGAGCGGGCCGATGATCTGCCCACTCTGGATGCTCTGGCCCGCTTGTACGACGAAGCCGAACAGCACTCTGATCTGCTAGAGATCCTGGAGCGCCGCTTGCCGTTGACGAGCGCAGTGCCCGAACGCGTCGCACTGCGTACTCGCATGGCCAAGCTGCTAGAGGGTGCCCTGCGTCGCAGCGATGCCGCGCTCGATGCCTATCGCGAGATCCTGGTCGAAGAGCCGCGCGATGCGACGGCGCGAGCCGGACTAGAGCGCATGCTCGACAACGACACGCTGCGCCTGCGCGCCGCCGAGGTGCTAGAGCCGATCTATCAGTTGCTGGCAGATCGCCCAGCGCTGGTGCGCATGAGCGAGTTGTTCGCGACCTATCTGCCCGACCTGCAAGACCGCATCAGTCGGCTGAAGCGGGTGGCCGAGCTCAAGAACGATCTCAGCGAGTCAGCCGCGGCGCTCGATGCTCTGGCCCGTGCCGCCCGCCTGGCCGTTGGTGAGCCCGTCCTGCCCGAGCTGTTGGATCTGATTGAGGCGCAGGTTCAGCGCACCGCTGCCCGCAAAGAGCTGGTGGCGCTGTATCGCGAACTTGGCGATCAGATTCTCGACACCACGGTGCAAGAGCGCGTGTTCCTGACCGTGGCCAAAGAGTCATACGGCCTGGGCGATCGTGACACGGCGCGTGATTACTATCGTCGTGTCCTCGATTCCTCTTCCGAGCACTTGGTGGCTCTTGAAGCGCTGGAAAAAATCTACGGCGAAGGCAAGGAGTTCGAGCAGCTTCTTGAGATCTTCAACCGCCGCGCTGAGCTGGCCATGCGCAGCGACCGCCGCGACGATGCCGAGCGTCGTCACTATCTGCTGTCAGCGGCCGATCTCTGCGAGCGCGAGCTGGGCCGGGCAGACGATGCGATTGCTTCCTTGGAAGCCGTTCTGCAGCTATTCCCCGACGATCGCGAAGCGGCATCGGGTCTAGAGCGCCTGTACAAAAACGGCCGCCGCTGGGCGGATCTCGCTGACCTGCTGGAACGCCGCCTGCGCTATGCCAGCGGCGATGCCGAGATCGTCGATCTGCGCTACCGCCTGGGTTCTCTGTTTGAAAGTGCGCTGGGCAGCCCTGAACGCGCCGTTGAAAACTATCGCCAAGCCATCGCCGTCGACCCGCGTCATGCTGCGTCGATCACGGCGCTTGAGCGCTTCCTCGACGATCTCGATCTGAAAGCCACGGCGGCCGCTGTCCTGAAGCCGGTGTATGAGCTGCTGGGCGACTGGCAGAAGCTCATCCGCACCTATGAGATTCATCTAGAGAACGCCAGCGACTCGATGCAGCGCATCGAGTACAGCAAGGCCATCGCCGGTCTGTACGAGACCAAGCTCTTGGATCTGCAGTCGGCCTTCTCTTGGTATTCCAAGGTCTTCCGCGAGCAGCCGGCCGATGCATGGACGCGCGAGCAGCTAGCACGCCTGTCCGGGCAGCTCAGCAACTGGGGTGAGCTGGCATCTGTGTACCAGAGCTTCCTCGACGAGACGCGCGAGACCGATGGCACCGCCGTCGACGTTCTGCGTACCACGGCCGAGATCTATGATCAGCGGCTCAACAAAGTCGACGAAGCCAAAGAGTGCTATCGCCGCTTGCTGGTTGCAGACAACGAAGACATGGCTGCCTTCCAGCCGCTGGAAGCGATGCTGACGCGAGCCGAGTGCTGGAGCGATCTTCTGGCTGTTTATCGCGACGCGGTCACGCAGACGCTAAACGATGGCCGCAAGAAGCAGCTCTTGTTCAAGATCAGCCGGCTCGAAGAAGAGCGACTCTATGAGCTGCCGGCGGCCATCCGCACGTATCGCGAGATCCTCGATCTCGACTCCGATGACGAGGACGCGACACTGCAGTTGGATCGTCTGTATGGCGATCTATCGCGCTGGCAAGACCTGTCTGAGCTGTTGATGCGCCGCATCGAAAAAGCCGAGCGCACCCAGCAGAAAGACGCCTGGACGGCGCTCAAGCTCCGCTTGGGCGAGCTGTACGAACAGCAGCTGTCCGACTTGAACCGATCCATCGACTGCTATGAAGAAGTTCTGCAGCGCGATGGCAGCAACACCACGGCGGTTGGTGCGCTTGAACGCCTGCTGTCGGGCCTGGGCGAGCGTCACTCGCTGCGCTTCCGCGTCGCGCAGATCTTGGAGCCGATCTATAAGGCCAGTGACTCATGGGCCAAGCTGACCGGTGTCTATGAAGTCCACTTGTTGTTCGTGGACGACAAGGCGCGCCGCGTCGAGCTACTGCGCGAGATCTCGCGCTTGGAAGAGACACGCGGGCAGAACCTGGAAGCCGCGTTCTCTGCTCTGGCTCGCGCATGGAACGAAGAGTCCGGCGAAGGCGAGGATCGCGAAAAGCCGCTTTATCAAGAGCTGGCTCGCTTGAGCGCCGCGCTGGGTGAGTGGACCAAGCTGGTTGGACTGCTAGAGCAAGGCGTCGAGAGCTCGTACGACAACGAGCTTGCGGCTCGTGTGTATGCCCGCACTGCCGGCATCTATGACACACACTTGGGCGATCACAGCAAAGCTATCGACGCCTGGCGCAAGGTGACTGCGGTCCACGATGAAGACGAGGCGGCGTGGAAGAGCTTGGAACGCCTGCTGGCAGCCGAGAAGCGTTCGGCCGATCTAGTCAGCGTCCTAGAGAAACGCTTCACGCTGTCTCGCGATGCAGAGGAACAGAAGAACCTGCTCTTCCGCGCTGCTCGCTTGTACGAAGGCGATCTGGCGCAGCCAGAAAAGGCCATCACGACGTGGCGACAAGTGCTGCAGTTGGACGAGCATGACGAAACGGCGCTGGAGGCTCTGGCCGCTCTGTACCAGGCGCGCGAAGCTTGGCGCGACCTGTGCTGGGTGTACACGCAACAGATCGAGCTCGCCAAGAGCGAGACCGCGCGGCGTCCGCTGCGCTTCGCCATGGCTCGCGTCTATGACGAGAAGCTTGGTGACACGTCCGAAGCCATGGGCGCGTACAAGAGCGCCATCGATGCCAGCTCAAGCGACATCGAAGCCATTGCAGCGCTGTCCTTGCTGTATGAGCGCGAAGGCCAGTGGGCGGATCACTTGGAGACCCTCGATCAGCTTGCCAAGCTGAAGGACGACAGCACCGATAGCGCTGAGCGGACGCAGATCAAGCTGAAGGCCGCGCGCGTCACCGAAGAAAAGCTCGGAGAGATCGAAGCTGCGATTCGCCGCTATCAAGAAATCATCGAAGGCGAGCTGCCCGCTGAGCAGGATGTCGCAGACTGGATGTCCGCTGCACAGGTCGAGCTGTCGACGATGTTCAACGCCGGCCGGCTGCGCATGGCCCAGTTCCAGAACGACGCGCGTCAGGCTCTGGAGCGCTTGGTTCTAGTGCCTGAGACTCGCGATGCAGCCGCTGCCGTGCTAGAGCCGCTGTACCGTCGTGAAGAGCAGTGGAAACCTCTCATCGACTTGCTTGAGCTGCGCTTGACTGGCGAGGCGGACACTAGCTCTCGGCGGCAGCTGCTCTCTCAGATCGCCGGACTTTATGAGAGCGGTGTGCGCGACACGGCGCAGGCCTTTGCAACCTGGGGGCGCGTGCTGTCCGAAGATGCACAGGACAGCGAAGCGCTCCGCGAGCTAGAGCGACTGGCGGCTCTGCGTCGCACGTTTGCCGAGCTGGCCGCTCTCTTTGAGACGCGTCTTGAGAGCGCACACGATCCCGAAGTGCAGCGCAGCTTCGCGCTGAAGCTCGCTGCGCTCTATGAAGACAAGCTCAAAAACGAGAACAAAGCCATCGCTCATTACCGCCGCGTGCGCGAGCTGCCAGGCGATGAGATGGTGGCTCTGGCCGCGCTCGATCGCTTGCTATCGCGCAGCGGCGCCACCAACGAGCTGTCTGAGATTCTAGAGCGCGAATCGGAAGTCGCTTCCGATACGGAAGCCCAGGCCGAATTCTTGTTCCGCTTGGGCGAGCTGCGATCCAACGTGCTGTACGACTTGGATGGCGCGCTGTCAGCGTTCAAGCGAGCCATCGAGCGCAACTCGCAGCACATGGGTGCTCGCGATTCCATGGAGCGGCTGATTGCTTCGCCCGCACATGCCCTGGCCGCTCTGGAAATCCTGGAGCCTCTGGCCGAGCAAGAGCGCGACTTCAACAAGCTGCTTGAGCTGCTGGAAGTCCGTGTTGGCTCGACGAGCGGCAAGGCGGAGCGCGCCAGTCTGTTGGAACGCATCGCGCAGATTGCCGAGAAGGAGATTTCCGATCCTTCACGCGCATTCGACGCCGTTGCCCGCGCCTTCATCGAGATGCCAGAAGACATGCGGCTGGCCGATGAAATGGAGCGACTGGCCAGCGCCTGCGGTCGTGATAGCGACGCCGCAAGCAAGCTGGAAGAGGTGCTCACCAGCCTGGTGTTCACCGAGAGATCTAGCGACAGTGGTCGCCGTTTGACTGCCGAGCTGAACCGCGATCTGGGCCTGCGCGCCGCACGCATTTGGGAGCGCCTATCCGATGACCAGCGTGCCGAGACGCGCTACCAGACCGTTCTCGATCAGGACAGCGAAAATCAAGACGCGCTGTCGGCTCTTGAGCGGATCTATCGTCAGCGCAGTGACTCGGTGCTGCTCGCCGAGATTCTGATCAAGCGCTCGCAAGTCGAAAACGACACACGCAAGAAGCGCGAAGCCCTGGCCGAAGCAGCCAAGCTGTACGAAGGCCCGCTAGCTGACGAGTTCAAGGCCATCGAAGCGTGGAAAAAGATCCTCGATATCAACGAGGGCGACACGCAGGCCTTGGAAGCGCTGGCCGATCTGTTCGAGCGAGCTCGCCGATTTGAAGAGCTGGTCGGCATCCTGCGCGTGCAGGTGCGGCACACCAGCAGCATGGCCGTAAAGACGCAGAAGCTGGGTCGCATCGGTCAGATCCAAGCGGAAGAGCTCGATCGCGCGCAGGACGCCATCGCGACCTACCGCGAGCTGCTTGATATGCAGCCGAACTCGCTGCTCGCACTCTCGGCCCTGGAAGGCTTGTACAGCAGGCAGCAGTCTTGGCAGCAGGTGCAGGAAGTGCTGACCCGCCGCCTCAAGGCCGTGCAGAGCGTGCGCGAGCGCGTGGGTGTCCTGCGCAAGCTGGTTGCCTTGGCTCATGAAAAGCTGCGCTCGACCGATGACGCAATCGGCTATCTGCAGCAGTGGAGCGAGCTTGCCCCCGGCGATGCCGAGGTGCAGCGCGAGCTTGAGCGCCTGCTGGAGCAGAGCGAGAAGTGGTACGACTTGGTCGAAGTGCTAGTGCGCAACGCCGAAGCGTCCGCCAAGGCAGGCAAGACAGACGAAGAGATCGCGCTGTACTTGCGGGCAGCCGACATTTGGGAAAGCAAGGTGATGGCGCCCGAGCAGGCCAAGAAGCTGCTTGAGCGCGTGCTTGAGCGCGAAAGCAACAACCTGCGCGCATTGATGTCTCTTGCTCGCATCTATGAGTCGCAGCACGACTGGGTGCGCTGCAAAGCGACGCTGGAAAAAGCAGTCAAGCTCGCGCGCAGTGGCCCCGAAATGGCGGAGCTTTACTACCGCCTGGGTCGCATGGAAGGCGAGCGCATGGGCGACGCCGCAGCCGAGCCGTATTACGAGCGTGCGCTGGAAGTCGATCCCAGCAATGCCGAAGTGGCCGAAGCGCTTGAGAAACGCGCCCGAGCCCGCGGCGACTTCCATCGGGTGGCGTCTCTCTTGGCTGTCCGCGCTGAGCGCATGCAGGGTCTGGATCCTCAGAAACAGAAAGAGGTACTCGTCGAGCTGGGCCGCCTGTACGCCAACGAGCTGAAGTCCCCAGAGCACGCGCTGCCGGTGCTGGAGCGCGCCTATCAGCTAGCGCACGACGATATGCAGGTCGTCGAGCCGCTGGCCGATCTGTACTACGCAGCGGGTCGCCTGAAGGACGCGCTGCCGCTGTATCGTGTGCTGGTCGAGAGAGCCGGCAAGGGGCGCCGCAGCAAAGATGCGGCACGCATTCACTTCCGACTGGGAGCCATCGCAGAACAGCAGCACGATGTCGCGCGAGCCCTGGAACAGTACAAGGCCGCCTATGCCATCGACGCCGGTCATCTACAGACGCTGATCGCTCTGGGTCGCTTGTACATGGCGGCGCGTGACTGGGAACAGGCACGGCGCATCTATCGCTCGATGCTGCTGCAGAACTTGGATCCACAGATCGGCATGACGCGCGCCGATGTCTATCTGGCCCTTGGTGAGATCCACGAAAAGATCGGCGAAGGCCCGAAGGCCATCGGCATGTACGAGCGCGGCCTGGAGCTCGATCCCCACCACGCTGGCCTCTTGGCAGCGATGGGTCGCGTGCGACAGTCTTAGTCTGCTGTACCTCCAGACTGCCGCGCCATTTCGCTGCGGCACGCGGCGTACAAACCTCGCAACACCGTCGGAACATTCTTCGTGCAACAGACCATTCCTCCGTTCGTCATCTTGGGCTGTGGCTATGTCGGGACGCGGCTAGCGCAGTCGCTGCTTGCCGACGGTGCGCAGGTGCGCGTCTGCGCGCGTCGAACCACGCTGCTAGAGCCGCTGCATGCACAGGGCGCCCAGGTGCATTACTTGGAGGCCTCGCGCTCGCACCAGTTTGGTCCAGCGATGCTGGGCCTGGATCAGCCCATCGTCGTGTACTCAATCCCCGGCGTCATCGGTATGCCGCAAGGTGAAGCCGTACGTCGGGCCGCATCCGCTGCGCTGCGCGTGCATGCGCGGGCCTTTATCTATCTGGGCAGCAGCGCGGTATACGGCCGCAGCGAAGGCAATAGCAACGCCGACTGGGTCGACGAAGACAGCTCGACAGCCCCCAGCGATCCCGAGGCAGCAACGCGGCTCGCAGACGAAGCGGCGGTGGCCAGCATCGCGCAAAGCGGCCTACGCGCGGTCGTTCTTCGCTTGGCTGCTATCTATGGCCCAGCGCTCGCTTCACACTTACCGGCGCGCGGCGTGCGGCAGCGTATCCGCAGCGGTCAGTACCGACTCTTCGACGGGGGACGCTATTATTTTTCGCGCATCTTTGTCGATGACTTGGTGCGTGTCATCCGCGCTTCAGCCGATCACGCGCTGAGCAGCGGCTCGGTGCTTTCAACGTATGTCGTCGGCGATGATCATCCCTGCCCGCAGCTGGAATACGTGACCTGGCTGGCCGATCACATGAAGCTGCCCATGCCCCCGAGCGTCGATTCGCACCTCGTTGGAGCCGGGCAAGTCATTCGCGGCCGGCGGCTGAACAACGCACGCCTTAAGCGCGAGCTCAAGCTCTCGCTGTCGTACCCGACCTATCGCGAAGGCGAAGCCCAGATCGATGCCTGCGAGCAGACCGGCAGTCTGCCTCCACTGCGCATGCGCGATGTCGCTGCCTCGACACCCCAAGGCGGCTCGCAAGGAACCAGCACGCTGCCTGCCCTGCCCCCGCTGCCCACGGCTCAAAGCGGCGTCGATTTGGGCGAGACGCTTGGCGGCACGGCGCTGGGGTGCCAGCTGCTGCGCTTGTCCGCTGGAGAGCGCTGTGAGCTCACAGGTCCCAGCATGATTCTCGCGGGCTACGTCAGCGTGTCCCGTCGTGGACAGGTCGAAGGAGCTGGACCTCGCACGCTCGTTCCCAGCGGCGCCAGCCTGTTTAACATCGGCCCGGAAGCAGCCGAGCTGCTGTTGTTTTCAAGCAAGTCCTAGAACGCGCCAGCGCGATGCATCCGCCCCGCGTCGCGCTTACGGCTGATACGGCGGCCGATCGAAAGCCCCGCCGTAATACAGGCCAACCTTGCGGTTCGACTCGGTGCCGGCGAGACCGCAGTTGGCCGCGGTGCCGTACACCAAGCCCGTCAAGTCGGTGTAGATGCAAAAGTTGTCGGCGACGTTGTGCATGCGCAGCGGGAACTTGGGGTCACTGCCGCCTTGCGTATACGCTTCCAACTTCCAGCGCTGCTTGTCGCTGCCGTCGCAGGGAGCGGTGATGACGGTCCATGGGCCGATGAGCCCACCCGACTGACTGAGGCACTCGTTGTTGCCGAGGTTGCGAAAGCCAAAAGCGGTGCCATCGGCAGCCATGCGCCACTGCTGCTTGGCATCAGCGGGCTCGCAGGTGCTGGTTGATTCCACGGCCTTGTTGCCCAAGGTCAGGCAGCGGTTGCCGACCTTAAAGCGCATGACGACAAACGCCGGATCGGTGTCGCACGCATCACCCACCCCATCGCGATCGAGATCCGCCTGATCGGTGTTGCCGATCATCGGGCAGTTGTCGGAAGCATCGGGGATGCCGTCTGTGTCGACGTCGGGAGGCTTGCACGTGCCAGCCTTGGCCACCGGGCAGATGCCGCCGCGACAGGTCCAGTTTGGGAAGTCATAGGCGATGGCAGCGCCGCCAGGTGCGCATTCTTTCCCGGCAAATGGATCGGCGGTGCAGGCCGCATCAAAGCTGCCACCGGCTCGCTGCTTGTTGGCAAGGGCGATGCGCGATGTGGCGCTGCCCGTGAAGTCTCCTGCGATGGTGACCGTGCCGCCTTCGTTGCCATTGCCGTTGAAGTCGGTGTCTTGCACCAGCTTGCCAGTGACCACCAGGTTGATCTTGCGCGGCATCTTGACGCCGTTTTCTTCGACGTCGATCGTCACCGCGTGCGCGCAGGCGTCGTATGTGAAGGCGCTGATCGCGCGCAGTCCGTTCAAGCTGACATTCCAATCAACGCGCCCCGAGTCGCACATGCCTGACCAGTTGCCGGGACCGCCGGGGTTTTGGCAGTTGTTCAGGGTGCATTTGATCTCGTCGGTCCACTTGGCGATGGCCGTCACTAGCTCTTGATTGGGCCACGGCACGACCGGCGCGCAGCTTGAGCTGCAGGCCTCGCTTTCGACCTTGTACGTCGCTTCATCGCTGCCGCTGGACCAAGCGATGCGCACCACATTGAAGCCGCAGTTGGGCACCGCGATCTGGCGACTTCCGTCCAGCTTGTTTGCGCACTGGCCCCCGTTCCACATCGGCGTGCTGCCGTCGGTGGTGTAACAAATCGTGGGCTCGTCATCGAGGTTGATGACGCGCACCAACGATCCCTGAGCAGGAAGGATCGTCGAGCTGGGTGGATCGAAGTGCTGCACCTGGGCACTGAGCCCTTCACCTGTGCAGCTAGAGATCGCAAAAGGAAGAACGAGCGGCGTCAGCCATCGGCGCATGCAGGCAGGGTATCGCTGATCTCCGTCGCACGATGCGAAAACTGCGAAGGCGAGCCGGGCTGCAGAGATACGCTGCGGCCGTGCGGCGTGCGATTGCGCACCGTGCGATTTAGCTCACGCATCGCTGCGTGGAGTCTTGGCGTGGCTGGGGTTGATCGATGCCACGGCGGGACCGAGCGGCGCGTACTGGCCCTGGGCCCAGTCGGCAATGCCGCGACGATACCCTGGACCAAAGCGCCTCTCGGATGCGCCACCAGGCAGCGAGTACCAGCCACCCGGCTGCGATAGATCGCAGATGTATCGCGCCGCCGATCCAAAGATCGCGCGCTGACCGATCAGCGTCAGCACGCGACACTGCGCGGGCGTGGTGGCGCCACCGACAAACGGCATCGCTGGCTCGTCGAAGCCCAGAAAGCCTGGCAGCTTGCCGGCAAACAGCATGTGCAGGTGTGGCTCGGTGATGGGGCGACGCGCGTCGCGATGCGTAAGCGCCGCCAAGGCGCTGGGCCAAGCCCTGTTCAGCGCTGCGGCCAGCTCTTCTTCCGATACCTGCTGCCGTCGCTGCAGCGCCAGCGCTTCATCCAGGTGGTGATGAAACAGGAACACCGCATTTAGCGCGTCGACCAGCCGGTTCGCTTCGTCCGCGTCGGACCGGTGAGCGATCAGCTCGCGACAGACGGCGCGATGCAGCGCTTCAAACAAGGCCAGATTGTCATAGTGTTCGCTGCCCTGGCCGGGCTGCGCCGTGGCCCAGCGCACCAGGCGCTCGGCGCGCGGATCCTTGGGCAAGTGGGGCGCCCAGATCGGCACCAAGCGCCGCGCTCCAGCATCGACGGCGTCATGCACGAAGCGCGACAAGTCTTCTGGGCTGATCCGACCTGCGCGATCGATCTGACCGCGCACAAGCTCGCTGAGGCGCTCGTGGCGATAGCGCGGCTCGGGCAGGGGCACCCAGCGCTCACCCAGCGGCCCATCTTTGCGCTCGTTGGCGCTGACGATAAAGCCTTCCTGCGGGTCCAGGCTGCGCGGTCGCGCGTCATCTGCAACGGGAACTGGGACACCATGCGGAGCGCGCGGCAAGACACCGCCCGCGTGATCGGGACGCTCGTCCATGCGGCCGGTCAACACCCAGCCGACGCGGCCATCGGCATCGGCCATCAGCGCAAACAGCGACAGCCCAAAAATCTTTTTCTGCGCCTGCAGAAGTTCGTCGATGTTTTGCGCATCGAGCGTTCGGCGCAGCGCGTTGAAGTCGCCGGCCGTGTCGCGCAGACCACACCAGCGGATGGCGGGAAGCGTGACCTCGCCATCGCCATCGGCTGGGCCAAAGGTGGTACCGATCTCGGCATCGAAGAACACCCAGCGCTCGCTCGGCTTGCCGCGCACGCGCACTTCGACCTCGCGGCGCGACAGCTTCTGCCACGTCTCGCCGTCGAAGCACTCGCCGCGGCGGCAGCGCAGCGCGTACGTGTCCATGACATCGACGTGGGCATAGGTGTACGTCCAGCCGACGCGCGGCGTGCGGCCAAAGCTCGGCCAGGCCAAGCCTGGAACTTCCATGCCCTGCAGATAGTTTCCGTCGGGAAACACGGTGTGCGAGGCATATAAGAGCGGCGGAATGCGTCCCACTTCCAGGTGCGGATCGGCACACAAAAGCGCGCCGCCAGTCTGGGATCGCGCCTTGGAAACGACGATGGCATTCGATCCCCCAAAGGCCGCACCCACCACAGGCTTGGCGAATGGATCGTGCTCATCGGGCCAGGTCAGCGATGGCAGGGCCGATAGCTCTCCCGGCTGCATGGCATCGCCGAGCAGAAGATCAAACAGCGCGGGCTTTGCGCCTTTGGCGACAAGCTGCGCCAGCACGGCTTCAGGCCATTCCTGCAGAGACGACAGACCGAACCAGCACAGCATGCGAAACAGCGCCAGCATGTCTTGCGGGCGATAGTCGACGGGCTTGATGCCGATCAAGCGCAGGATAAAAGGCCAGCCACGCGCCTTGGTGCCGGCGTTGAAGCCAGCGCAGTACGCATCGACCATCGAGCGAGCATCGGGTGACAGCCGCTCGACCTGTTCGTCGAGACCGGCACAAAGAGCGTGCAGATGCGCCGAACGATCGATGGCTCGCGCCAAGGGGACATCGCCCAGGATCGACAGCGCCTGACCCGCAGCAAAGGCCAAGCTCAGCCGCACTTGGATCAGACGATCGGTGGCATGCAGGTAGCCGCGCGCGAACGCACCCTCGGCAAAGTCGCGCGCTTCGATCGTCGGATAGCCCTGTGCATCACGCGTGTACGGAATCGGGCCGCTCGGTCCCAAGATCGTCGAACGGTTTTCGGTCGCAGACATGGGCGCGCAATGTATTGATTTCTGTCGCTGCTGCGCAGAAAAAAGTCACATCATGCGCTGCGCCGAGGCCGCGTCTTGGCATCCCCGCAAGATGAGAGCGACGGCGGCATACAACCCGGAAAAAAGCGCCGCGCGACTAGCGGGCTTCGTGCGCGCCGATGTCGTAACCGGCACCCTGCGGTCGCTTGTTTCCGTCGACATCGTGGTTGATATAGGTGCCCTGCGGCACCTTGTCGATGCAGCACTCGCCATTTCCCGTGCTTTCCGCTTTCAAGCGCAGATCAAAGCGGCTGGCATCCGATCCCGAGGCGCTCAGGAAGTCCGGCACCATCTGGCGGTACGTGCCGTTGCGGCTGTCGTTGGTAAGCACGCCGCTGGTCATGCAGCCCACAAGCTGCAGGTTGATTAGCTCAGGCGACAAGCCCGAGATGTTGCTGAACACCAGGCTGTGCTCGACGAGGTTGTTGCCGGCTCCGCAGTCGATGCCCGGCGAGCGATCGCCCGAAGCCGTGCCGTTTGAATAGATCGTCAAGAAGCGCAGCATGCCTTGGCTGTTCGCCAGCGCAATGCCCGAGACATCGTTGCGCCAGATCATCGTGTTCTGGATGTTGTACTCGCTGACGTTGCTCAGGCTGATGCCGTTGCGGCGGTTCAGATAGATGCGCGTGCCGTCGATGGTCAGCTTGCATGCGCTGACCAAGACGCCTTCTAGGCTGTTGTGCAGGCGGCTGCCTTCGATCGAAAGAGCCGCGTTGCCGATGCACTCGACGGCATTGCCCGAGACCGATTCCAGATCGAGGCCGCTCACCGTCAACTTCAGGCTGCTGCTGCCGGTGGCGTCGACGCGAAGAGCGGCATCGGTGCCACTGCTGCGCACCGGTACACCCGCGCCGGTTGCGGCGCCTGATCCGACGATGCGCAGGCCGTTTGTGCCGGTTGCCGTGATGGTCAACGCGGCATAGGGCGTCCCGGTCGCTTCGACGCTGATGTAGCTCTTATTCATCGCCACTGCAGCATCGACCGCGTCTTTGATCGAACAGAACGGATCGTCTTTGCTGCCGCGTGGCGTTGCCGAGCAGACCGCCTTGTTGTTCACGTAAAGAACGTCGCTGGCGGGGGCACAGCTACCGTCGGCGCTGCAGATGCCGCTGACACAGTCGGTCGAGCGCTGGCACGGCCCGCAGGCCTTGCTGGCGCCACAGACAGGAGCCCGCAGATCCGTGCAGTCGCTATTGCTCATGCAACCGACGCAGCGGCCGGCTGGACCACACAGCGGCGTCGCGGCGTTGCGATTGCGACAGGCGACGTCATCGGTTCCCATCTGGCAGGCTCGGCAGGCCAGCGATGTGGCATCGCAGATCGGCGCTGCATCGTCTTTGCAGTTGAGGACCGTGCGGCAGCTTCCCGTGGTCGAAGAGCCGCCGCTACACGACGAAAGCAGGCTGGCGACGATGAGCAGAAGACCGGCGGCAGAAGACCGTGCGAGCGACAGCGAGCCCATACGCCCGGACAGAGCGAGAGCGACGTACCCAGAGGACGGAGCAAGGCGAATAGGAGTCTGCATGGTAGTGCCAAAGTGTATCAAACTTCACAGTGGCGATCGACGCTGCGATTGCTGGACACGCGGGCAATAGCGCAGCGGGCGTGCGGATCGAAATGCAAGTACCTTGCATGTACGGTTGTCGCTGGCCGTATCGGTGCGACGCTGCGAAGGACGCGCGGGTGCTACGGGGTGACGTCGCGATGCGCGCGAATCTCGACCTGATCGCCACGCACCGTGACCGTGCCAGACATGCCCTTCGCAGCAAGCTGGCGCATGATCTTGTCCTTCAGTTGATCGTCCGTCATGCCCGGCTCGCGCTTGGTGTCGATATCGCCGACTGTGACTTCGACCACCGGGCCATCGCCTTGGGTCTTGCGCACCACGGCAAAGGCGCGATCTCCCGTGTCGGCTTCGATGCGAAGCTGCTTCGCGTCGCCGTGTCGCTCAAACTGTACCGTGGGCGATGCGATGCCCTGCGCCCGCAGCTGACTTTCGACCTCGGCTTTGACCTCGGCATCGGTCTTGCCGCTGGTGTCGACGCGCACTTGGATCAGGCGATCAAGCGCCATGGCATACACGCGCCCGCTGACTTGCTCGCGCCACTCGCTGACCTGCGCGGCAAGCTGCGGGCGCTGCGGCGCGCTTTCCAGTTGACGCTCTAGCTCACGCAGAAGCGTCTGGGTCCGCGCATCGACCTCGCTGCGCGAGCGCGTGGCAAGCCGCGCGGTGAAGCGGATCTGCGTCTGCCCCGCATCTTGCGATAGCTCGACGCGGACGCTGTCGGCGTGCAGCGCCGCCTTCATCTGCTTGGCCAATGCCCGCGGCGCAAGCGGCGATGCAGGATCCGTCGGGCTGGTTCCCGCTGCAAGCTGCACGTCGAGCTTCACGGTATGTCCCAGGGTGCGCTCATAGCGAATCGGCCACAGCAACACCGCGCCAACCAAAGCCAACGAACCAGCCGCACCCAGCAGAGTGCGAGGTCGCGTACGGGTTGCCAAGCTTGCCTGAATCTTCTGCATGATCGTCGCTCCTTTTCGTGGGTCGCTGGGGTGACCTTGTTCAGAATCCGTCGCGTGGGCCGTCGCGCGAGTGATCGCAGCCTGCACAAGCGACCACGGCGGCATCGCTTGCTGAGTGGCCTGGGTCAGCGCCGCAAGATCGTCGGCTAGCCGCGCATCGCTCTGCCCGCGCTGGGTTGGTTCATTCGCTGGATGCCGAGAGTGTGTCGCCATCGTGGAAGTGCTCCCCGCGTCCGTTTTCGTTACGATCCCGCGCCGCGGCGGGGCAGCCACAGCGGGGTGTGAGATTTCGCGTCGACGTCGGCGCCACGCTCGCTGGCGTCCTCGGTTTGGCACTGCGCTTGGTAGTGTTCGCGCAGGCGTTGCCGCGCGCGTGCCAGGCGAGACTTCACCGCGCTCTGCGAGGCACGCTGAAGCTCGGCGATCTCATCGATCGCAAAGCCTTCGACTTCAAACAGCACAATCGCTTCGCGCTGCTCGACGGGCAGCCGCTGCAGTGCGGTGCTGACGCGGATCGCTCGCGTACGCGTCTCTTCATCGAGCGTGCTCGGCCAGCCGGATGCCAGCCAGCCCGCGCTGGGCTCAGCGGGCAAGCGATCGTCGTCATGCGCGCGGTTCTGCATGGATCCGCGCATGGGAAGAAAGGGGACGAAGCGACGCCAGAAGGCCACGCGGCTGCGCTGGCGATGCACCGACAGCAGCACGGCATAAAACCAGGGGCGAAAGCGCGCTTCATCACGCAGCTGATCGATGCGCGCAAGCGCTCGCAGCACCGCTTCGTGCAACAAGTCATCGCCGTCCGCCGGGCTTTGACACAGCCTCCGGGCTGTGGCGCGCACGGCAGTGTGCAGCGGCGAAAGCAGGCGGCAGAGCCGCTCACCTGGGGTCTCCTTGTGCGTCATCCGTTCAATCACACCGTCGGCCCCCGCATGGGCTGTCTGTTCATCAAGCCGACGACTCATCTGTCTGACCCTATAGATGGCGGCAGCATGCCGAAAAGTTGCAGCCGGCCCAAAAATACAGCGAGCTCTGCCGATTCTCGTCGACGTGCGGCGCAGGAAGCAGTTGCCGGCACGGGTGGATGTTTGGCAGGCTGCGCGCATGCCCCCTGTAAAGGTCTATGGCTTTAGTCCGTCGTTTGGTCTGCCCGATGCCAGCCCATTTGTCGTCAAGGTGCTGACGTACCTGCGGCTTACCGGCATTGAGCACACGCTCTTGGCCGGTGACTCGCGAAAGGCGCCCAAGGGCAAGCTGCCGTATATCGACGATGGCGGGCGCACCATCGCGGACTCGTCGTTCATCGTCGATTACCTGCGCAAGACGTACAAAGATCTCGACGTGGGGCTATCGGCACGCGATCGCGCGCTGGCCACCGCGGTCAAGTCGATGATGGAAGAACACTTCTATTTCGTGATGTTGGTCGCGCGATGGGTCGACGAGCGCGGCTGGAAGGTCATCAGCCCGGAGTTTGGCCAGACGATCAAGAAGTCCGGTGTGCCCGGCTTTGCCACACCGTTCGTCATGAACATGATCCGCAAGCAGGTGGTGCAGACCGCCTATCGGCAGGGCATGGGCCGCCACAGCGTCGAAGAAGTCGAAGGGATCGGCGTCGGTCTGATCGACTCACTGGCTGAGCTAGCAGGCGAGCGCCCGTACTTTTTGGGCAGCGAGCCGCGCAGCATCGACGCATCGGTCTTCCCGTTTGTGTGGAGCGTGCTGAGGACGCCCATCGAAGGCCGCTTGCAGTCGCATATGAAGAGCAAGGCCAACTTGGTCGCGTACAGCGAGCGCCTGAGCGCAACGTACTTTGCCCCCGGATCCTTCTAGGCCTCTCGCCTGTGTCGCCCTGGCTAGCTCGCGAGCGGCGGCGGTAGCTTTTCGTCGATACGCGCGATGATGGCGGTCATTTTGGGTCGGCACGACACGTGGGTCAGCACGCCCAGCGCAACCAAGAGCAGCGCCTGCGAAAGTGGCAGGCTGCCCAGCAGCACGGCGACAAGACCGATCTGCGAAGGCATCGCCGCGATGGCCCAGCGCACAATGCTCGTCGACAGTGCGCGCTGACGGACCGCTTGGACAAGCTTATCGCGAGCGCTGGCCTGCTGCTTTCCGGCATCGATCCAGCGGTCAAGCTGCGCATCGCGAAAGCCCAGCGAGTCGACGGCGACTGCGACGCCAGCCGTGGCCAGCGCGATGAACACAAGTGGGATCGCCAAGCCTGGGCTGCGCGGCGCATCGGGCTGGGCGATCGACGCAAGATAGATCGTCAGGCCACCGTAGACGGCATGGCTGGCCAGCATGGCCAGGTACAGCTTCAGGTCCACGCGTCCCACGGCCTGGGGACTGCGCATGGGCGACTGGGAATCGATCGGGCGCGACATTTCCATATTGTGCGGCGCGCAGCGTGGCGCCGGTCAGGAAAACTGTCGCGGGCTCTTGTCGGCGCGTGTTGTTAGTTGCCGCCCGTCGGATACAGCACGGCATCCAGGATGGGCGGCACGGGGTTTGGGACCTGAAGGAGGCCGCGATAGACCGCTGTCTGACTCAACGTCTCGCCGCGCAGCACGATGCGGGCGCCGGGCAGCACACGCGGGACGGCGATGCGGTTCAGATCGCTGCGCTCGTTGCAGCGGCTCTCGTACATCATGCGTGGGGTCTGACCTTCGACCTCGGCCACGGTGCGAACCACGGATGTGTCGACGCACGATCGACCGTCGGAAAGGCGCCACAGCACGCTGACCTCGGCCGGGGATCCGCCCCCGCAGGCTGCCACCAGCAGCGCCAGCAGAGACAAGCCCGCAACAGCGCTGCCACACGCCGGGCCGGGCTGTGATATCGATCGATGTACCGCTGCCGCAGCAGCGCAGGAACGGAAAGGCATAGGCACCCCGGCATGCTACTGCCAGGCACCAGCAAAGAGATCGTCAATCCGCGTCCTTCGTCAATCCGCGGACGGCGCCTAGCCTGCCCAGGAACCTACGAGGGGGAGCCCGCAGCACATGGGTGAGAGGCTGAGTCGGCGCGATCTGTTTGGCATGTTTCGCAAGTCACTGTCGGCCGCCAAGGCTGACGAGTTACCGCTGCGGCCACCCGGTGCCATCGATGAAGATCGCATCGCCGATAGCTGCATTCGCTGCGGCGCCTGCATCGACATCTGTCCGCGTCGCGCCATCCGCGCCAT
>CAZKOY010000077.1:0-14608 GCA_964554495.1 uncultured Myxococcales bacterium
CTGTGGCCATTTGATGCCGAGCATCGGAGCTTGTACTTCGGCCGTCGCGGAGAGACGGGAACAGTCCTTGAGCGCCTGCGCAGCGAGCCGGGCGTCTTGGTGGCTGGCGACTCGGGCGTGGGCAAGTCTTCGTTCTGCCAAGCGGGCCTTCTGCCCCTGGTCCAAGATGGCCTCATCGAGCAGACAAGAGAGTGGATGTATGTCTGCATCACTCCGGGTCGACAGCCGTTCCGACGCTTGCTCGATGGCTTGGCTGCGGTGCTGCGCGATGGCAAGTCACCCTCGGGTAGCACTGTGCAGTGGGAACAGCGCCTGCAAGGCTCGCCCGAAACGCTGGCTGAGCAGATCGATCATCTGCTGCCAGCCAACAAGTCGCTGCTCCTGCTGATCGATCAGCTGGAGGAGATCCTTGCTGCGTCAACAGAAGAGCTGCAGAAGTTCGCCCGCGCTATCGGCAGCCTGCACCGTATGCAGTCAAGGTGGCGACTGATCGCATCGCTGCGCAGCACCCACATCGCCAAGCTCGCAGCCGTACACGGCATGGCCGAGTGGATCGACAGCAGTCTGTATCGCTTGCGCCCGCTCAGCCTAGAGCGCTTACGCGAAGCCATCACCGGTCCCGCGCATGCCAAGGGCTTTCTGTTTCAGAGCCAGGTCGTAGTCGATCAACTAGCAGAACAGACCGCCCTTCATGCCGGCGGACTTCCCCTGCTGGCGCTGACCTTGGCCGAGCTGTGGGAGGCGCGCGTCGGCAACGCCATCAGCGAGACGGCCCTCGCGGCGATTGGTGGGCTAAGTGGCGCGATCACGCGCCATGCCGATCACGTGCTGGGCACGCTGCTTGGCGAGCGGCGCCAGCTTGCGCGACGCTTGCTTTGCGCGCTCGGCCGTCCACACACCAGCTTGTCCTTGCTGGATCTTGGTGCCGAGGATGCACCGACGCATTCAGTCTTGGAGACACTGGTGCGATCGCGCTTGGTCTTTGAGAGAGCGACACCCGATGGACCGCGCTATGAGCTAGCACACGCTGCGCTGTACCAAAGCTGGCCGACCCTGCAGCGCTGGATGAGCGATCCACGCGTGTCGGACCCCAGTCAACCAGCGATCAGCCCGTCGACGCAATCGCTGCCCAGCGCACAGCCCAGACGCCGAGTGCTGCTGGCTCTACTAGGCAGTGGCATCGCAGCGACCGCAGCGTATGGGGTACATCACGCGCATTCCATGCGGGCTCGCACAGCGCAGGTCGCCCAGCTTGTAAAGCAGGCACAGAGCGAAATTCAGGCCGCTCGTGACTTACATCATCAGCAACAGATCCTGCGCGAACGCTCACTGCAGGCCTTCATCGATCGTCAGATCGACGAAGCGCTGCACTTGCAGGCAGAGGCGCACAAAGATGCGCAGAGCGCGGACCGGGCCTTTGCTCGCGCTGGCAACCAGCTAGAGACAGCGCTGCACATCGAAGGCACGCAAGAAGCGCTGCGCACGGCCTTGGCGAACGTCCTGCATGAACGCGCGATCGTCGCTGAAGCGGCACAGCAAGAGATGCTTCTCGAAGACCTTCTGCAGCGCTTGGCACTCCACGACACAGACGGCAGTCGGCGACAGATGTGGCAGCAGCCAGCTCGGCTCAGCCTCACGTCCAGTCCGCACGTCACGTCGGTGCATGTGATGCGCTACCGCGAGGCGGGCAGTCATGCATGGCAGGAACAAGGTACCTGGAGCCTTGGCACGACGCCGATTCCCAAGAGTGAACTGCAGGCCGGCGCCTATGTCTTGCGCTGCAGCGCCCCAGGATTTCAAGACCGTCTGATCGCGGTGCTGCTGAGCCGCGGCAGTGAACGCTCACTGCAGATCGTTTTGCCCAAGCAAGGAAGTACGCCATGAGCGAGTCATTCCACGGCGAGTACACCGCCATGCGGGATCGACGCATGCCATTCCAGGAGCCGGGCGATGTCGCAAACTCCTAGCACGCCCTCGCAGTGGTCACTGCCCAATTCCTTTGACGGGTATCGCGTCTTGATGACCCTGGGCGAAGGGCCGCGCAGCCACGTATGCCTTGGGCACGATACGGTTCTAGATCGCCCGGTCGTCATCCGTTTTCTCAACATCCCGGCCAGCGATACGGAAGCGCGCGAGCACTTCTTTGCCGAAGCGCGCGTGGCAGCGCGCATTCAGCATCCCAACGTGATGACGGTGTATCGCGTCGGTGAAATCAGCGGCCGCTGCTACTTGATCTCAGAATACGTGCAGGGTCAGCTGTTAAGCACCGTGACCAAGCCCATGAGTGCCCGCAGTGCGCTGCACTGCGCGTTGGGCATGGCGCGTGGCCTGGCCGCCGCACATCGCCGCGGTACCCTGCATCGCGATCTGAAGCCGAGCAACGTTGTGCTTTCCGACGAAGGAGAGGTCAAGATCCTCGACTTTGGCCTGGTCGACTTGCTGGACACAGGGGCCGCTGCAGTGGCCCGATCCAGCTTGTCGAATCCGCCTGTTTCGCCCGCGGATTCCGCAGGATCACCCGCGCTTGGGAATGCGGCGCCGCTCGCTAGCAGCCCAACCGGAAGCACATCGGAAGCATTCCGTGCCCCAGAGCTTCGTCGAGGCGATGCCACGCCTCGCGCCGATGTTTATTCACTGGGTGCAGTGCTGTACGAGCTCTGTACGGGAACTGCCCCGCTACTGCAGAGCAATCAATCTCAGCGCTCGCTGGGAGATCGACTCCCCGAGTTGGATCGCCGCTTTGCCGCGATCATCGAGCGCTGCCTGTTGCCCGATCCAAACGAGCGCTACGCAAGTGGAGCAGAGATCCTCGATGCCCTTGAGCTGCTCGCGCCTTGGGCCGCCGCCGACACGCTGCCCGAGGGCAACCCGTATCGTGGCCTGCTGCCGTTTGAAGCTGAACACCGCGGCCTGTTCTTTGGCCGGCGCGCTGAAATCGGCACGTTGATGGATCGCCTGCGCACCGAGGCCGCCATCTTGGTGGCCGCCGAGTCGGGCGTGGGCAAGTCTTCGCTGTGCCGCGCGGGCATTCTGCCCCTGGCCACTGAAGGCGCCCTCGGCGGCGGACGTCGATGGCGTGTCGCCTCGATGGTCCCTGGACGCCATCCGCTGCGGGCCTTGGTGACGACCTTGCGCACAACCGTTGGGTTCGAAGAAGCACCACTTGAGAGCCTGCTGCGCACCGATCCATCCAGCCTGGCGCGTGAGCTTGCGCAGCGCCTGGGCAACCACTTGGCGCTGATCCTGTTCATCGATCAGCTTGAAGAACTGGTCACCATTGCCGACCGCGAAGAAGCGCAGCGTGTCAGTGAAGCGCTGGGCTCACTGCTTTCGCGCACCGGCCAAGTGCGCTTGCTGATGACTGCGCGCAGCGACTTTCTGGGCCGCATCGCGATGCTCGAAGGGATCGGGGCCGCCGTCACATCCTGCCTGTACATCTTGCGTCCCCTCGGTCCCGAGCGAATCCGCGATGTCATCGTGGGCCCGGCCCATGCCAAAGGTGTGGTGTTCGAAAGCCCCGAAGTGGTCAACAGCTTGGTCGAATCGACGGCGCAGACCGACGGTGGCTTGCCGCTGTTGCAGTTCGCGTTGTCCGAGCTTTGGGAAGCACGTGAGGGCAACCAGATCACCGCAGCGGCGCTGGCCAATATCGGTGGAGTCGCAGGAGCACTGGCGCGGCACGCGGATCTGGTCATCGCTGGCCTCTCGCCAGAACAGCGAGTGCGGGCGCGACGCGTTCTGATGGCTCTGGTCACCCTGGAAGGCACGCGCGCTCGACGTACCGAGGAAGAGCTGGGCGGTACACGCAGCAGCGTTCACGAGGTTCTTGAGGTCCTAGTCAAAGGCCGCTTACTGGTGGCACGCGACACCGCAGAAGGGCCCGCGTACGAAGTCGCGCACGAGGCCCTGATCAAAGGCTGGGGTACCTTGCGGCAGTGGCTAGAAGAGTACGCCGAGAGCCGCGCCGTTCGGCAGCGTTTGGAACAAGCCACCGCAGAGTGGCGAAGACTGGGCCGCAGCCGCGAAGCGCTGTGGGGTGGGCGGCAGCTGGCCGAAGTCGAGCTTCTTGAAAGTGCCGACATCGGCCCACGTGAGCGCGAGTTCTTGTCTGCGAGTCGTAGTCACATGCGAAGGCGACAGCGCATGCAGAGCGCGCTGTTCATCGCGATCCCATTGGTCTTGGCCGCTGGGTACGGCACCGCGCGCTACATCGCACGCCGCGATCTGCAGCAGCGCGTGGTGCAGTCTATTCAGTCTGGGCAGCAGGAGCTCGTCGCTGCACGACAGCATGCGAGCCGCGCGGAGTCTCTTCGCGCCAGCGCCTATTCCGCGTTCGATACCGGCAAGAATGAAAACGGGGAAGCGCTCTGGACACAGGCTCGCGGCGCAGCCATCGATACCGACCGCTCGTACGGCAGGGCCAGCCAGCTTTTCGAAGCCGCATTGGCCGCGGATCACAACAATGAGCGCGCTCGTGAGCTCCTCGCCGACTCGCTATTCGAACGAGCGCTAGGTGCAGAACGAGATCGCAGCACGCATCAACTGGAAGATCTGCTGCAGCGCTTGTCGGTGTACGACGTCGATGGTTCGCGACGCGCACGCTGGCAGGCGCCGGGCCGCGTCAAGCTGCAGGTCCAGCCGGACAATGCTCACGTGCTGCTCGGACGATACGCGTCCGATGCCCAGCAAAAGCGCCGACTAAACGGTGTTCGCGAGCTCAACGCCGAGAGCCGCGCCCAGCTCAGTCTGCTTCCCGGATCGTATCTGCTGGTCGTGTCGGCCCCTGGATACAGCGAAGTCACAATGCCGTTCGTCATTGCACGCAATGACGATCTGCGCCTGGACCTGACGCTCCCCAAGCAGGCGAACGTACCGCGCGGTTTTGTCTATATCCCGACGGGCAGCTCGCTGTTTGGTTCAGCGGATGAGTCGATGCGGAAGTCCTTCCTTTCCACGGTCCCGCTGCACCGCGTGGTCACCAAGGCTTTCCTAATTGCCAAGCACGAGACGACGTACGGTGAATGGATTGAGTATCTAAACTCTCTTCCTGTGCCTCAGCGCTCGGCTCTGCTCAGCCGCCCCGCCAAGGGCAATATGGGGGGATCCGTCGCGCTCAAGCAGCTACCGGATGGCAGCTATCAGCTGAGCCTGCAGCCCGTTTCGACCGAGGCCACCGCGCACACCTCGCAGCCCTTTGTCTATCCCGCACGAAGCCAACGCGCGCAGCAAAACTGGCTGCGCTTTCCTGTGGGCGGCGTCACGCGCGACGACGCAGCTGCCTATGCAGCCTGGCTGCATGGCTCGGGGCGAGTGGCAGGGGCTCGCCTGTGCAGCGAGGTCGAATGGGAACGAGCCGCTCGCGGTGCAGATGACCGCGAGTTCCCGCATGGCGACCAGCTAGAGCCCAGCGATGCGAACCACGACGCGACCTATGCCCGTAACAATGCAGCGCTTGGACCCGATGAGGTGGGCAGCTTCCCCGCTTCGCGCAGTCCCTTTGGCGTCGATGATCTGGCAGGCAACGTCTTTGAGTGGGTCGTGTCGAGCTTCAACGCCGATGAAGTGGTGAGCCGCAGCGGCTCATTTGCGACACAAGAAGTCACGTTGCGCAGCACCAACCGCAACGTCTTTGACCCCAGCTTCCGCGATCCTGGGATCGGTTTCCGCATCTGCGCATCGCCGCCAGAAACGCCGTAGCGCTCCCTGCGGGGCTAGCGAGTCTGGGGACGGCAGACCCTAGCGCTGGGGTGCATCGACCCTAGGGGTCCGCCACGCTTGGCGCTCAAGCGTCGATAAACAGTCGACTTTAGGGCCGGTGACAAGCCCTGCGGCACCTGCGATCCGCCGACACATGAACCTGGCCTGCGCCTTGCTTCCAAATCCACGATGAGGTGACGTATGCGCTCCGCAGTTGCACAAATCGCCGCTCTCGGCCTTGCCAGCTTCATCGGCTGCGGTCAAGACACGCTGGCGGATCAGGCTGCGCAGGAAGACATAGGACAGCGCGATCTGGCGCTACTTAACGGCATCAAGTACAACGGCATCAAATTCAACGGCATCAAGTACAACGGCATCAAGTTCAATGGCATCAAGTTCAACGGTGTCGACCTCGTCGGTGTCCGCATTGGCACCGGCAGTCAACTTGAAGTGATCGCAAGCGATGGATCCGTCCAGCCGTCCTCGCTACTTTTGGACTTGGTTCTCGAAGCATCTCTTGCAGATGGCAGCACCGCAGAGCTTCGCATCGACCGCCAGTGGCAAGACGCCACGACGGGCCTGTTCATGTACGAAGTCCTGCAGCGAGGCAGCCAGAGCTCATGGCAAGCGCTCTGCCCAGCCAAGAAGGACTCGCCGACGCCTGCCTTGGCACTCTATGGAACGTACGACGAAACCACCGGGAACTACGCGCCGAGCTCCGAGCTGTTTACGTTTGCATGCACCGATGGAGCGCTGGGCAAGTGCGCGACTTGGGGATATCGACCGTGGACGGCAGTCACCGAGTGCGCAGGATCTGCCTGTCGGGCGCAATCTCTGCAACCCTGGCACCTCGCCTGCACGCGCATGGTCCGCGCCGACTACTGCGGCGATGGCGTTCCCCACACTCGCGACGGTACGCCCATCAATATCTGGGACAACTTGAACGTGCTGCGGCCCGATCCCAGCAGCTGGGGCCTAGAAGCCGAGTGGTCGGCAAACGGTGCCCGCTGCATCCGTCACACGCGCTGGCAGCAGGCTGACAAGAAATCTTCATGGACCGATCTTGAATACATCCAGCGCACCTGCCCCGAGCGCCTCGCCGCGAACCAGCCCGCGTCTGCTTGCACCGACAGCACATCTGACTTCTTCACGAGCTATGGGCTCCACCTTGACTCGATGCAGCGCCGTGTCCTGCGCAACCAGTCCGAAGGCTGGCTGAAGAGCGCGGGCGACGCCAAGAAGTAACTCCGCGCCTTCGCCCCGCGCAGCCCACGCACACGTGCAAAGCACTAGCCTGACAGGCGATACAGGTTGTTCTGAATCGTCTGCAGCAGGGTCTGCACTTCTTCCGACAGCGGGCGATCGTCTGGCCCAGGCTTGATGAAGCGCTGCACAAGCAGGCCGCGCGACCAGTGCTTCCACTTCTCGGCAACCGGCTGATTTCCTGCATTCCAATCGGTGATCAGCTTGTCCAGCTTGCGCACCGACTCGTCGATCTCTTTCTTAAGATCATTCATGCCGCTGTTGCCTGCCAAGCCTCCCAGCAAGTAGGTCGAGTTGCTAATCCCCATCAGGGTGACCAGCGCATCGGGCAGCTTGGGAAACGAGTAGGTGGAAGCGACTTCCCAGGCCACGATGGCCGCAGATACCAAGGTGAAGATCAGCATCTGAAACTTGAACACGCTCGGGGCATCCGCACTCGCGATCAAGTCCCAGGGACCCGCCAAGCGTCCGCTGCTCAGCAGTCCTTCAAAACCCGACGGCACGGACGCTTTGGTCAGACGTGCAAGAACCGCCGTTCCGCCGCCGATACTAAGCAGCATCAAAAGCTGTGGCGTGAGCTCAACCACCTCGCCGGTCATCGTCCACACGTACGCCAAGCTAAAAGCCGCAACATGTGTCCAGATCACGACCTGCAGACCCGACAGACTGAAGCGATCCGCCGACGTGCAGCTTGCGCCCAGCAGCACATACCAGAACTTCTCGCCTCGGCTCAGCGGTGCTTGTTCGTTGTCGCGCTGACGTCGCCGCAGTTGCCCAAGTCCGATCAGGCAGGTGCAAAGCAGTGAGATCAACAGCCCAAGCACGCCCCAAAAAATACCGCGCAGCCGGTTGGTAAACGCGGGGTGCAAGGTCACCGTCCGCCGCTCGGCAAGCTTGGGATCCTGCCCCTCTTCGACGGACACATAGCTGATAAGCAGCGTCGCCGGCTGGCTGCGCCACAGTGCATAGTTTTGCTTCCAAATCGACGGAGCTGGCTTGATGGGCTCTGTCGCTTGCGCGAGGTACCGACGGTGCAGAGCGATGTGTAGCTGCGAGCTCGCTGCGTCCAGACTTTGATACGGAGTCAAATCCATCTTGCGCACGCGGTCCGGTGGGCTCGATGTCGCCAGCTTCTTTGCGTTGTCGTTGTCGTCTTCGCCTTCGTCTTGTTGCTCGTAAAAGAGCTCGACCTTTTCGACATAGATGCGCTGCTGCTCGCTGCCGCGCTCGACCCGAATGATCAGGTCTTCATCGGGTAACAAGCGCCGATGCAGCAACATGAAGCGATCAGCCTGACCCACGATGGGCGGAGTCGCGCTGCCCGTCGCTGGGTTTACCCCCTTGGGCTGCCCGGCATCCGATGTCGCGTTGTCTTTCTTGCTCTCACCGTTCCCTGTGACCGGACCGGCGGGTGGCTGTATGGAAGGACTCGCCGCAGGACTGGCAGGCGGCTGTGCAGATGAACTCGCGGGTGGCAGCGGCTGTGCGCTCGGCGGTGGGCTCGCGCTGGGATTCAGCGCAGGGCCCGCAGGAGGGCGCGTATCGCGCGGCACAGGAACTGCCGGTGCTGCGCTGGGCGGCGCAACCGGCAGTTCACTCGTCTTGACCGCAGGATCGCGCTTGGTTGCTTTGCCTTTGTTTACTTCGCCCGCACGCCCCTCCTCGCTGCCGCCGTCTCGATTTGGTTCGGATCCGGTCTCGGCCCTGGCATCGGTGCAGAGCATCGCCAGCCCTGCGAGCACGATGGCGCCGTACGCGGTCGCGCTGCGCTTGGCACTTCGATGGTTGGCCGAAACAGCCGCCCTGACTTCATTGCGTCGTTGCATGGAACTCTCCTCTGTACCGCGCGAACAGACCTGCCTGCGCAGAGTCGATCACGAGACATCCCAACGATAACGCCCTCGATGCTGTCGAGAATACACCCGAGCTTGGTAGCGAGATCGTGTGACTTGGTTCGCAGCGATGACCAGGTCAGGGTGTGCATGCCTTGGTAAGCGGAAGGCGCAAGGAGAACGGAAATGACCGCCGACGATTTCTGGGCATACGAGAGTGATGCAGACGCGCTGAGCGATGCGGAGCAGCTAGCTCTGTCAGAGCTAGACGACTTGGACGCGCTGGACGGATTCGAAGATCTAGATGAACTAGATGCCTTCGAATCCGAAGAGGATGCGCTCGACTCGCTGAGCGATCTGGCCGATGACGATGGGCTAGACGACGCGTTCGATCTTATGGACGAAGGCCTCGGCCTAGATGATCTGGATGATCTCGAAGCCGATGATCTGGATGACTTTGCACAGCGACCGGGAAGTGCTTTGTATCTGCCGCGCGCTCCCTCGTTGGTTACGGGCCCTGCCGCGCTAGCGGCAGCCCGACAGCTAAACCCGCTGGTGCTGGCTTCGCTGCGCGGCGATGACGCCGATGCCTTGGTCCGTCGTCTGCGCAACGTCGCGCGTCGCGCCGCTCGGCGATTTGGCGTGGGCCGCATTCTCGGGCGCGTGCGCCGCGTTGCAGGTGGACTGGCTCGCCGCGTGGGTCGGGTGGCCTTGCGCGCACTGCCCGCCATTCAGCGCATCGCTCGCCTAGCGGGCCCATGGGGAACCGCCCTGTCAGCCGTCATCGGCGGCGTTCGCGGCTTGGCTTCGGGAGGTGGGCTGCGTGGCGCGCTGGCCGGCGCAGTCGGAGGCATCATGCCCGGCTTTGCTGGACGCCTTGTATCCAGGGTGTTGCGCGGAAACGGTGCGGATCATGACGCGGCCATGGATGCGTTGGCGGACATGGCCGATGCGGGACAGGCCCCCGCCGCGGTGGCGTTGCCCGTGGCGTCTGCCTTGGCCGCCAGCACGGTCGCAGGCCAAGGACTGCAGCGCGCGGGCGTGCTTGCGCCTCGCACCGCGTTGGTGCTGCCTGCCACACGAGCGGCCGAGCGCATCTTCTTGGCCAGCGCGGGCGCACTGCCCGGCTCGGCAGGCCAGCGCGTACGCTTGATGCGCCTAGCTGCTCGTACAGCGGCGCTGCGCCTGGGTCAACAGGGAAGCCCAGCGCGCACGGCGCGAGCGATCCCAACGGCAACCCGCCAGGCCGTACAGCGTGTCATACAGACCGCACGACGGGCACCGCAGCTTGGCCTAAGCACGCGCATGGCCGCGCTGCGTCGCCTGCTGCTGCGCCAGCGCTTGATCCGTCGCTGGATGAGACAGATGGGCATTCCACAGCTGGGCGCGGCCCGTCTGGACACCTAAGGACCCTAGAAAAAACAGACACGGGAACGCTGGGTCGATCGCGGCCCAGGCGTTCTTCCCACGCGAAAGAGGAGCACGGCAATGCAGACCCCGTTTGATACCGATCTGTTGGATGACGCGGCTGGTGACGAGCTGGATACCGACCTCGCTGACAGCGAAGGGTTCGAAGACGATGCGCTGGATGCCCTGGACGAAGGCGATGACAGCGAAGCGTTCGACGAATTCGACGACGACAGTTTCGACGGCGAAGGCCTGGATGACGACAGCATGTCTGCCGATTCCTTGGATGACGCGGGCGACGAGCTAGACGCGTTTTCAGAAGGCGACGATGAGCTCGACCTGGCTGCAGACCTGGATGCAGGGGACGGATTCGAAGACAGCGCGATGGATGACGAAGCGCTGGTCGATGCGTTTAGCGATGCCCTGGACGCCGACGACGAAGAACAGTTCGTGGGCGCAGCGATCCGAAGGCTGCGTCGCGCCGCGCGAACTCCACTGGTGCGACGGCTGCTGCAGGTACCCATGCCGGCCGCACTGAGCCTGGTCAGGCACGCCGCACCACGACTAAGCCGCGGCATCGGTCAGCTACGCGGCATTCTGGGATCGCTGTCCATGGATGCCTTCGCCGATCTGGCTGCTGACTATGGCGACGAAGCGATGGATGCGTTTGCCCCGGTGACCGCCGCCATGGGTGCATTCCGCGTGGCCCGAGCGCTGCGTCAGCGTCAGCCCGGTCGCCTGCCGCGTCCCTTGGCTCGCGGCATCATGCGGGCCTCGCTGAGTGTGGCGCGAGCGCTTTCGCAGCGCGTAGGACCCAACGCCATGCGCATAGTGCCGCACGTCCTGCGAGCTACAGCCGGATTGATCGCCCGCGGTCGCGTTCGTCCACGCCAAGTGCCTCAGGTTATTCGTCGAGCCGCGCAGCGGGTCGTGCGCAGCCCAGCCGCGATGCGTCGCTTGGCGCAGCCAAACCCTGCGGCGCGTCGGCTGCGAGCCCGCGCCCGCTTGGTGGTGCGTCGTCCCGGCGCCGCGACGGCAGGACCGCGTCCAATGACGGCCCGGCCAAGCCTGCGCCCGCCACTTGCCCGCCGCTATTTCCGGCCGGTTCCTGGGCGCCCCGGAACTTTTGACATCCGCGGGCCGGTGCGTCTGCAGTTCCGCCGCTAGTCCGCGCACCCCACGTCACAGGCAGTCCACCGAGAAGAACATGGACCCAGGGCTTCGACAGTTTCTGACGGCCAAAGCGCGCAACCTGATGTATCGAGCGCGCCGACTGACTCGCTTGGATCACCACTCGCTGGGGATCCGAGACGAGGACCGTCCGTTCGTGCCGAGCGATGCCCACTTTGTCGCGGCCAATCGACGCTTGTCAGACATCGATCGCGATGTGCGTGCGGCCCTTTCCGCGATGTCATCGGCCATGGCGCGACCCGACAGCAGCGCGCAACAGGTCTTGGCGCAGTGCGCGTTGGTGGAACGCCAAGTCGATCGAGCCCGCCGCGCGTACGGCTTGTTCTTTGAAGTGTTCAGCCAGCGCGGGACCGCGTTTGCGCGGCCACTGGCGGCCTGTGACACCGTCGCTGCGGACTGCTTTGCAGTCGTGCGACAGAGCGCGCCGGGCCTGCTGCACATGCCGCTTCTCAAGCCGGTCACGTACCTTGAGCACAGCTTTTCTCCAGCCACATTCCGACGCGGCGTGTTGCTAAGTCGCCTGCTGGGCGAACAGAACCCATTTCCTTTGGTGCGAATTCCATACGAGCGCATCGAAGCACCGTGGGGAATGGGCGTTCTTCTGCACGAAGTCGGACACAACCTGCAGTCCGACTTGGGAGTGTGGCACGAGACGCGCATGGCGCTGCAGCGACGTGTGCTGCTGATCAGTCGCAATGCATGGCTGACCCGCATCTGGTCGCGCTGGCATCGCGAGATCTTTGCTGATCTCTGCGCGCTGCTCTTGGGCGGGCCGGCTTCGGCGCGGGCAATGAAAGACTTTCTCGCGTACCCAGCGGCGCGCGTGCTGTCGTTCCGCCCACTGGGCGTGCATCCGACGCCCTATCTGCGCATCTTCATCTTGGCCGAGATGCTACGGCGCATGGGCTTTGCCGATGATGCGCGGGTCTTGCGAGCGGTCTGGAATGACCTGTATCTGCCGCATGTCTCGACGGCGCGCGTGCCGCAGGGACTGCTGATCACAGCCGAGCGATTGATCCCACACGTCGTGGATGAAGTCGCGTTCCAGCCGCGCCGCGGGCTGGCGCAGCGGGCCTTGGCCGACATCATCCCGTTTGCCAAGGAAGACGAGCGGCGCATCCACCAGGGTGCGCGCGAGCTTGCGCAGGGACGCGTTCCCAGCGCGCTGCCACCGCGCTTTGTGGTCAGCGCCAGCCGCGTGGCCTTCGAGCAGAAGTGGGCCCCGCCTGGCGTGATTGCCAAGACCGTGGTGCGTCACTTGACGCGCCAGCTATTGCCGCCAGCACCGCGCACAGCCCACGCGGCCATTCCACTTTCTGCGTGAACCAACGAGGGGACAGACCATGAACGGACGACCATCGACCGTGAACCTGAATACGACCCCGCTGCGCCCGACCACTGCGGTGGACGATGTCTCGCGCAGTGTGGACGAACTTCTGCGGCGCACGCTGCGCATCGGCGATCCCAACAACCCCGCCGAGCTTGCGGATGCGCTGCGGCGACACTACAGCGGGCAGGCGGCTCGCTTGGATCAAGAGTCGCTGGGTCTGCCAGTAAGTCCCGGCGCGACTCTTGATCTGATGATTCGCGCGGAGTCTCCGCAGGCCGGCGCAAGTCCGATCGAGCGCGAAAGCGAGCGCGTGAGCTGCGCGCTGGAAACAGATCTCGACTACCTGATCAAGCACGCAGCCAATCGCGAGTGGCGACCCGAGCTGCAGGGCTGGCGCTCGTCGATTCTGCGCGAGTTTTCCGATGCTACGGCTGCGGCGGGCTTCAGCCAAGATCCGGCGCAGCGCGACCGCGCGATGCTGGGCGTGCGCAAGCTGGCCGAGTATGCCCGCATGTCGCGCTTGCTCAGCGTCCTGCACTATGAGCTGCGCCGCGAGTATCGTCGCTTGGCCACGACCTTGGACGAGTCGAGCAACACGCTGCGCACGCGTATCGGCCAGTCCTTGTACAGCGCGGGGCTCAGCGAAGGGGGCTTGCTGCTCAACGTCCCCTTGATGGATCTGCGCAACCGCAGCACCGCACTCATCGAATCGCTGCGCGCACTGACCGAGGGAACCGGCGCGCCGCAGGTGGGGATTGAAGACCGTGGCAACCGCTTCGTCGCGTACCGCGAGGTGCTGAAGGCCATCGACGATCAAGGTGCGGCAGAGCTGCGCGTGTATCTGCGCGAAAACAGCCTGCAGCAACACCTGGATTCCATCTTGGATGGTGTGGGTAGCGCCAGTACTCAGATCTCAGCCGAAGGGCTGCGCAACTTGGCATCGACCTTGCCCGCCGAGATCAGTCGCATTCAGCGCCTGTACGAGCTGGTTGGCGGCGTCGCTGCGCGCTTTGCCAAGGACTGGCAGAGCATGGCTGAGCTAAGCCGCTTTCATCAAGCGCTGGGCCTGTTCATTCATGCGCTGATCTCGCTGCGATCCGGCGAACGCTTGGTGGACTTGGCCGTGCCGCTGGCCATGAACACGCGACAGGTCCGGCAAGGCGACGAAGGGCGCGACCGCCTGCGCAAGCTCGTCGCATGGCGCGCCGAGTTCGCTCGCCAGGCCGAGACCCATCAGGTTTCGCACGAGAACACGCTGGCCAACCGGATGCTGCAAGCCCAGATCGATCGCGCCTTGTTCGACTTCGACCGCGCCATCGATCTGTATGCGCTGGGCTCGGGATCCACAAGTCAGTGGGGCCAGCATGAGCTCCATGCCGTCTCGGCGGCAGAGATCTTCGAGCACCTCGTAAAGAAGCTAGCCGATCGGAAGAACGATGCTGGCTTGGCAGGCATCGCCTCGTCCGCAGCCGAGCTTTTGTCGCAGGACATCGAGATCTCGGATGACATGATGACGAAGCTGCTTGAGCAGCAGGCGACGACAGAGGCGCACTGGCATTCCATCACCCGCAAGCAAGCGCCACCAGCCAGCGGATCAGCCGACATTCGCCAAGCCTGTCTTGATCTGATTCGCGGCGACACGCGGAAGAAGCCGAAGGATCCCGAGTGGCCCATCCCCGACGATCTTGACTCGCAAGGCCAGCCAATCAACGTCGACCGACGAAGCACGCAGGAGCCTGCCGTGCCCATGAATCGTCTAACCCCGATCGTTGCGATGCAGGACATCCAGCGGCTCAGCCCAGAGCTACGCGATACGTTCTGCTTTCTCAACACGGCCATCCTGGCGTTGAGCGATCTGCAGTACGCGCTCAAAGATCCCACGCAGCAA
>CAZKOY010000077.1:14708-26954 GCA_964554495.1 uncultured Myxococcales bacterium
GGCCATCCTGGCGTTGAGCGATCTGCAGTACGCGCTCAAAGATCCCACGCAGCAAGTCACGACTCGCTGGGACGCATGGCAGCCCCTACTCAAGGGTGACAAGAACGACGACAAGCCGCCCAGCAAGACCGATCCACAGGGACTGCCGGGCTTTCAGCCCTGGAATGTGATCGAGGCCAAAGTCGAACAGAAAGAAGTAAAGACCCGTGTTGTGAGCTTCCTCGCGTGGGAGCCAGGGGATGCGGCAGAACAAGAGATCCTGCTTTGGACCAGTCACTTGATCTACTGCCTGACGCTGATCCTTTCGGAACCCCAGAAGGCCATCGGATATCCACCGTTGGGGTCACCGACGACGACAGCAGGGCAGGCTGCGGCGCCACAGACCATGCAGTCCCCGGCGGGGAATCCCAAAGGCACGGCCCCCCCGACCAAGTGAACACATAGTTCGTATAGCTGCGAAGGAGACTCGCAATGAGCCTTAAGACAAGAGAGACACTACAGCGTGGGCTGGCGCAGTATTTTCGGGATGTTCTTCCGGGGCTGCCGCCAGAGCAGCGCGACGCGTACCAAGCAGAGTTTCAGAAGCGGGCCGAGAGCCTGCTGCAGCGCGCGACAGAGACCGGCGAGGCGACGTCCTTTCAGGATCTGATCGGCCTGGGCGATTCCGGCATGATGCCGTTCGATCAGGTCTCGGTACCTCGGCTGAAAGACGACTTTGACGAGTCGGTCATACCGACGCAGCTTCATGCCGCGGCCGAGCTTTACTTCATCTATCAGTACGAACGGATGAAGGTGTTCCAGGTCGTCAGCGTGCTGTTGCGCCTGTTTCACGAAGGACGCATGCGCATTCAAAGCGGCCCCGGTGCTCGCGCGCTGTACTTGGTCGAGCGGCACCATCCGCTGCGCTACAAGACACGCGATCGCGCGCTGGCGTATCGTCGAGCGTTCAACTATGGACCGCAGACTGCGACGGATCGCGCGGTGGTGTATCGCGGCTTCCATCGGCAGTTCGTGGCGTTGGTGTCAGCGATTGCCCAGTACTTCCGCGATCTGTTGATCGGCGAAGTGATCCGCGGCGGTCACTTGATCAATCAGCGCCCGTTCGGCAGCCAAGCCACCATCCAGCGCCTGGGGGCTGATCTGCGCTGGCAGATGGATCGCGCGACGTACGGCAACATCGTCTCGCTGACGATGGAGACCAGCCAGTACCTAAAGACCATCCTCGATATGTTAGAAGCGCCGGACATCAAAAAAGCGTTCGATGCCAACAACAAGTGGGACGTCATCGAAGCGGTGTCACAGCGCTATCTGGGGGGAGCGGCCGAGCTTGCCCAGCGCTCGAAGATGGCGGAGTCGGGACGGCGCCTGCTTTCGTTTGTCGCGGACGAGCCGTTCAACGAGCGCGACTTCAACCTGTTCCAAACGCAGGTGCAGCCGCTGGGAACGGTGGCCGAAGAGTGGATCGCCGCGTATCGCATGACTCCCGACGGGCGCAACTTCCGTGGCGTGGCGCCGACTTTGTCGACGACAGTGGGGCTGCAGCGCCCGGCCAGCGCGGCCTAGCTCGATCACAAAAAGAGGTCCGCGATGCATGCGACCCATCCCACTGCACGTCCCACGCAGAGCCAGCGGATGCTGCGCTTTAATCGCGATCAGCTTGTGGCCGTGAGCCTAGCCGGGCAGATCGCCAACCCGCTGATTCGCGCATCGCCCTATCGCATTGGTCGCGATGGGGCGCTGCAGATCGTCCCTGGCACCGGGGGAATCGTGCTCAATCGCCGCGTCGGAGATCGCGCCATCGGCTTGGCCGGCGATCACGTTGAGCCAGGCGTGGCGCTGCGCAACAACGATCGCGAAGCGCAGGGTGGACCCGGCGCCGCCAACCGCGCGCTCTTGGCCTTGTCCTGCATCGGCAATCGCGTGCAGGTCACAAGTGGCCCCGCGATAGGTGCGGTGGGCACAGTCACGGGCAAGCACGGCGGCATCAATCATGTGCTAGTGGACTTTCCGTCGAACATCCTGCGCCGCCTGCGCATCGGTGATCGCATGCAGGTGGTGTCCTGCGGTCAAGGTATGCGGCTGCTCGACTTCCCGCAGATCCGCGCGCTGAACCTGTCGCCGCGGCTGCTCGCGCGGTGGGGTCTGCGGCCGCATGGCGGGCACCTGCATGTGCCGGTGACGCACTTCGTTCCAGCGGGGCTGATGGGCTCGGGCCTAGGCCGCTCGGATGGCGTGCTTGGCGACTGTGACATCCAGCTTTCAGACGCCAGGTTGCGACGTCGCTTCCGGCTGGATTCCTTGCGCTTCGGCGACTTGGTGGCCATCCGCCCCTTCGACAATCGCTTTGGCCCCAGCCGAAGCGAAGGCATGGTGACCGTCGGTGTGGTGGTGCATTCCGACAGCCATGTTGCGGGGCACGGACCGGGTGTCACGCCGCTTTTGATCGGCAGCACACAGCTTCTGCGCCCCTATCTGTCGCCGCAGGCCAACATCGCATTCCTGCTGGGGCTGCGCAGCTCTGAAGCGTCTTCGCTGTCGTCTACGCCGCTCGCTTCGTGATCGCCATCCAGGCGACCCATGATCTCGACATAGCGCGAGACCATGGCGGCCCGTGTATCGACGCGCAGCTTGGAAAAGATGCGCCGCAGGTATGTCGAAACGGTCCACTCGCTGATCTGCAGCGTGCCCGCGATCTGCTTGTTCACCAGACCACTTGCGACCAAGCGAACGATCTGTACTTCGCGTGCGGTCAGCGCGCTGCGCACCGCGTCTGGCTTGCTATTTCGCACCAGCGGCGCTTCGGGCTGACCGACGGCGCACGTCTGTGATGGCGAAAGAACCGGAACCAGCGCGTAGCGCTGACCATCGATGACGATCTCGCTGTGGCAGCGCGCCAAGCAGGGAGCACTGCAGCCCATCGCCTGTTCGATCGCCTGCGCCTGAAACCCCGTCTCGCACGCGGCATGCACTTGGTCTGCGGCTGTGCTGGGCGACACCGCCGAGAGCAAGCGAGGTGAGCTGATGGGCATGGAGTTCGGTGCCTTGATTTGGATCGGCATCGTTTCATCCTTTCCTAGGTGCGTGCCTTGCGTGACGTCGGACGTGGGCTGGTGTTGGCGGCGGCCACAGCGGGCGGGGCTAGCTCGTTGGACAGGCGAATGAACACGATGGAATCGGCGAGTGCGTGCTGATCGGCGCTGCGCAGGCGCGCTTCGACCGTCGACAAGATCGCGACATCCTCTGCCGGCGCTGTGCCACTGCCCGAGCGCTTGGCCAAGTCGGGAACGAGCCCCTTGAGTAGATCAGTGGCCGCGGCCCCAAGCCGCAGGCGAACCAAGACCAAGCCAGCGAGCAGCCGACGGGTGCCCACAGCCTGCAGCGGCTCGTCGATCGCTTCGCCGCCTTCTGGATCCAGCGCGGAAAGCGCGGGCGCGCAGACCTGGCTTAGGACCGCGCTGACTTGCGCTCGCAGCAGCGCATCCTTCCCCAGCGCGCGAGCGAGCAGCGCAGCCACGCTCGGATTTTCAAGCAGTCGCAGCGACGAGGACAGAGCACCTCCCGCGGTGCGCGGGCGGGCCGGCGGCAGACCCGGCAGCGTCAGGCTGGGCGGCTCGTCTTGGGATCCCAGACGGATACGCAGACCGAAGCCCCCCAGCAGGCGCTCGAACGTGCCGCTGTCGCGCTCTTGTAGCTCGGCCAAAAGCAGCGAAAGCGCGTCGAGTGACTGGCGAAATGCCCCCCACCACAGGCCCTCTTTGTTTGCAAGCAAGGCGTCCAGCGGCGCACCAAACCAGGCCGCAAGGAAGTCCAGCGCATGAGCTAGCTCGTCGCTGGCTCCCTGTTCCTTGGCCAGCAAAAGCAGCACCGGCCGCGGTCCGCGCGAAAGTCGCGTGCCGCGATGCAGATACAGGTTGCCTTGTCGGTGCAGCAGGATGGTCTCGGACTCGTCGGCGGCCCCGTCGAGCCTTGGCAGGCGCACGACGACAAGCTGCGGCCCATGCGGCGTGACGTGCAGCGTGGAAAGCACAGCCGTCGCCGAAGGTGCGGATGCGACCGCCGAGGGCTCTGCTTGTGCTCCCTGCTCTGCGGCTCTCTCGGCGGACTCGCCGGCCGAAGCCTGACTGGCCAGCGGCTCTGCACTCGCAGCGGATCGCTGCGCGGCCTCGCTCATCTGGGCCACCGACTCCTCGTCGCTGGGATCCACCGCGCGTGGCGCTCGCGGGCGGCTCTCGGTCTTGTGCTGCGGCGCCTGCTCCAGCGACAAAACCCAGCGATCCAGCAGGCGGTCTACCCGGCTATCGAGCACCCCCTCTGCCCCCCGCTTCGGTCCTGGCTTCTGCTGAATCGACGGCTGCATGCGTGTTTCCCTCATGGCTCTCCTTTCTGAGCCGCCGCGCGGCTGAGGCAGCAAATCCGTGTCGCACACTTTGTTTTGCTATTTATGCATAGCGAAGCAGTTACAGCGCACAATTTATGCACTGTGTGTTGTGAATGGTGATGGCCGCTCTGTTCTAGAGCTATCCACATCACACAATCAACCCATCGCCAGCTTCCTGCGCTTCCTAATTCCGCTGTTACGCTGATGCATGCAGCAGAAATTGTGCCAATCCTGTCATGAGGTTGCCAAGCCCACTGGCGACCCTTACATAGGCTATTGCTGAGCTCGCTGCGTCTGTATTTTGCATAGCTTTTTCTATTGTTGAGTTCGTCTTATTGGCCAACCTTTGCCCACCATCTGCACGCCCGAGACTGTGTTCTGAGCGACGGAAGGAATCTAAACTCTACACGCCGAGAGCGCAGCGCTGCCGGCGGTGCGCGAAATTCAGCTGGCCGCAGTCTGGGTGCCTAGATCGCCGCAGGCCATCCTCGAAAGAAATGCGCCATGCTTGCGGAAGACGCTAATATTTCGCGCCCTATCCGCGCAGCAGATCATTCGATACCGAAGTCATTATTCCACGGCGCATAGCTCGCTCACTTCCTGCGGTATGCAGGGCAACACGTGGGCGTTCTTTCAATTCGCCGTATGCGAATTACAGCGGTGGCCCTATTCGCCTGACTGCCCCCCACAGCAGAGCCTGCCATCTGGCCAATGCCGATATCAGTGAATGCTGCCCAGCGATATGCAGCAGCCGGCCAGCGCCCCCACAGACAACAACCCCCCAAAGGCCACGCGCCCAGCCAAATGGGCGCACCGCGTGGCGATGTGGCTACAGCCGAACGAACCCCAGCAGCTTTTCCAGCCCGACGAGCGGGTAGTCAAAGCCCTCGACCTTTGCGGTCTTATTGCCCTCGATGACATACAGGCGCCCGTTGGCGGCGTGATGGACGATGCCCGTGTGACCTTCCCAGCTGTCGACGCGGTTTCGCCACCACACGATCAGGTCGCCCGGCAAAGGAGGCGTCGTGCCGGGATTGTCATACGTGAACAGCTTCGCCCGTCGAGCCTGCGACAGGATGCGGCGGGCCGCCACGGTATAGGGGAAGGGCATCGGGCCGCTTGTGCGGAGGCACCAGCAGACAAACGCTGCGCACCAGTTGGCCGGCGGGTCGACGATTCCGTTCAGGTACTTTTCGATGTCGGGTCCCTGGTTATTGCCGCCACTTTCGCCGCGACCTGCGACGGCTTCAGCGACGGCTTGCTGCAGCGCAGCACGGGCTCGCGGCGAGCCCCCCAGGCTGCTGTCCGGCATCTGCTTCCACCACTCGCGCGGCTCATCGGAAAGAACCAGCGGATGCGAGGCCGGGTCGGGCAGGCTGCCGCTTATGCGCCGCAGCGCGCCCCACGTCAGGCCACCGACGATGCCATCGACGACCAGCGGCTGACCGAAGTTGTCGACGTTGCTCGACTGGAAGGAATACACGGCGCGGTAGGTCTTCTGCCCAAAGTCGCCGTCTTCCAGAAGCGGCGTCGCGCCTTCCTGCAAGAGCCAGCGGTTGAGCAAGCGCTGCAACGTCACCACAAATTCGCCGTGGCTGTGTCGACGTAGCTCGGGCTCGCGGCTCGCCTCGGGAACGGGCGTGGGATCGCTGCGCGGCGCAGCGCCCTCTAGGCGAAAGCTCCAGGAGCGATCCGCGCCCTGCGCCTGACAGCGCTGCCACGACCGCGCCGGCAGACCACACAGATCTTCGTTCGTCACGAACTGCTTGAGCGTCCAGTCGGAATAGCCGGCCGATTCGCGATAGCCGGTCGACTCGGCCAGCCAGGTATGGCTGACCAGCCCGGCTTCTTTCAGACGGCGACAGACATAGCCGCTGCCATACACGCCGACTTGATAGCTCGGCTCGCTTTGTGCCGCTGTGGCCAACCCAGCCCCGACGCCTTGGAAGTACGCCTGGATGGCCCGCAGATCGGCGGGCTTCGCGTCGTAGTCAACGGCGAAGAAAATCGTCGTGCCCAGCGGCTGCCCGTTCTCGCGCCCATAGGCAAAGGCAAAGCGGCCATCTCGCTCGCCGGATGCCCGACTGAAGTCCTCGACCTGGGTCTGCCGGTCTTGATAGACCACGGCGATGCGCAGACCCGCGGCATGCAGCGCTCGCGCTTCGTCGGGAAGCAGGCGTTTCTGGGACTGCTTCGTCGTTTCCGAGTAATAGCGAACGACGAATTCGACGCCGTTCTGAACCAGGCAGGCAGCAGCCGATGTGCAGCGACGATTGGTAGACAGTCCGTTCATGGTGAGCACACCCACGGGAATGAGGTTTTTGGACAAAGCACAGTCGCTCGTCGAGCGGTACGCACCGCACACCTCGCAGCGCGGTCATCTCGGACGCTGGGCGCGAATCGGCCGCTCGATCCGATCTGCCAAGTCCGCATCCGACTTGGTTGCAAGACCATGGATGCGCACGGGGCGTCAAGCACACGAACGTGCTCCCCCGTTTTGGTTCGGCGCACACGGTCCTGGGGTACAAGGCCCCTGTCGCGAGCGGCTCTTCGCTGTGAAGACAGGCTCGCAATTTTTTTTCCGCCTCGCTAGTCTGCGCCGTCCGCGCTTCCCGCCACTCGGGCCGCGCCGCGACGGAACAACGTTCCCTGATGACCTGATGGAGATTGCAATGAACCGACGATTCCTTGTCCCCTTCGTATTCGCAGTCCTTTCCGCCGCTTCGTACGGTGGCAACTTTGGCTGTGCCTCTTCGCAAAAGGCTGAGCCAGGGACTCCCGGCAAGCTCAGCGAAGTCGAGGAGAAAGTGCTGACGCAAGCCGCGTTCGATCTGCAGTGCGATCGCGCCAAGCTGCAGATGTCGCGCATCTCGGAAGACGGCAACATGATGGGCGTCAAGAACGAGACCTATGGCGTGCGCGGCTGTGACAAGCAGGCCTCGTACAAGACCTCGTGCGGCTGGGGCCAGTGCAATGTCTTCAACATGGCGCAGGCTCAGTCGACGACGCAGAAGATGTAGCGCAGCGACGCCGGCCGCCGATCCCCGCGTTAGGGTGGGGTCACGCCGCGCGCCATGTTGATCTGCTTGCGCGCCGTCACGCTGTTCTTCGCCTGATTCGTCGACACGACATCGAAGCCCTGGTTGTAGTAGGCCTTGATCTGCGCGGCCGAGATCAAGCCGTTCGAGTCATAGATGAACGCGCGCACGCCGGCCGGATGCAGCCGCGTCGTGATCAGCGAGCCGATGGCCACCCCTGGATCGATCTCGACCATGAAGGCCCGCGGGTTCTTGATCGTATCGAGAAGCACGTCGATCTCGGCCAGGTTGCTCTCGACATTGATCAGGTAATAGACGCGATCGCCGCCGCGCAGCGTTGGGATCAGATCGCGAAGCTCACGCGTGCTGATCTCTAGATACGCGAAGTCTTCGGCGCGGCGCGCGATCACTTCTTCGATCGTCCGCGCATAGTCCGCCGACTTCTTGACGGTCAGCTCAACCGTCATCTTGCCGCGCAGGTACTCAAGCACCTCGTCCAGGCGCTGAAAGGTCTCGGTGCTCGACGGAACGCGGTGGCACTTGCTCACCTGCGCGGCCGTCATGTCTTCGATCTTTTTGTTGGCGCAGTCCAAGGACTCGTACACCTTGATCGGGCTTGAGTGCGCGATCACGGGCACGTTGTCTTTGGTCACGCGCACATCGATCTTCACGCCATCAACGCCCTGCGCGTACGCCAAAGCCAGCGCGGCATTTGAGTTGTATGGCGCCCCCAGCGCGCTCCACGCGCCACCGTGTGCGACCGCGAGTACACGCTTGCACCGCGCATCGGTCCAGCAGATCGAAAGCGAGTCGCGATGGCTGGCGGCAAAGCCCGACACGTCGTTCTGCAGCGCGGCACGCGCCTCCGCAACGCTGGGCGCATCCCCGGCTGCGATCTCTTCCGCGATGGGTCCTGGCCCACAGCCCAGCGCCACTGCCAGCAGCGTCCCTGCCCACATCCTTGGTGTTCCAAATCGGGTGCCCATGATCGTCCTCCTACTCGGCCGATTGCAGCGACCGGCTACATGCAAGAAAAGGCGGCGCTGCCGTCGCGGTGACACTTCAAACACAGGCGTGGATTGGCGCTGACCAAGGCTCGGCAACGACCGCTGGTAAGCCAGTCGACAGGATGCGGGTTGGCGCCACCAGGCACGCGCGAATCCGACAGGGTGCTGTGGCAGGCCAAGCAGGTGTCTTCGCGATGGCAAGACGCACAGCTTCGCTGGTTGCGTCGCGCCTCGGCTGCGTGCTGGTTGGAAAAGGCGCCACCGCTGATGCTGGCCCAGCCTTCGGGATGAAAGCGTCGCGGCTGTGCCGGGGAAAATGCGCTGATCGGTGGGCGGCCCGGCAGCGTCGCATGGCTGGCGACGGCCAAGCGCTCGTGGCAGCCGATGCAGAAGCTCTGCTGACGATGACAGGTCGTGCAGTCGGGCTGGTTGCGCCGCGCTTCGATGGCATGGCGAGCAACATAGTTGCCGCCGTGGATATCCAGCGGCTTGGCCACGGCGTTGTGACAGCGCAGGCAGTAGCTCTCGCGATGACACGACCCGCAGTAGTCAGGCCCCGACTGCGCGATGGTGCCGTGGCTCGTGCGGTAGCCGGCCTCGCGATGATCATCGCCGCGCAGCGAGCCGCTGGGCACGAGCACGCCGCTGGCGAACTGCACCTGCAGCAGCCCGCTGCTCACCGTCGGATGACACACACTGCAGCGATCGGAAGGCGAGCCGGCCGGTCGCTGAATCTCGCTCGTGCCTTGCCCTGCGCCGGACTGGGTGGTTTTCGCTCGTCGCAGACCGCCATCGTGGCAGCGCAGACACTGCCCCATGCTGGGAAGTTGAGCGCGACCAGCCTGATCGACCAGCGACAGATCGCCGTGGCAGACCGCGCAGCCGATGCCCTGGCCGGCGTGCAGGCGGTGGTTGAACTTCAGGTTAGGCGGCGCCAGGTCGACGCGAGCGATGCGCGCCATGAAGTCACTGCCCGGCGCCAAGGTTGGCTGACCGTTTTCTGCGGGCTCGCTGGGAAAGCCGATGTGACAGGCAGCGCATGCGACGGGCGGCGTGCCAGGCGGGCTGGCTGAAAACAGCGCGCCAAAGGGCCGACTGCGATCGATGGCGTGGCAGGCGCGGCACTGCTCTTCGCGCGGCAGCAAATTATCGCGCGAGCTCGTCGACGTCAGCGCGACGGGATGGCAGGTCTCGCAGACCGCGCCGCGGGCCAGGTGGCGGCGATGCGAAAAATGCAGGGGCACGCGCTGGGGGGGATAGACCACGTCCGAAGGTCCGTCCCGGCGTGGCGCGCTGGCAGCCGGGGGCGACGCTCGTAGCGGTGCCCAAATGTCGACCTTTGACGAGCGATTTTCCGACGGGGGACTCTGTGCCCAAGCCAGTGCGCCAACGCGCCCCAGGCAAGCCACAGCGCCCAGCAAAAACAGCGCCCAGCGCCCGAAACCAGACACCGCCCGACGCTGCAGAGACGATGCGATGCGACGACTGGTCATGGCAGAAGTCCAGGCAGCGGAGAAGCCATTGGCGCGTCGCCAAACCCAGCCGGCAAGAAGCCCGCTGTGCTGCGTGCGCCGCTCTGCGGGCCCAGTGCGTACGACAGATCCAGCGTCGCCAGCAGTCGAACCTGCGAGCTAGAAAAGCGATCGATACTGTCCTCGATGAGGATGTGAATCAGCGCCCCGCGAATAAACGCCCAGCGCACGCCGGCTTGCAGGGCGACACCATGACTGTGGTTGTTTTCGTGCATGCGATCGGCCCAGTACGTGTACAGCGCGCGACCCTCCAGCGAGACCGTGTCGTAATAAAGAGCCCAGCGGCCCGCAACATCGCCTCCGCCGCGCAGTCCGCCGAAGCCGTCGTCGAAAAAACCGTCCACTCGAATGTGGCTGCTGGCCCAGCGAAGCAGCAGCGAAGCGTCGCCGCCATAGGCAAGCTGCGAAGTCAGGTCTGCTGGATTGGGATCCAGCGTTCCCGACTCGGGGCGGGCCCGATCGAGCCATATCCGCCCCCAGCCGCGAACGGACCAGACGATCTCGCGCTGCCGTCGGGTCAACGAGTGGCCTTGTCGTGGACGCAGCGCCCGTCCCCCGTCATAGCGAAGCTGAGCGTGGTGGTACGGATCAGCGCCAAAGACATTCCAGATCGCGTCGCCGTCCCAGGTCGGCACGCTGTATCGATAGTCGGCGCTCAGCGCGTGACGCGTCGCCACACTTTCTGGCGTACCCACTGGCGCAGGCGACGAGGCAGACGGTACCACCGTAAACGCGGCGCGCAGGCTGGCTTGTGCATCGTCGACTCGCGCGCTCAAAAGGTCATAGCGCAGCGCCGTCCATGCCTGCAGCTTTCCGTCGAGGATCCGGCCGTGAAGCGTCCCCGCGATGCGGTCTTCAAGCTGGCCCCAGGCCGGGGCGCATCGCTGCCCCTGTGGACAGCCAGGCAGCACCGCATCCGCCGTTTCTGACCAGGTTCGACGATAGCTGAGCCGCGCTTGCAGATCGCGCAGCCCGACGACGCTTGCGGAAACGCCCACCGTCGGCTGCAGCGCGCGGTATTGCTGGCGCGGATCGTCGGGACTGCGCGTCGGGGATCGGCTGGTGCCATCCAACACATACAGCGATGGATCGATGGAAAGTGCGCCGTTTTGCGACAGTCCACCCCAGGCATCAATGCGCAGATGCAGCGGCGTGTGCAGCGACACCTGCGCTCCGTCGAGCCCACGCAGATCGAGCAGATCCCAGGTCAGCTGTCGTCCCAGCCGCAGCGTCAGCCAGCCGAACAGCCTGCGCCCCTCGACATAGGCGAACAAGAGCTCAGGGCGATAGTTCGCAAGCTCGGGATCGGTGCGCACGCCGCCAGAGCCGCGCTCCAGGCAGGTAAGCGCACTCGACAGCGTGACGCGGCCGATGCTGCACAGATAGTCGCCGAAGTCTGCGTCGATCCGAAGCTCGATGGCGGCTGCTAGCTCGTTGCGCAGAAGCGGTTCGTCGACTCGCGAGCGCGGCCCCAGTGAAATGTCGTCAATGCGCAGCCCCAGGTAGTTGGTCACTCGGCGTCGCGACACGGATGCCGACAAAGCATCGGCCGTGGAAAGCGAGTACCCCTGCAGAAGCGATGTGACCTCGGCCTCGACGGAATAGGCCTGCGCTGTCCCGGTTAGCCCAACGATCCCAAGCGCAAAGAGCGCGGTGCGACGACGGAAGATGGGGACGGGCACGGCCGGGCATCGTATCCCGCAGGCGCCCTCTGTCAACGGCCAATGCCCAGCACTTGGCGCCCGACGGACGATCGACGTTCGCGGCTATCGGCGGCGCGTAAAGTGGGGGGCAGAAGTCAGGCCGGTGAGGTAGTCGAGCACGCTCTGGTCGCCGCTCTGCAAGCTGGGGCGCAGCTTGCCGACAAGACAGCGCGGCTGGCCTTCGCTTAGGCCATAGGCATAGGCAGCCATCATGTCCGCAGCACAGCTACGCACGTCGTCGCGACTGGCTAGCTTCTGCGCCAGATCGACCTGGCCGGTCGCCTCGATGCTGACTTGGTCCGTCGCTGTTAGCGCGCGACCGCTGTCGTTTATCGGCAGGCCCTTTTCGTCTTTGCGATAGCGGCCGACTTCGTCGAAGTGCTCGAACGTAAAGCCGATGGGGTCGAACTGCTTGTGGCAGAACGCGCAGCTTCCGACGGCATGCTGGGACTCGTAGCGATCGCGCGTCGTCTTCTGCCCCGGCATGATCGGTGGCAGAGGCGGAATGTTCTTGGGTGGCTCGGGTCGCACATTGCACAAGAGCTTTTCAAACACCAACAGCCCGCGCTGCGTCGGAGACGAGCTCTG
>CAZKOY010000078.1:0-1663 GCA_964554495.1 uncultured Myxococcales bacterium
AGCCCTCGGCGTGGATGTACGAGATCTCTTTGAGCTTGAGCGCGCCTTCGAGCGCGATGGGGAACTGCGGTCCGCGGCCCAGATACAGCACATCCTGTGAGTGAGCGAAGCGACGGGCCAGAGCCTGCACCTGCGCTGCGGTCTCGACGGCTTCACCAATCTTGGCCGGTACCGAAAGAAGCTCATGCACAAGCTCGGCGGCGGCGGCATCGCCCAGCGCCCCAGTGCGTCGTCCCAGATGCACGGCCAAAAGAAACAAGGCAGCAAGCTGCGTGGTAAACGCCTTCGTCGACGCGACGCCGATCTCGGGCCCGGCGTGCGTGTACAGCGCGTGGTGCGATGCGCGCGGGATCGACGAGTCGACAACGTTGGCGATCGACAGCGTCTGCGCCCCGCGCTGCCGCGCCTCTTTCACCGCGGCCAGGGTATCGGCGGTCTCGCCCGACTGCGATACCGACACCGCCAGATCGCCGGGCAACACCACCGGATCGCGATAGCGGAACTCGGATGCCAGATCGACCTCGACCGGCAAGCGCGACAGGCGCTCGATCATGTACTTGCCAACCAGCGCCGCGTGATACGAGGTGCCGCAGGCCAAAAGCAGGATGCGTCGCACCTTGCAGTCGGCATCCAGGCCTGGCTTTCCCAGCGCGATACCGTCGAGCAACGCGTCGGGAGCCTGATGCACCAAGCGCCCCCGCAGCGTGTCGGTCACGGCCCGCGGCTGCTCGTGGATCTCTTTGAGCATGAAGTGCTTAAAGCCGGCTTTTTCCGCCGCGACCAGCGACCAGGTGATCGTGCGCGGCGGTCGCTGTGTCGTCGTGCGCTCGTTGCCGTCGAGATCGATGATGCGCACACCGTCGCTGCGCACCTGCGCGATATCGCCCTCTTCCAAGAACACGACGCGGCGCGTGTGTTCAAGCACGGCCGGCACATCCGATGCGATGAAGTTTTCCCCCTGGCCCAGGCCCAGCACCAGCGGCGAGGCATTCTTGGCGCAGACGATCTCTTCCGGCGTGTCGATCGACAGGACGACGATGGCATAGGCGCCTTCGATGCGGTGCAGCGCTCGTCGCGTCGCTTGCAGCAGTCGATCGTTGCGCTGTGCTACCGAGCGCGGCGTCTGTGCCGACGGGGCGGGCAGCGGATCGCGCTGTAGCTCTTCCCAGATCAGGTGGGCGATGATCTCGGTGTCGGTCTCGGACTGAAACTCGTGCCCGCGAGCGGCCAGCGTCTGCTTGATTTCCAGATAGTTTTCGATGATGCCGTTGTGGACGACGGCCACGCCTTTGTAGCAGTGCGGGTGCGCGTTCTCGTCGGACGGGCGACCATGAGTGGCCCAGCGCGTATGGCCGATGCCCACGTGACCTTGCGGGGGCTCGCGAGCGACCAGGGTCTCTAGCTCGCCCAGCTTGCCGCGACAACGCAGGATCTTTAGCTCCTTGGGGGCTCCGTCTTGGCCTGGCTCGATCACGGCAACCCCCGCCGAGTCGTAGCCGCGATACTCAAGCCGCTTGAGCCCGCCGATTAGCAAGCTCGTCGACTGTTTTGGACCGATGTATCCAATGATTCCGCACATGGGGTCGCATCTTGCCTTGGCCTCCCCGCTGGTCGCCACCCCTTTTGTCGAAGGCCGGCGCCAGAGCGACGGCACAGGCGCCCG
>CAZKOY010000078.1:1763-25943 GCA_964554495.1 uncultured Myxococcales bacterium
CGAAGGCCGGCGCCAGAGCGACGGCACAGGCGCCCGTATCCCGTGTCCATCGCCCCTTTGGCTTGCAGCTTTGTGGCAGGATGCCGCTTATGCCTGCCTCGGAAAAACAGGAGACCGCCGACGTGCCACCGTGGGCACAGGCACCGGCACAGGTCCTGGCGCAGCTTCAGACGCGCGAAAGCGGTCTCGACGATGAACAGGCGCAGACTCGCTGGCGGCGGCAAAAAGTCCAGGCTCCACGACGCGCATCGCTTATGCGTCTGCTCGCCGCGCAGATTAAGAGCCCGCTGGTGCTCATGCTGCTCGCTGCGGCCTTGCTGAGCATCGTGGTGCGCGAAACCACCGACGCGCTGGTCATCCTGAGCATCGTCTTTCTCAGCACTGCGCTGGGCTTTACACAAGAGCACGGAGCGACGCGCGCCGTCGAAAAGTTGCTTTCGCTGGTGGTCACCAAGTCCTGCGTGCTGCGCGCAGGTCGCGAAATCCACGTGCCGACCGATCACGTGGTGCCTGGCGACATCGTGCTGTTTAGTGCTGGCTCGCTTGTTCCGGGCGACTGTCGCATCATCCAGGCTCGCGATCTGCATGCGGACGAAGCGGCGCTGACCGGAGAGACCTTTCCCGTCGAAAAAGAGGTCGAAGCGGTCGCTTCTAGCGCGCCGCTTGCGGCCCGGCGATCGATGCTGTTCGCAGGCACGCACGTGGTAAGCGGCACCGCGCAAGCCGTGGTCGTGCGGATGGGGGACGACACCGAGCTAGGCCAGATTGCGCGCCGGCTCGATCGCGCGCCGCCACCGTCGGACTTTGAGCGCGGCGTCGAGCGTTTCGGCCTGATGATCGCGCAGGTGACCACGGTCTTGGCGCTCTTGATCCTGGCCGGAAACCTGGCCCTGCAGCGACCGTGGCTGCAGAGCTTCCTATTTTCGCTGGCCTTGGCCGTGGGCCTGGTGCCCGAGCTTCTGCCGGCCATTGTCTCGGTCAACTTGTCGCGCGGCGCTCGTCGCATGGCCGCAGCGCAGGTCATCGTCAAGCGCCTGTCGTCCATCGAAGACTTCGGTGCCATCGATGTGCTGTGTACCGACAAGACCGGCACCCTGACCGAAGGCCGCGTCCAGCTTGAGCGCGCCGTCGGGCCCAGCGGAAAGCCCAGCTTGACCGTGCTGCGCGCAGCCGTGCTCAACGCGCGCTTTGAAAGCGGCCTGGAAAACCCCATCGACGAAGCGCTGCGTCGCGCCCAGGATCGCTGTCCACCGGGAAGCGAGCGCAAGCTCGACGAAGTGCCCTATGACTTTGTGCGCAAGCGCTTGAGCGTGCTGGTCGAAGACGGTTCACAGCGCGTGCTTTTCACCAAGGGCGCGGTGGCGCAGATGATGGATGTCTGCACGCATGTGCTCGACGACGAAGGGCAGCTGCGACCCGTTTCCGAGCTGCGTGCGACCATCGACGCGACCTTTGCTGAGCTGTCGCTGGCCGGGCTGCGCTGCCTGGGCGTGGCACAGAAGATCCTGGGCGACAGCGCGGGTGCTCTGCAGCCGGTGCGAGCCGTCGACGAAAAAGGCATGGTCTTTCTTGGCTTTGTCGCCTTCCTGGATCCGCCCAAGGCCGGTGTGCGCGAAACGATCGCTGAGCTGCACCGCTTGGGTGTGCGCCTAAAGATGATCACGGGCGACAACGCTGCCGTCGCTGCCACGGTTGCAGAGCGCGTTGGCATCGCTGCGCCGACGGTGCTGACCGGCAAAGAGCTGCGCGAGACCAGTGACGAAGCCTTGGCCCGTCGCGCACAGGCCGTCGATGTCTTTGCCGAGATCGATCCCAATCAAAAAGAGCGGATCATCCTTGCGCTGCGGCGGGCCGGGCACGTCGTCGGCTATTTGGGCGATGGCATCAACGATGCGCCGGCCCTGCATGCAGCGCACGTCGGAATCTCAGTCGACAGCGCCGTGGATGTCGCAAAGGAGGCCGCGCAGATCGTCCTTTTGCAGAACAACTTGGCGGTCTTGATCGACGGAGTGCGCCTAGGGCGTGCGACGCTGGAAAACACGCTGAAGTACATTCACATCACCGCCAGCGCCAACTTCGGCAACATGCTGTCGATGGCGGTGGCCGGAATGTTCCTGCCATTTCTGCCGCTTCTGCCCAAGCAGATCCTGCTTAACAACCTGCTTTCCGATCTGCCGGCGATGACGATTGGCGGCGATCGCGTTGATGCTGCGCAGCTCGCGACGGCACGACGCTGGGATGCGCGCGAGATCCGCCGCTTCATGATGCTCTTTGGCACGATCAGCTCGCTATTCGATCTGGCGACGTTTGGCCTTTTGCGGCTGCTTAAGACCTCGGCCGCGCTGTTTCAGTCAAGCTGGTTTGTCGAGTCGCTTTTGACCGAGGTCGTGATCCTGCTGGTGATGCGTACGCGCGGTCCCCTGTGGCGCAGCCAGCCGTCGCTGCCTCTTTTGCTCGCCGTGCTCGGCGTATCCGCTGCCGCCATCGCGCTGCCTTATCTGCCGGGGGCGTATGCGCTGGGCTTGGTGCCGATCCCCGCGTCGCTGCTGCTGCTCTTGCTGACGATCACGCTGGCCTATGCGCTGGTGTCCGAGATCTTCAAGCGCCGCTTCTTTGCATCCAAGACCGCGACGGATGCTGCGGCATAGATCGCGCTGCTCGCGCGTTTGGCCCGCGCTTCTACTCTTTGCGGGGATGCACGCGCACCGATCGCACGCGACGAGGCGAAGCATCGACGATCTCTAGCTCGGTGCCGTCGCTGGCGGTCAGTCGTGCGCCCTGCGCCGGGATCTCGTGCGCCAGCGAGATGCACAGACCCGCGATGGTGTGCCACTGCTCACTCTCGGGCAGCTCGATCTTGAGGGCGCGGTTGACCTCGCGCACGGCCGCGGTGCCTTGTACCAGCGCTGTCCCGCTGGCCTCGCGCTGGATGTTGTTGGCGACGGCGTCTTGCTCGCTGAAGATCTTGCCGACCAGCTCTTCCACCAGGTCTTCAATGGTGATCAAGCCCAGCATGCCGCCCTGTTCATCGACGACGACCGCGATCGATCCGCGCTGCTGCTGCATGTCGTGCATCAGATCCAAGGCCCGCACGCTGCCGGGCACAAAGCGGATCGGTCGCATGAATTTGTCGACGGAAAATGGCTCGTTTCGCAGGGCCGGCACGATCAGGTCTTTGGTCGCGACATAGCCCACGACGTTGTCTGCTGTGCCCTCATAGACGGGAATGCGCGTGTGGACGTGCGCCGACAGTGCCCGCTGCAGCTGATCAGCGCTAGCATCCCGCGGGATCGCGACGACGCGTACGCGCGGCACCATCACCGACGCGACGGACAGCTCGCGAAAGTCGATGGCGCGGGCAGCTAGCTCGCCGGCTCGCGGATCCAGGGCGCCGGTCTTGGCGGCTTCTTCCACCATCTCGCGCAGCTCGTCGGGGGACAGGCGCGTCTCGGTAAAGCTGGTCTTGTCGCCAAACAAGCGCAGCACCAGGTTCGATGTCGAGGTCAGGACCCAGATAAAGGGGCGCGCGACATACGACAGACCCAAGAGCAGCGGGCCCATGAACATCGCGTACCCCTCGTTCGAGCGCAGGGCCAGCGACTTGGGCACAAGCTCGCCCAACACCAGCGACAGGAACGAGATCGTACCGACGACCAGGGCAAAGCCGATCTGCTTGGCATAGGGGGCCAGCAGGACCGAGTGCGACACCACGCGAGCCAAGCGCTCGGCAAAGACATCGCCACCAAATGCCGCGGCGGCTGCCCCGATCACCGTGATGGCGCTCTGCACCGTCGCCAGGAAGCGCTCGGGCTGATCGCGCAGCGCTTGCACGGCACGGGCTCGCGCGTGTCCTTCATCGATTAGCTCGCGCAGGCGGGTCTTGCGCAGCGAGATGACGGCCAGCTCAGCCCCGGAAAACAGGCCGTTGGCGACGATCAGCGAAAGGATAATGATCGCCTCAAACATAGCCGATTCACTTCGCCTTTTCTGTCGCTGCGCGCGGGCTGCGATGCCCGGTGACGATCACTTGGACACCCCCTTCCGGCCCAATCACCACGCCGCGCCGTCGGGCGACCGGCGGAATCGCTGAAGCCAGCCGCAGGTCGACCCGCGATACCAACGTGGCAAGCACCACCGTCATCTCAAACAGCGCGAACGAGACGCCCAAGCAGCGACGGTGCCCACCGCCAAACGGCAGCCACTCATAGGTCGGAACCTTGCGCTCAAGAAAGCGCTCGGGGCGGAACTGATGCGGCTCGGACCAGATGCGCGAGTTTTCGTGTACGAGCAGCGGACTGGGCCCGACGATGGTGCCGGCCGGCAGATCCCAGCCGGCGATGCGCAGATCGCGCTGCAGCGAGCGCACCACCAGCGGCAACAGGGTGTCAAAGCGCATGGCTTCGCGAATCACAGCGTCGGTGTACCGCAGCTTCGCAACGTCCTTGGCTTGCAGCGGGCCACCGCCGGTCACTTCCTGCACTTCGGCGCGAAGCTGGGTCAGGACCGCTGGGCGTTCCAGCACGCGCTGCAGCAGCCAGGCCAAGCTGACGGCGCTCGTCTCGTGTCCGGCGAGAAGCAGCGTGATCATCTCGTCGAGCAGCTCTTGATCTTGCATCGGTGAGCCGTCTTCATGACGGGCGTCGACCAGCAAAGACAGGACATCGCTGCGTCCGGCCGTGCCGTGCTTGCGGCGGTGCTGGATCTCGGCGAGCAGCAGGTGATCGATCTCGACGCGCGCCTCGGTTACAGAGCGCAGCGGCAGCATCTTTGAGATCGCCCGCTTCCACGTCGGCGCGCCGTCTTCCATGCCAAACGTCAAGATGCGTCGCAGGCGATCGCCGGGCAGGGCCAGCATCGCGGCAAACAGTGCTGGATGCGTGGCGTCGCCGACAAGCTGCACCATCAGCTGACGCAGGCGCTGCAGCCTGGACGCATCGTCGACGCCGAACACGGTGCGCAGGATCACATCGAGGGTGATGCCGGCCATATGCGGCTGGATCGCAAAGGGTGTTCCGATCGGCCAGGCGTCGATGGTGTTCTCGCTGATCTCGCGCATGATGTCGCCATAGGCCTGCATGCGCTCGCCATGGAACGGCGGCAAAAGCAGGCGCCGCTCGCGCAAGTGACGCGGACCGTCGAGAAGCAAGAGCGAATTCTTGCCGACGACGCCCTCGATCAAGCGGTTGCTTTCGCCTGCGTACAGGTCGTCGGGGCTGCCGGTGAAGACCTCGCGCACGGCATCGGGATCCGCCAGGACCACCACGGGCGGATGGCTGAGCACGCGCATCGTGAATGCGTCGCCATGCTGCGCGTGAAGCTCACGCAGAAACACATGCGGCTCGGTGGCATAGCGCCAGTGCTGGACGAACACTGGCGATGAACTGCCAGGGGGAAGACGCGGGCTTGCGACCATCGTAGTGGGATCAGTCTATCGCATCGCGGCCATGCCTCAGGGCCCGATGATTGCAGGTGATTGCCAGCGATTGCGAGCCGCGGTGCTGGACCCGGCGTAGCGAAATTGGGAAACTGCCGGCGAACTTCGCGCAGGGAACCGTCATGCCTGAACACAAGACGCCGCATGATCCCGCTGTCACAAGCGCCGCTCTGCCTCGCATCACCGACGAGGCATCTTCCGTTCGCAGCGGCGAAGAGCTCGATATACGCCGCTTGCGCGCCTATCTTTCGCAGGCGCTTGATAGCTCGGCAGAGCCGTCTTCTTCTTCGTCAAATCCGACGGAGAATGCGGATGACGAAGAGCTTCAGGTGCAGCAGTTTCCCGGCGGCTATTCCAACCTGACGTACCTGATCACGTTTCGCGGCCAGCAGTACGTCCTGCGACGACCGCCGTTCGGATCCAAGGTCAAGACGGCGCATGACATGGGCCGGGAATACCGAATCCTGTCGGCGCTGCATCCGATCTATCGCTATGCGCCGCGGCCGGTCTGTTTCTGTGAAGACGAATCGATCGTGGGGGCCAAGTTCTATCTGATGGAGCGCATCCGCGGCGTTATCCTGCGTCGCAAAGTGCCGGCCAGCTTGGACTTGTCGCCGGAAAAAATGCACACGCTGTGCGAGACCTTTGTCGACACGCTGGTTGAGCTTCATGCGCTCGACTATCAGCGCGCTGGACTCGCGGATCTTGGCCGACCCGAGGGTTATGTCGAGCGCCAAGTAAGCGGCTGGAGCAAGCGCTATCGCGACGCACAGACCGATGAGGTCCCAGCGCTTGAGGCCTGCATGCGCTGGCTTTCCGCGCGCATTCCAAGCTCGCCTGCGGCCACCCTGATCCACAACGACTTCAAGTTCGACAACCTGATCCTCGACGAAGCGACGCCGACGCGGGTGATTGGGCTTTTGGACTGGGAAATGGCGACGATTGGCGATCCGCTGATGGATCTCGGAACGGCGCTCTGTTACTGGGTCGATCCTGAAGATCCGCCGGCCCTGCACATGGCGAGCTTCGGCCCGACGACTCGCCCCGGCTGCTTGAACCGTCGCCAGATCGCCGAGCGCTATGCCCTTCGCTCAGGGCGCGATGCGGCGAACATCCTTTTCTATTACTGCTTTGGGCTGTTCAAGACCGCGGTGGTGGTGCAGCAGATCTATTTCCGCTATCGCCAGGGCCTGACCAGCGACGCGCGCTTTGCTGGGCTGGGCGAGATGGCGCGTGTCCTTGGCGAGCAAGCCATGGCCAGCACCGAGCGAGGTTCGATCTAATCGGTGCGGCGCGTTGGCTCGGCGAGCGGGCACGGGAACATTGAGCCCGCGCGCATCGTCCGACGCGATACAATGACCGCGGGGAGGTGTTCGTGAAGAGACACACGATCAAGTCGCTGATCGCCGTTGTGCTCACCGTGACGCTGGGTGATGCCGACGCCAAGCCGCCGGCTGGGCAGGTCTTCTGTCAGACCTACGCCAACTCACCGCAGTGCATGGGGCAGCAGCCCTCGTGCGGTCTTTGTCACGTCGCCCCGCCGCAGCGCAACGCATTCGGTGCCGCCATCGAGATGAACCTGGCCGCCGGTACGCCGCGTCCGCTGTCGGATGCCGCATTTACCGCTGCGCTGCCGAGCGCGCTGCTTGCTGCCGAGGGACTCGATTCAGATGGCGATGGCGTCAGCAACCGCGACGAGATCCTGCAAGGCACGCTGCCCGCCGATGCCAACAGCAAGCCCGGCAGCACCGCTTGCCAGGGCGGTGACAACCCGCAGTATTCCATCTGCAAGTACGATCTGCGGTACGCCTATCGCAAGGCGCTGCTCGACTTTTGCGGCGCTTCGCCGACCTATCCGCAGGTGCGCAGCTTCGTCGATCTGCCCAGCGATGATGCACGGCGGGCGTTCATCGATGCCGAGATCGATCGCTGCACCAGCACCGAATTTTGGCGCGGAAAAAACGGCCAGCTGTGGAAGGTTGCGCATCCCAAGATTCGCCCGGTCGGCTCGCTGAAAGCGGGCGAGGATCCAGGGGGCGTGCAGTTCGCCGATTACTACGATGACTACGCGCTGTTTGCGTACTCGCAGACCGACGATCACGACTCCCGCGAGGTCTTGACCGCAGACTTTTTTGTCCGTCGGGATGTCAATCCAACGCGCTACACCAAGGTCGCGACCTTGCCTTCGCAGTTCGTCGATCAAGCGCGTCGCGCCGGCAACATGACCAGCTCGTGGACGCTTGGCTACTTCGTCATGTTTACGGCCCTGCCGCGCAACGCGGCATCGCAGATGTATCGCGCGTATCTGGGCTTGGATATCGCCAAGCAAGAAGGCCTGTTCAGCGTCGCCAACGAGCCGCAGGACTATGACGCCAAGGGCGTGACTGCGACGGCCTGCGCAGCCTGTCACGCCACGCTTGATCCGCTGACCTATCCCTATCGCAACTACAACGGCGTGTCGGTGCCGCAGCTTCAGTTTCGCTATGTGCCAAACCGGCTGGAAGTGTTGTTTCCCAGCGCTGCTCCGCGCATCACGCAGACGCCCGAGCGCGGTGTCCTGTTTGGGCAGACGGTGAACAACTTGCGCGAGTGGGCAACGGTGGCGGCGAACAGCGAGGCCTTTGCGATCTCGACGGCAAAGGACTACTGGAAGCTGCTCATCGGGCACGAGCCGCAGCCAGAAGAAAACGCTGAGTTCGTGGCCACTTGGCAGCGCTTCAAGACCGAGCATCAGTACCGCGTGCAGAAACTCTTGCACGACATCGTCAAGACGGAGGCCTATGGTGCGCCGTAGACATCTTCAGCTTGGGTTTCTGTTGTCCGTGCTTTCGGGTGTGTCGAGCTCGTGTTCGAGCAACAACCCGAGCATGGAACCACAGCCGGCCGCGTCATCGGCCCGCGGCAACCTGCGCTTCAAAGGGCCTGAGCGTCTGAACGCAGACGTCGCTGCCGCCCTGGAGCTTCCCGCCACCGAGGTCTGCAAAGAGCTGGGCCTGTATCCGTGCGCGACCGCGGTCCACAACGTCGCGCTGGGTGGAGTCGAGCCCTACGGCGCGGGACTGTATGAAGCATCGGGTATCACTTCGGCAACGACGCCCCTTGTGGTCGATCGCATCATGTGGTCGGCCTGCACCAAGCGCGTCGATCTGGACCTGGCCAACCTGGGGGCAGCCACGATCTTTCGCGGCCTGCCGCTTGCGGGGGCCAAGCTCAGCAATCCCGATGGGGAAGAGGTACGCGCAGCCATCACGCAGCTTGTGCAGCGAACGCTTCTGCGCGAGCCGTCCGAGCTAGAGCTTAGCCGGTATGTCCAGCTGGCCCGCGACATCGAGGCCACGGGCAATGCGACCCCGGCGCGGGCGTGGATGCAGTCAGTCTGCTTTGCGGTCCTGTCGTCCGCAGAAGCCGTTTTCTACTAGGGGGCTTGCCATGTCGCTTACGAGCAACGGACGACTCAATCGACGCGAAGTGTTAAAGGCACTGTCGCTGGCGGCGGCTGGCTCGACCTCGCTTTCGCCTTTTTTGTTTGGCTGTCGCCAAGCGCAGGAGACACCCGAGCGGGTCGAGGCGACTGGCGGACGCAAAAGCGAGCTTGCCACGCCGCCCAAGTTCCTGATCGTCATTGGCGCGGCCGGTGGAGCCAGCGTCGTCGACAGCTTCCTGGCTGTGCGCGCCACCGAGGCCGGAGCCAACGCCGCCAAGATCAACAGCTTTCCCGATGCATCGGTGCAGGCCGTGGCCGGCAGCACGCTGCGCGCGGTGCGCTATTCCGCCAGCAAGCTGGGCAGCATCGCGATTCCCGTGAACACCGATCAGCTTGCCTTTGTGCAGAAATACAAAGACGACATGCTGGTCGCGACCAGCGTCGGAACCTCGGTCAATCACACCATCGCGCAGAAGCGCTCGATCACCGGCAATGGCGCGTGGAAAGGTCGCACGCTGCAAGAGTGTGTGGCGATGCAGTGGGGCCAGGGCATGCCGCTGCCCAACGTGAACATGGCGATCGGCGGCTATGGCGAGCGCGGCACCGATGTCACCTTGCCGCCCTCGGTCTATCCCGAGACGGTGACCAACCCCAGCCTGTGGCCGCTGGGTCTTGACGGCAAACGCGGCATTACCGGCGCACCCGCAGCCGATGTCATTGCGCTGGCCCGCGCTGCCCGCAACGAAGTCGATGGGCAGAGCGTGTTTGGCAAGACCTTCGCCAACGCGAAAGCGCTGGTTCGCTTTCGGGCGCAGCGCGAAGCCGGGCAGGGGCTGGAAGCGCAGGATCTGATCACGCGGCTCAACGTGCTGCCTGATCTGCCGCCGCAGGTTCCACTTTCGCAGTATGGCTTGGCCTCGTCTCCCGACGGAGCCAAGGTGCGCGCGGTGTTTCCCGATTTCTTCAACGATCCGTATCAAGGTCAGGCGGCTCTGGCCTTTTTGCTGCTGAAGTATCGCGTGTCGGCAGCGGTCACCATCGGCCCTGACTTCAACGTCAAGCTGGGCGGCAGCGCAGGGCTTTACAACCCGCCTTTGGCGTTTGACTTCAGCCACAACGATCACCGCGGCTCGCAGGCGTTCATGTGGCAGCGCATCTTGTCCACCGTCGACAAGCTGATCACTCTGCTCAAGTCCGAGCCGTTTGACGCCGGCACGGGCGAGAGCCTGTGGGATCGCACGCTGATCTATGTCGCCACCGACTTCGGTCGCACGCGCAATCGGCCCGACAACGCCATCGAGTTCGGCAGCGGTCATGATCTGAACAACGGCTTCTTGCTGATCTCGCCGATGGTCAAAGGCAACACGATCCTCGGCGGTGTCGACGTGAACAGCGCGCTGACGTATGGCTTTGATGCGCGCACGGGCGCAGCCCAGCCCGGCAAGCAGAGCAGCAACGAAGCCGACATCTTTTCCGGCGTGCTGACGGCGATGGGGGCAGATCTTTCGGGCAGCGGTCTACCCGATGCCAGCGCCTTCAAAGCCTGATCGCGCCCGGCACCGTCAGATCTAGCGGGGCTTGCGCTTGATCAGGACGCGCCAGCTTTCGCGCTTCAGGATGCGGTGCATTTCTTTCAGCTCATCGAAGATCTGAATATCGTGGCTGAATCCGCCCAGCGTGCCGCGGCCGTTTTCATACAGCCACAGCAAGGCCTGGCTATCGCTGCGAACGCGCTCACTTAGCTGCGCCGTCGCGCGCACCAGCGACTCGATGCGCTGCAGATCGGCCTTGCGCGCCAAGACCGCAGCTTGCAGATCCTGCACCCGAGCTTGCAGCGACTCTAGCTGCCCAGCCAGGCGCGAAAGCTCGGCCACAAGCGGCTTGCCGCTCTCGTAAAGACCGCGCAGACGCTCGGGGGCTGTCTCGGCCTGCGCGGCCTGCAGCGTGTCGCGCAGACCCACAATGCCGCGCCGCGCTCGTTCGATGTGCAGCGCCAAGCGCAGCAGCTCTGCGGTGGGCAGGGTCTCGCGCACGTGGCTGGCCAGCGACGAAAGCGCGCCGCCGAATTCATGCCAGTCTGGCGACAGATCTTTCGCTTCAACCAGCGCGGCTTCCAGGCTGCGATAGACCCGCACGAGCAAGAGGCTCATCTCAACCGGATCGACTCCACGCAGATGATCGCCCTCTTTCACCGCTTCACCAGGCGCCTCTCCATTCCACGGTGGCCCGACTTCCAGCTGCGCCTCGGTGAGCAGCGTGGGGTTTACGGTGACGACGGTCGAGTTGCGTCGAACGCGCTCGCGAAACTGGCGCAGCAAGCGCACTTCGATATCGATGGTCGGCGTGCTTCCCGTCGAGCGATCGGTCTCTCCGCGCCGCCCACGAATCGCCACCACTTCGCCGATCTGTTCGCCTGCCAAGCGCAGCGGCGCACCCGCATGCAGTGTGCCGACACGCGTGACATCGATATGCAGGGTCAGCGAATCCCCCAGCGAGCGCTCGGCCGTCAGGATGGCAAACCCAGCGAAAAACAGCAGCACGGCAGCCATGCCAAAGCCCAGACCTAAGCGCAGCCGCTCGCTGCTCTCGGCGTCGTCGAAAGGCGGTCCCAGGCTCATGGCGATTTCCTCCGCGCGCTATTCGCGCCAGAAGAACTTCCACGGGTTGCGCTTCAGGTCGCGCGTCAGCTCTTTTAGATCGTCGTACACCTGCGGATCGACGAGCAGCGGACCGATCGAGCCTTTGCCCTTGCGCAGGTCCTGCGTAATCGCAGCGGCGTCACTGGCCAGCGCCTGCGCCTTGCTGGAAAGCGCCAAGAGCTCATCGAGAGCGCGCAGGACTTTCTTCTTTTCTTCTGGCCCCAGCATCGCTGCCACATCGCCGATGCCATCGAGCGCTCGTCGTGTCTTTTGAATCAGCGGCCCCACATCGGTGCGCACGGCGGTGCTGATGGCCTCGATGTTGGCCAGCGTCTTGCGCAGCTCTTCCGCGTCGCCAAGTCCGCGATCGAGCTTGGCCACCAGATCCGCGCTCTCGCTGGTTAGGCGATCGAGATCGCCGAGCAGCTTCTTGATCTCTTCGCGATTTTCCCCCAGCAGCTGATCCAGGCTGCGCGCCACCTTGGCACCTGAGCGCAGAAGATCGCGGAAGACCTCTTTGTCCTCTCGCAGAAGGCCGGTCACCGCATCCAGGAACTCGTACAACCGAGCGATGATCAGGTCGGTTCGCGGTGGATCGATGCCGCGCACCACCGCCTCGGGCTGAAGCTCTGGCTTTTCGTACGAGCCCGGTGCGATCTCTAGATACTGTTCGCCCAGCACGCCCTGCGTGTTGACGAAGAACTCGGCATCTTGGTGAATCGCCGCCTTCGCCCGCTGCTCGATGCGCACCACCAAGCGCACCTGCACGCGCCGCCCAACCTGCGGGTCAAGCTGGCCACCCATAAAGCGGACTTCTTCGACCTTGCCGACGCGAATCCCCGAGATCTTCACCGGGGCTCCGCTGTGGATGTTTCCCGAGAAGTCATAGTCGACATACACGCGAAACCCCGGCGCGAACGACAAGCCGCCCAAAAGGGCCACGAACGCGATCAGCACACCGAGAGACACCACCACCAGCGCGCCAACTTTCAGCTCTAGGGCCTTCATATCGGGCCGAATCTATCACAAGGACTGCCTACTTCGGGGCCTGGCCAGATTGCACCGCTGTGCCGCCGGCTTCGCGATATCGTGCAGACATGAACCAATCGCTTGTCGCAGCCTTCTGTGCGGGTGCCACGCGTCGTCTTTTTCCGTCGCTGTATGCGCTGTTCTTTCTGCTGCTAACCGGCCCAGCCTGTGGTGGCGCGGGAAGCGCGGACCTGCCCGATGCGATGCCGCGGAATGTCGGCACTCCCCCGGTCGATGGCCCGCCCGGAACAGCGCAGCTTGTCGCCAGCGCGGCCGAGCTTTCGCCCACCGCCGAGCATCTGCAGCTGACCTTAGTCGACGTCGGTCAAGGCGATGGCATGGTGCTGACGTTTCCCGATGGAACAGCAGCCGCCATCGATGGTGGCCCGGATCGCTTCGCGGCGTACCGCGACTTCATCAGCGCGGCGGTCAAAGGCGGCATGCGACTCGAAACCGTGCTCTTGTCACACGGCCACTCTGACCACTACACCGGCTTAACCACCGCGATCGACTGGCTGCCCAAAGACTGCGGTGCGCGGGTCTTTGATCCTGGCTATGACCGCCCCGATGTGCCCGGTTATCAGAGCTTCAAGGGCGCCGCGGGCTGTCGCTATCGCGCGTTTGGCAAGGGCATGAGCCTGGCCTTGTATCCGTCGGTGCGCATCGAGGTATTGAGCGTCGCCGACATGCCGTTCCCGATGGCTGACAGCACGGGCATCAACAACACATCGGCCATCACCTACGTCCGCTTCGGGCGCTTTGCGCTCCTTCTGATGGGTGACGCCGAGACCGAGGCCGAGCGCAGCCTATGGAACGCCCGCAAGGACAGCCTGCGCGCCAACGTGCTCAAGCTCGGCCACCACGGTAGCTGCAATGCGTCGGCGACCAGCTTGCTTGGCTCGGTGGCCGCTGACTATGCGCTGATCGGCGTAGCGCGTCCCAACGACTTCGGGCATCCGCACTGTCAGACCATCAACAAGCTGCAAGCGCGCGGCATGCACTGGCTGCGCACCGACTCGAACGGCACGATCACCGTCGAGACGGACGGAGAAAAGTACGCTGTCCGCTCCACCATGGGCAGCCCCGATGACACGCGCTGCCCGCGTCCCTGCACCTCTGCGGTCGACTTCTAAGCGGTCTGCACCGCTGTCTGCGTGTGCTGCGCCACGATCTCAGCATCACAGCAGTCCAGCCGAACCTCTTTGGGACCCAGCCACAGAAAATCCCCGACCACGGCATTCCAACTGGCATACAGCCAAGCCTGCAGCGCATCGACCGGCCCGACGCGCAGCCGCGCTGCATAGCGCGTAAAACCAGCCAGATCTTTGAACTGATCCATGCCGATCATCAGGTTCGGATTGTCGAGCAAGTTGGCTGGAATTGGCCGCGCGGGCAGATAGGGATCCTGGCGAATCGCGCGCACTTCATGGATCAAGCGCGCGTGGTAGGAGCCGTCTTCGATCAGCGAGCTCAGAGCCCGCTGATGCGGGTGATTTCCGTCGAGGATCGCCTGCGCTTGACGCTCCATCTCTTCTTCGCCTTGCGCGTGCGCACGCAGCAGCACGACGTCATAGATCGGGTGACGATGAAACGTCTGCAGCACGTGGTGGATGATCGCATCGCGCGGCGAAAACAGCCCCACCGGGTCGAGCATGGTCGCCGGTCCCGACAGAAAACGACGCACGTTGTGAAAGACCCACGGAATGCCTTGGCTGCGATAAAAGACCTTCGTCTCTTCCGCCGCGGCCAGCATCATCTGGTCCCGCGCGGCCACAAGTAGCTGACTGTTGGTGGGTAGCTCTTGGATGTGGCCTAGCTGACGCAGGCGTGCCAGTCGGCTGCGCACCAAGCTTGGGCGAAAGAACGCCAAGACCAGCGAGACAAGCTGCACCAGCTTGTCCCAGTTCTGGCGCGGTCCGCCGATCACATCCAGCAACAGGCGCAGCGACGAACGACCCAGCCAAGCCGGGCGCGTCGCGTGCTGACGATCGGCCATTTGGGCGGACGAAGCCGACGACACGGTCTGCGAAGGAGCCTGCATCTTGCCCGCATGGTTGCGCCATTTCGCTGTCACTTCAAGACGCAGCCGCAGCAGCGCTCACCACAACGCCGCTGGATGCAACAGCCGAGCGACGAAATCACTCGCGGAGCTACGAGGCCAACACCAGCAGCGGCGCCGCCGTCTCAAGTTCGAAGTCGCGCACCCGTGCCACGATGGGCGTGTCCGAAGACAGCTTGGGAAGCTCTACGCGCACGCTGGCGCGTCCGCCCAGCACGTCTAGCTCGACGTCCCCCCCGCCGATCGGGCGCTCGCTGTCATGTGCATAAAGCTGCAGAACCAGCGTGCGCTGCGGCAGATCTTCGCCGCACAAGATGATCTCAACCGCGTCGCCTGATCGCGCGACTCCCTGTCGGAAATACAGCCGCGCTTCGTCTTGCCAGTCGACCGCCGCAAAGCGCAGACCGCCTGGCTTTTTCGGCGACAGGTACTTTTTGGCCGCTGGCGCGTCGCAGGCCGAGCGAAAGACCGCTTCCAAGCGCGCCGCTGTGATCCGCCCCACTTTGCCGTCGCGTCGCAGGCCCTGCGCCCGCTGAAATTCCAGCACGGCCGCAGTGGTCTTTGCGCCGATTTTTCCGTCGACCTTGCCAACATCGGCCTTGAGCCACCCCACCAGATGCAGCAGCTTCAAGCGCCGCTGAATCGTCTTTGGCGATAGCTCGGGTCGCGCCGTAGACTCTGTCTTTCCGTCGACGATGGGCTGCGTCTCGGGCTGGATGCGATCGCGCAAGATCCCCTGTCCTGGGTGATCCTCACCCATGGCAAAGAGCGGGATCTGCGAAGGATCGATGCCATGGAAGCGCGCGACCGAGACCCGACGCACGCGCTTCGGTAAAGACTTCGCCGGGCAGCGCAGGTGCGAAAGCGGCTTGCCTGCCACTTCATCATCCCAGGTCACCCATGCGCCTTCTCGCACATAGGCTTCGTCATCGACAAAGAGCGGTGTTTTAAGGGCGCTATACGCCCCATCTTTGCGACCAATGAAGCCTCCCGCTCCGCGTGATGTGCCGCCTACCGAGATGCCACCACCATCGCCGCCGTTGCTCATGCTGCCGTTTGACGAGACGTACTGAAATGCATCGACTTCACCGCGCTCGTTCAAGTGAACGTCCCAGCAGAACACCGCGTGGCCGCCGCCGTTCATCCAGTCGATGTGTACGGCATCGCCGCGCCGCATCTGCGTGGGCTCGACGGCGTAGCCCATGTTGAAAAAGACAATCGGACGCGGCCACTCGTTCACCGAAAGGCTCATGCCATAGCGCGCCATCAGATCTTGATGATGGCGATGCTTGGGGTTCAGAACGCTATTGGCGGCGTGTGAAAACACGATCGGCAGCGGTCGCCCATCGGCCAAGACCGGCGCATAGGGTTCTTCTTGCGCGCTGCTGTACAGCATCGCTGTGGCCTGTGTCACAAATGGCGAGCACGTCGTGCCGCGCCCGACCGAGCGACCGCAGCGACGGCTATCTGCCCACTGAATCTGCACAAGCCAAGTGCTCGCTGGGACCGCGCTGCTCGTGCGGTAGCCCTCGATGTTTAGCTCGCGAAGTCGTTCCCAGGTCCACAGCAGCCGCTCGAAGCGCGCTGGCGAAGGCGTGGGATAAAGCGGACTTTGGGCAAGAGATTGCAAAGAAGAACTCGCCATGGACCCATCACCACCTGCAAAGAGAAAGGAGCGAGCCGAGCATCAGATCAGCACGCGATACGCGGCCGAGTCGGCATCGAGATCTGCTTGGCTCAACGTGTGAATCGGGACCTGCTTTCCTGCCGCCCAAAGGACATAGGCGCCTGGCCCGCAGTCTTCGATCAAAAGCTCGCCGCGCTCGTCGCTGGTCACGCTGCGCGGCTCGGGCAAGCCATCGCCGCGAATCTCAACCGTCACGCCAGGCAGCGGCTTCAGATCGCGATCGACAAGCTGCACGAAGATCATCACCTGATCTTCCAAGGACACATCCATGGGCGAGCGCTCTTCATCTAGCTCGCCGCTTTCGGCCCGCCACTCGTCTTCGCTGACGACTTCTTCGCTGGGATCTTCGTGGTTCGTTGAGATGTGCGAGTCACGCTCTGACATCGGATCCTCTGCCCTGGGTGTCGACGGAATGAAGCGAGACGCCTTATTCCGCCGGCTTCACACGAAACATCGCTTCGGTGAACAGCGATACCAAGCGCGCGACTCCTTCGGGGGACTCGCTGCGCCGAAAGATCATCTTGATATCCATCACGTTCGCATCCCGCCGCGCTGCCGCATCTGGACTAACGGGAGCCGGCTGGATCTCAAACGACAGCCGATCCAAGCTGCGACGCTCTGGACCACTGGCCTCACCAAACCTCTCAGCGTCCATGGCAAACGAGTGCGCGCGGGCCTTGCGCTGGCCGCTTGTGGCGCGAGATCTTGCGTCCTCTGTCGGGCCAGATCCCGTCTCAGCCGACGACGCAGCCGACGCAGCAGAAGAAGGCGAAGCGATCTGCGTGCTCTGTGCATCGAGCGCAGCGGAAGGGCTCGACGAAACCTGCGCAGCCTGTGTTTCTGGTGCAGCCGCAGAAGCCTGTTCGGTCGGCGCATCCGGCGCATCCGGCGCATCCGGTGGTGCAACAAAGATGTGTGGCTCGGCCCGCCGCACCTTGACGGCTGGCTCGCCCGCTTCGCTGTCGACCGGATCGACGGCTGTGATCTCGCTGGCTGGTGTCAAGTTGGTGATGCGCACAGCCAGCGAGACTTCCATCTGATCCAATAGAAGGTTGGCAGGCGGCGTCAGCGCCAGCTTGGGCACGTCGATGACACCAGCACCGCCGGGCAGACGCACGCGCCGACACAGCGGATTGCCCTCGGCATCGAAGTACAGATCCAGCGTCTTTTGCGTGTGCAGATACGCGGCCATCGCGGTCTCGTTGACGACGTACTGCAGACCACGCGCCAGATCCGCAAGCCCCATGTTCTGGGGTATTTGGCCCCCTGGAAGCTGCGGTAGCGTGAAGCTATCCCCGCCTTTTAGGTCTTTGTGTGGCTTGGAAGCGCTGGGGTCCGAAGGCTGGCTCATGAAGGCACCAAGGCAAGCGGGTTTCCGCGACTAGCTGGTTGGCTTATCTGCTGTCGCGGCAGGTGTGGGCGCCGTCGCTGAAGCGGGCAGCGCCGTCTTGGGAACGATCTCGCCGACCAGCGCATCGACAACGCGATGGAACGCCTCGGGCATGGGCTGCCGACTGGCTTCCATGCGCACGGTATAGCGAGCGCTGGTGTCGGTCTTGCGCGTCTGCTCGCTCTTGCTGCTCAGCGAGCCTTTCAGCTTCAGCGACACCGGGCCGTAGCCCAGGCTCAGATCACCGCCAAGCTCTTTGCTTTGGCCGCTGGTATCTGACTCGCCGGCATCGACACGAACATCGAAGTCGACGGTCAGTCGATCGACACCGAACGAGGGCAGGGGCAGGACCGCGATCAAGGGTAGCTCGATCGTTCGCTGCGACTGCGCGCCCGTGCTGTCCTGCTGCGCGAAGCGGAACTGCACCGTGCTGACCGAGCCGTCCTTGTTGCGCCCGACCTTGTCGATGAACTGCTGCAGCGTGCTGCACGCGGTGTTGTGCGCTTCAATCGCCGCCACAAGCGGGGCCGCGAACACATCGCGCAGCGGCAAGCTGGCCAGGACTCGGCTGACCACCGGAGTTGTGACAGGTTCCTTCTCGGACATCAGATCCCCCTATGACTGTCGCTGCAGGAAGCTAGGCAGACTGCGACAGAGGAATCTTATCGTTTCAAGCGCGCGTATCAAAAGGAAATCTGGGCCGAGATCGACGCGCGGATTGGAAGAAGCGCTCGCGCAGCGATTACGACGTGGGCGCCGCCTGCTGGCGCTGCGCATTGGCGGCAAATGCCTCGCGGGCAAAGCTGGCCAGACCTGGCTGATAGCGATCGATGTTTGCGGTGAAGCGTGCATCGTGAACGTACATCTCGCCCAGGCCTTGATGCATGTGCGGTGGGCATGGGTAAAACCACCGCTCAATGTGCAGGCGATGCTGCTCGGCCAGGTCCATCGCCGCCTGGCTCGTCGGGTTCGTTCCGGCCTGCGCCAGCTTGGCCAGTGCCGTGAACACCGCGTGGCCTTCGGCTTTGATCTGCTCCCATTGTTCTTTGCCGTACTTTTTGGTGCGCGCCATCGACTCGCGATAGGCATCACTTTGCCCCCAGCGCTCGCGGGCTTCGTCTTGGTATGCGGCGGGGTTGAAGTCGCCAAACACGGCGAAGCGTTCTTCGTTGCTCATGGTCTTACCCTCCTCTCGTGCAGTAAGTGCTGCTTCGACAGCAGCGATCAGAGAACGAATGCGCGTGGCCTTTTCGAGCAAGAGCTTCCGCTGCATGCGCAGCGCCTCGGTCACATCGAACGCCGGATCGGCGAGCATGCGCTGAATCTCGTCGAGCGGGAAGTCCAGCTCGCGAAAGAACAGCACCTGCTGCAACCGCTCTAGATCGCTCGCTGAATACAGGCGGTATCCGGCGTGGCTGCGCCCCGACGGGCAGCACAGCCCGATCTCGTCGTAGTGATGCAAGGTGCGAACGCTGACATGCGCCAGACGAGCTACTTCACTCACTTTCAAGGCCATGCTTCATTCACCTCCGCCCTTAGGAATCGGGCCTCACGCAACGTGAGGGTCAAGCGGGTTTGCAAAAAAAGTTTTGGTCGGCCGCTTGGCTGGCTTATGAGCATCCGCATGATCACAAAAACCGAAACAGTCAGTCGCCGCGATTCTGCATCGCGCTTGGCAACGATACGCCGCGGTGCCGCGCTTGGGCCGCTGCTTTTCTGCGGGCTGCTCTCGCTTGGCTGCGGCGGTACCCCGCACGATCACGGCGGAAGCTGCGCGCAAGAGACGCGTGCCGAGGCCTATATGGCTGGACTGGAAAAGACCGGCAAGCAAGGCGCGCTGGTGTTTCGCTTGCTCGACAGCCAGCCTGGTCCGCCGCAAAAAGGCGACAACATCTTCACGCTGGCCATCAAGAACAGCGCGGGTGTAGCGCAGTCCGCGGCCACGATCGCCGTGACGCCGTTCATGCCGGATCACGGGCATGGCTCGCCGATCAAAGCCGAGGTCAGCGAGCTAGCCTCGCCGGCTGGAAGTGGCCAGTACCGCGCCAGCCCCGTCAACCTGTTCATGCCCGGTCTGTGGCAGATCACCGTCTCGGCGCAGGCGAGCGGTGGCGTCAGCGACTCGGCCGTCTTCGCTTTTTGCATCGAGGGCTGAAGCCGACGCACGCTTGCCCAAGCGGACCAAGCGCGGCTGTGCATCCGATTCGCGCAGCGAATCGAAGTAGTACTTGCGAAACTGCAGCGTCGGCTTGTCGGTTGCCACCGAGCGCTCGTCCGCAGGCGGAGGGACCTCGGCAGGCTGCGAGGACTCGACGATCGCTTGGTCCTGCAGCGCGATGCGCGCATTTAGCCAGTTGTCGATCGGGCCGCTGGGCAGCCAGCGCAGAAAGTCACGCGTCGTCAGCAAGATCATGCGCGTCTCGTTTTCCGCTGCAGGCACGCACGCCACGTGCAGGCGCAGGCGCTTTCCTGGAATAGGAATGGTCAGCATCATGCGATTCGGGCGCGTGAAGTCGAGCTGAGCGCCACCATCGATGCCGTCCACCGTCGAGCGAATCTGGCCACCATGCTCGCTCGGCGTCCACTCGATGCGCATCTGCGAGTCTGAACGCATGCGCTTCTTTAGGTCGCGGCCGATCGTCGTTCTGTGTACGAACGGCAGGTGCGGCATGTCGAGCATGTTTTCCATGGCCCGCGTCCAGTGAGCCCGCCAGTGTTGGATGGCGATGAAGCGCACAAAGTCCGGTGAATGCAGCGATTCGTCGAGGACCGGCTCATGCGGGGCCTGCACACCGGGCGCGGTATAGATCCACAGGAGTCCGCCGATCTCGCGCAGGGGCAGCGCCGTCGCCGAAAGCGTCTCGCAGCGCGCCTGGGGATTGAATGGCACGTGTGAACAGCGGCCGTCGCGTCCGAAGCGCCAGCCATGGAACGGACACTCGATGCGCCCTTGTCCATCGACCTGTCCCAGCGACAGGGCAACACCGCGATGTGGACAGCGATCCAGCAGCGCCGCTGCCTGCCCCGCTTCGTCGCGAAACAGAACGATGCGCTCGCCAGCCACGACCAACGACAGAGGACGGCGGCGCAGACGCGCTGCTCGCTCAACCGGTGTCCAGACCTGAGCAAACCCCTGAAACATGGCCCATGCTCCATTTTTTGTTCTGACTGATCTATATTATTTGCACAAATGCGCCGTCTTTTGCACCGCGATCTGCGCGTATGGATTGAACAGATGTCTTGATATTCTAGTACGCATAACTAATCTATTTCGTATGCCTCGCCCATCGGGTCGCCGCAACGCCGACTACGACGCCACACGCGCTGCGCTGCTCTCGCGGCTGTATGACGCGCTGCTCAAAGCGGATGGGGTTCGCCTGAGCTTTCGTCAGATGTCAGATGCCGCGGCTGTCAGCCCGACGACGCTGCGCCACTATTTCCAAAGTCGTGAGCAGGTCATCACCGAGGTGCTGGCGCTGTCGCATCGCGCGGGCTTGCCGTACCTGCACGCAGCCGCCACGCAGCCCACGCAGGCGCTGCGCCCGTCGCTGCGCTGGTTCCTCGACTTTGTCGTGCAAGGCTGGCGAGCCGGGGTTGGCGCCGTGCATGGCTTGGGCCTGACCGAAGGCATCGGGCACAGCGCTCTGGGTCCCGCGTATCTGCGCGAGATCTTGGAACCTTCGCTGCAAGCCGCCGAGACCCGTCTGGCCCGCCACATCGCAAACGGTGAGCTTTCCCCCTGCGATGTGCGCCATGCCGCGATCGAGCTAGTCGGCCCCTTGCTTCTGGCTCTTTTGCATCAAGACTCGCTGGGGGGAACGCGCTGCCGACCGCTCGACATCGCGGCCTTCTGTGAAGAACACCTCGATCGCTTCCTGCGCGCCTTTGCCGCCCCGGCTTCGCCACCAAAAGAGACCTCCAAGCGACGCGCCCTGTAACGACATCGCGCGCACCTGCATCGGATGTGTATGCGTTTCTTTACCGCCCGGACCACATCGACAGCGACAATGCAGGACGCTGCCGTCCAGCCGATTCTGCGAACCGCTCGGCGGTCTGGCCCGTATCTAGTTACAGCGATCCCATCGACATGTGGTGCGACTGAACCGCGCCCAAGGAGCCTGCTCATGACCGTGCGTACGCAAAAGAGAGCGCCCCGCGCGCTGATCGTTCCAGCGCTGATCTCGGCGGCTGTGCCTGCCCTGTTGCTATCACTTGCCTGCGCACAAAAAGGCGGCAGCGCGCCGTCCCCAAGCAAGCCGGCCGCCAGCCAGCCAGCCAAGCCTGCCGTCGCTGAGCGTGGGGAAGCCATCTTCGCGGGGGGCTGCTTCTGGTGCGTCGAGACGGCGTTTGAAGGGCTGCCCGGCGTCAGCGCCGTGATCTCGGGTTACACAGGGGGCCAAAAAAAGAATCCGGCGTACGAAGAGGTCTCGTCTGGTGGCACGGGCCACGCCGAAGCCGTGCGCGTGGTCTTTGACCCCAAGCAGATCAGCTATGCCAAGCTGCTTGAGATCTTCTGGCACAACATCGATCCGCTCGATGCGCGCGGGCAGTTCTGCGACAAAGGCTCGCAGTACCGCTCGGGCATCTTCTATCTCGACGAAGCGCAGAAGAAAGCGGCCGAGGCATCAAAGGCGGCGATCGAAGCGCAGAAGCGGCTGCCCGGCCCCATCGTCACCGAGATCACGGCTGCGGGTCCCTTCTATCCCGCCGAGGAATATCACCAGGACTTCTACAAGAAGAAGCCCGAGCGCTATTCCAGCTATCGCCTGGGCTGCGGGCGCGACCGTCGCCTGCACGAGCTATGGGGCAAAGACGCCGGCACGCCTGCGCACTAATCGCCCGTCACCAGCACGCCGTTGACATCGATGGGTAGCTGCTGCAGGTGCCAGTTGCCGCGGGCGATCTCGTGGGCTAGGCAGGCGGTGCGGTACGTCGTCTTGTGCAAGATCTCGCGGCGGTGCGTGGCCAGCCAGCGGTGGCGCGCCTGGACATAGTCGCGAACCCAGGCTCGCTCGTTGCCGCCGAGGATCGGTGGCTCTTCCAAAAAGGTCTCGCGAATCGTCCACAAGATCGATCCGCTGTGGATGAACGAGTCATAAACAACCAGCGCCGAGAGCGGCAGTACCAAGCGGTTCTCATCGACCCAGGCCATCGCCGGCTGGAAGTAGCGCTCGTCGAAAAACGCGTCTTGCACGCTGCGCATGACGGCATCGTCACGACCCGCCGCACGCAGCAGATCTTTGAAGGCGTCGTCATCGACCAGCGGCTCGACCCCGATGCGCGCGACGTACGGCGCAAGGGCCGCGGCATACAGACCACCGGCCACGACATAGCGCTCGATCAGATCGCGCAGCTTGCTGAATTCGGTGGTCTGCGAACGACCGTATGTGATCTGCCGCGCGTCGTCGGGGCCGTCGCGATAGATCGAGATGCAGGCATAGTCTCCGGCGGGTGTGCCGGTCTCGAACACGTTGACGACCTGATCGATGATGCGGCGCTGCTGCGGATCTAGCTGCATGGCTTAGCTTTCGTGTGGGCGGCTCGCTGCTGTGGTCGCAGTCGTCGAGGCCAGAAGTCGCTTCCAATAAATCAGCTCGGTGATGCCAGCACGGACGAAGTCCGGCAGAGCGCCGACGCGGACATAGCCAGCCCGTTCGTAAAAGCGCTGCGCGGCCTGGTTGAAGTCGGAAGTCAAAAGAAACAGATCCGAGTGGCGCATGCGCACCGAATCCTCGACGGCAGCCAGCAAGCGCGACCCGACACCGCGACCGTTTTCACCCGGCCGCAAGGCGATCAGGCGCAGGTAGCCACCACGTCCAAAGTGTCCACTTCCGCGCTCGCTGCCGATAAGCACGCGGGCAAAGCCAAGCAGGGATCGGCGATCTGCTGCGTCCTCGGCCAGCCACAGCTCTTCGCAGTTTGCCGACCCTGCAGGCTCGGAATGCAGCCGCGCCAACGCCGCCAGATCGTCGCCCAGCCGGTCACTTTGGACACCGTATCGCTGAAGCAGCGGCAGCGCAGCGACCGCTTGTGCCAGCAGGCGCAGCGCATCGACATCTGCTGCCGCAGCGCGCCGAACACACAGCCTGGACGCGGCGGCTTGGTTCATCGCGGGACCCGCGGACGAACATGGACCGCCGTCGGATCCGGCGGGCAGTAGTGCTCACAAAGGCCACAGCCGGTACAGGCCTCGGTGATGCGCGGCCGGCCCTCGGCATCCTGCGCGATCGCGCCCTGCACCGGGCAAAAGCTGATGCAGGCCGAGCACGGCGTGCCCTGATACGGCAGGCAGCGCGCCTTGTCGATGATGGCCCGTCCCATGTGGACTTCCTGCGGGCTGGTCAGTCGACGCAGCGTGCCGCTCGGGCAGACGGTCGTACACAAAAGGCCGCCACACATCACGCAGGGAGCCTCGCGCGGGATGATGAACGGCGTCCCGACGCCGGCCGCATAGCCGCGCGGAATGGCGCGGATGGCGCGACGCGGACAGATGTCGATGCAGGCGCCGCAGCGAATGC
>CAZKOY010000079.1:0-22962 GCA_964554495.1 uncultured Myxococcales bacterium
ATCGCCATCGCACGCATCACGCCGCACTGCAGCCTCCGCTGGCTGGCCGCCTAGCGGAAACACAGAGGGCACCCTGATGACCATCCAAACGCAAGCTCTGCCACAGTCTGAAATCAAAGACCCGCTTGAGGAACACTTACAGCAGCTTCTGCCCAGCACCGACAGTGCGCCGCAGGCTCTGCATCGCGCCATGTGGCACGCGGTGTTTCCTTCTGGAAAGCGGGTGCGGCCTCGTCTGCTACTGACGGTGGCTGAAGCCTGCGCGGCGGACACGGCAGAAAAAGATCTGGCGATGCATGCCGCCTGCGCCGTCGAGCTGATCCATTCGGCCTCGCTGGTGCATGACGATCTGCCGTGCTTCGACGACGCCAGCACGCGGCGCGGTCATCCGACGGTACACAAGGTCTATGGCGAGGCGATGGCGGTCTTGGCGGGGGACGCGCTCTTGACGCGAGCCTTCGAGATCCTGGCCGATGCACCACCGCGACTGGCTCGTCGTGCGCTGCGCATCGTGCGGCTGCTGGCGCAGGCCACGGGCTCGCAGGATGGAATCATCGGCGGCCAGAGCCTTGAGCAAGTGCCGGCGCGTGGCAGCAAGGCACCGACGCTGCCGATGGCTCCAGAGCTCTTGGGGCGCTATCACGCAATGAAGACGGCCGCGCTGTTCCGCGTGGCGGCTGCCGCAGGTGCAACCGCAGCGGGTGCCACCGACGCCGATGCCTGGGGGGAAGTGGGCCAGAACCTGGGCCTGGCCTTCCAGCTTGCCGATGATCTGTGCGATGCGTTTGGCCGTGCCGACGTCGCGGGCAAGCCGGTGCGTCGTGATGTCGCGCTGGGTCGGCCCAATGCCGCGGCGCTGGTTGGCGAGCGCAGCTCACGCGCCCGCATGAACGAGCTCTTGTCGCATGCGCTGGAACAGACGCGCGCCCTGGCCGTCGATCCAACGCCGCTCGTTCGACTGATCGATGACCTAAGCGGTCACTTCCTAAAGACCACCAAATAGCGACGGTCTGCCGGCAGCACTAAGCGGGCTTGTTGGCGCTATTTTTCCGACGACATCGGTAGCTCGTCGAGGTTGTCAAACCAGCCAAAGAACGTCTTGAGTTTCTCTTTGCGCGGCGGCTCCAAGTAATCAAAGTTGGTGCCGCGATCGACGATCTCCCAGAAGTCCTTGCTGTGTACGGCCAGAAGCTCGTCGCGGATCGACAGCAGGCGCTCAGGGCGCTCGTGCTGCATGTCGAGATAGATGCGGTGCGCCGCAAGCTCGTTGCCCATCTCGATGTACGCCGTCGCCAGCTTGATCTGCGCTTTGCGCACGCCGCGCAGCGTGACTTCTTGCGCCTCGGTCTCGGCGGCTTGGTCGATCGACAGCAGGCAGCCCAGCATCGCGTCGTGCGCGGGCGAGTGGCGCTTCGCCGCCTCTTCACACAGCGCGGCCAGATCGTACGCCAGCGTCTCGGTGACAAAGCCCAGGTGCAGGTTCAGCGCAGTCTGCGCGTAGTAGCGCAAGTGCTCGGCCACTTCGCACAGGATCTCGGGCTGCTCGAACGCGATCAGCTTTTCGGCAAGCTGTCGATACTGATGCAGCACGTTGTACGCGCTTCGCACCTTCTGCGTGTTCAGCGCGATGCGAATGAATGTGTTGAAGAACTTGATGCACACGCGAAGCGAGGCGCGATCGTTCGTCTCAAGCGCGGCCTCGCCCAGATAGCGCGCATCGATGGCGATCAGGTGGCCAATATCGGGAAGCTCGGCGATGGCCACCGAGTACACGTTCAAGAGCTGCCGCAGGATCTTCCACTCGACCCACGTGCCGTCTGAGTTCAAGGCGGCCAGCGACTCTTTGGCCATCGAAACGAAGTCGGGGCTGGTGCGCACATCCCGACCGAGCTGAAACCACGGTGGCTCTTGCGCGATCTTAAGCGGCAGATAACCCACCCCCAGATCCTTAAGCGCGTCGACGGCGCTGGCCGCGATAAGCTGATCACGACTGGTGATCGCGTTGACCGCAATGTCCGAGATCTGCTCGATCCCATCGAGCACCGCGCGCTGCCGGGCGCCCGTCGATCCTTGGCTGGTTACCGACAGGATCAGCGTCTGTTCCTGGATGCGATGGATGATCTTTTCAGGGTCCAGAAAGTCAAAGACGTACGCGAAGTACGGCAGGATCAAAAGCAGGCTCAGCGTCACCAGCCCCAGCGTCAGCGCGATGGCCAAGCGCGGCACCAGATCGGCGCTCACCGATAGCGATACCCACAGCGACAAGATGCAGGTCACGACGAAGAAACCAAGCATCGCCAGGTTCTTGCGGTCGCGGAAAAACAGCGTTGCGATGCGCGGCGTATAGCGCGTGGCCGATAGCTGCACGACGATGCTGACGACGGTGATGACGATGCCCAAGACGGCGACGACGACCTGCGCCAGATTGCCCAGCGCGTTCTGTGCCGTCTCGATATCAAAGCGGAACAGCAGGCGCAGCGGCGACAGCAGCGGTCGACTGGCGGCGCGATAGTAATCAATCAAGTAGACCGCGAAGAAGATCGCCATGGCCGCCCCCCCCAAGGCCAGCCACGCCGAAAGCCACGAGGGCAGCAGCAGCCGTCGTCGCATGCGAAACAGCAGGCGATGACTACGCCCCGCAGTCCCGGCGGCACCGCTGCCCGCTGCAAGCAGACCCATGGGGTCCGATGGCGGCGGCACGCTGGGATCAGACGAGGGAGATGGTTTTTGCACGGGCGTTTTTCCGAGAAGCCGATTGTAGCGCCCAGACGGCACACGATGCGTATACTGCCGCGCGGTGCCGCATGTGCGTCCATGTGCGAACAAAGACAGAGCGTGGCCAGCGAGTCCGCACGGCGGCGATGGCCTTTGGCTGGGGTGGACTCTTCGGCGTGGTGGGGCTTGTCTTGCTGTCGCTTTCGTCGACGAGCGCTGCCGACGTCGAGCCGCCTGCCGGACTGCGTTGTCTTGAGCGCCTGTACGGCATCAAAAGCGCGCCTCGCGACGGTGGTTTCGTCGCGCAGCTAGGCAAGAGCGTCCTTCCCTATGACGACGGCCAGGCCAAAAACGCGATGCAGCGCATCGAGTCGCCAGATCTGGAAGACATGTTCAGCGAGCGCTACCGCACCGGCCCGATTCGCAAGGTGCAGCGCGCCGAAGAGGATCCGGGCCGCGCTCGCGTCGAGGCGCTGTTCATGCAGCGCTATGGCCGCACGCAAGCGGCCGTAGCCGCAGCCTTGGTGAGCATGGACTTCGTCGGCAATCGTGTGCGGGTACACCGCTTGACGGTCTCGGCATTTCGCGCGGTTGCCAAGCGACTGGCCAAGCTTGTGCAGCACAAGCCTGAGCTGCGCGCCTTTCTGACGGGAATCGGCGGCACCTTCGCCTGGCGGCCGATCGCCGGGACGCAGCGTCGCAGTGCGCACTCGTATGGCATCGCCATCGATCTCAACGTCAAGCTCGCGCACTACTGGCGCTGGCGCATGAGCAGCGCCGGCATGGCCTGGGACAACAGCTATCCACAAGAGATCGTCGACGCATTCGAGGCCGAGGGCTTCATCTGGGGCGGGCGCTGGTACCACTATGACACCATGCATTTTGAGTATCGCCCGGAGCTTCTCGACGCCGCTTGTTACTCTGAACGCGACGAGAAGCGCTTAGAGTAAGATGGCCGTCGTGCCACGCCAATCGCGAGACGAAGAGAAAAAACCGCCGGGCCGGAACTACATAACCCCCGCCGGCTTTCGCAAGCTGCAGACCGAGTTCGAAGAGCTTCGCTTCAAGACCCGCCGCGAGGTCGTGCAGAAGCTGGCCGAGGCCGCGGCCGAAGGCGATCGCTCGGAAAACGCCGAGTACATCTATCGCAAGAAGCAGCTTCGCGAGATCGATCGGCGCATTCGCTTCTTGGTGCGCCGCATGTCCTTGGCCGACGTCATCGATCCGCGGCAGCACAGCGGTGATCGAGTGCGCTTCGGCGTCATCGTGACGCTGGAAGACGAAACCGGGAAGCGCGTGCGGTACCAGATCGTCGGGGAAGACGAAAGCGAACCACGCGAGGGCAAGATCAGCTGGAGCTCGCCTTTGGGCCGAGCCTTGGTGGGTAAAGAAGTGGGCGATGTCGCCACGCTGCGCGTCGCAGCCGGCGAGCGCGAGCTATCGATCGAGGCCATCGAGATTCCGGGTCAGCTCGGCGGTGATGGCGGAGCCGATGAGGTCCGAGAGATTGCCGCGGCCAAAGCCGCAGCCCAGGCCGCTCTGGCTGAACAGGGGGCGTCTGCCGACGGAGCAGACGAAGACGAGGACTACGACGCAGAGCAAGAGCCTTTGGCTCAGAGAGGGTGAGGATGTTCCCGCGGGGAATCACGTTTGACGATGTGCTGCTGGTACCTGGCTACAACGGCATCCGCTCGCGCCAAGCCGTAACGACGGATGTCGAGCTGCCACGCGCCGATCGACCGATCACGCTGCGCATACCAGTCATGAGCGCCAACATGGACACCATCACGGGCGGCGAGATGGCGGCAGCCATGGCCAAGCTCGGTGGCCTGGGCATCCTGCACCGCTTCATGACCATCGAGACCAACGTGGCGGAATACAAGCGCGCTCGCGCCTTGGGTCCCGTCGGCGTCAGCATCGGCGTCAGTGGCGATGCGATGGAGCGAGCCGAGGCCTTGGTGGCAGCCGGTGCGGACATCTTGTGTGTCGATGTCGCGCACGGCCATTCCAAGATGGTCAATCAGACGGTGCGGGCGCTGCGCGAAAAGTACAGCGACAACCTGTGCATCATTGCCGGCAATGTCGCGACCTATGCAGGCGCCGACTATCTAGCCGCCGCGGGCGCCGACATCATCAAGGTCGGCATTGGCCCTGGCTCGGTCTGCACAACGCGCATCAAGACCGGCTTTGGCGTCCCGCAGCTCACTGCGATCTTGGACTGCCGCAAGGTCGACCGACCGATCATCGCCGACGGTGGCATCCGCGTTCCGGGCGACGCGGTCAAGGCCTTGGCGGCCGGCGCGGCCTATATCATGCTGGGCGGCCTGCTGGCCGGCACGGAAGAGACGCCCGGAGCCCGCGTCGCCAAGGTCGGTCCCGATGGCAAAGAGACCTTCGTAAAGGTCTTCCGCGGCATGGCCTCACGCGAAGCCCAGGAAGACTTCATGGGCGCGATGGCGGACTGGAAGACGGCCGAAGGCGTCAGCACTGAAGTGCCAGCGCGTGGCTCGGTGGCGTCGGTAATCGGCGATGTCATGGGTGGCATTCGCTCGGGCATGACGTACTGCGGCGCGGCCAACTTAAAAGAGCTGCAGCGTAAGGCGCAGTTTATGGAGGTAAGCCGCGCGTCGGTGGACGAGGGGCTACCGCATGCACTGCTGCGCCAGCTAAGCCGCTGAGACTGAAATGGGCCCTGCGATCGGGACCTAGCGGGATGGCTAGCTCAGCGGTCTGCCCACGAATTCACGTTCTCTGCGGCGAGCCACGGAGCAGGCGTTGACCGCGAATATGCAGAATCGGTAGTATGTTCCGAGGGGATTGCCGCCAAACCCAGACGACGGGACACCCCAGCGAGAGTCCAGGATTCTTCCGGCTGATAAGTGGCGGCCGCTTGTCAGCGAAGGCATGCAACCGATGTCTGAGACTGCTGCGAAAGACGAACCAAATCCGACTGCTGGCGACGGCGCGGGCCCTGCCGCGGACGCGGGACCCGTGCTCCCTGGTGTGCGTGGGCCCAGCTTGCCTGGCATGCGTGCTCCAGGGGAGCCTTCGATGCCTGCGATGGCTCGTCCCGAGGCATCCATGCCGAGCATGCCGCGCCCCGAGGCCTCTGTGCCCAACATGCCCAAGCCGCTGGCCAGCGGTCAGCATGCTGGGTTGCCGCCTCGTCCCGGCGACAAGGTCGACGAAGATGCCGAGCGCTTCCTGATTCAGAAGGAAGACAAGATGGACTATGGCCCGTTTTCGCTGCGCGACATCCGCGCGCAGATCGAGCAGGGCAAGGTCCACGCCGAGCACAATATCCTCGACAACGAGACGGGCGAAAGGCGGCGAATCGCCGATCATCCCCTGATCGGTCAGATGGCGCGCGAGTGGACCGCCAAGCACGCTGAGCTAGAGCGTCAGCTTCGCGATCAGAAAGAGAGCGCCAAGCACCGCGACGCCGTCCTCAAGCTGCTCTCGGGGATCTTCGCGGTTCTCATGGTCATCGGCGCGGGCGCCGGCATCTACGCCAAGTTTATCTACAAGCCGCCGCAGCAAGTGGTGGTGAAGAAAGAACTGTCGAACGAGGAGTTCTTCAAGAACATCCAGATCGCCATGAAGGCCGAGCCGCCTGCGCCGAAGAAGCCGTCGGGCAAGCGCAAGGGCCCGAAGAACGGCGCGTTCGACGACTCGCAGAGCATCAACTTTGACGAGGGCGGCGACACGCTCAGCCCGGAAGATATTCAGAAAGTCATGAGCCAGAAGTTCAGCTTGCTGGCCGGCTGCCTGCGTGAAGAAGCGCAGCGCAACCCCGGCGTAAAGAAGCTGGATCTGGAGTTCATTGTGAAAGGAACCGGATCGGTGTCATCGGTGCGCGTCAACGGACAGACCAGCTCGCCCGTGGCAAGCTGCGTGTTCGCCAAGATGCAGTCGATCCAGTTCCCGGAATGCAAGACCTGCACGAAGACGCACGCTGGGTTCTCTCTTGCCTTGAAGTGATCGTTGTGCCGGTGTGTAAGCCCGGCCCTGCATCAACGTTCTTACCTTTGAGATGCCGTTGCAGGCTGACCGCCACAGCGTAGATCCGCAGGCCCTGCTGCTTCGCGAGAAGCGCGCCATCGAGCGTGCGCAGAGCGGCGAGCTAGCGGCGCTGGAGCCCGTCTTGGCACAGCATGCCGAGGCGCTGTTCGCGTGCATCCTCGGTCGCGTGGGCGAGAGGGCACAGGCCGAGGATCTGCTGAAGGACACGTTTGTCACGGCGCTCGAAAAGATCAACGGCTTCACATGGCAGGACCGCAGCATCTATCACTGGCTGCGGCAGATCGCACTCAACAAGGTCTTGGATCACCACCGCGCGCTGGGGCGTCGCAAGCGCTTGTGTCAGGCGCTGCGAAATGAACTAAGCGAGAGCGCTGAGCCAGAGGCTGCGACCTCGCTCAGCGTCGAGCAAGAGCGACGACTGGCGCAGCAGCGCATCGATGGCACGCTGAGCGACTTGCACCCGCGCTATGCGCAAGCGATACGCCTGCGTCTGTGCGAGGAACGACCTCGCAGCGAGTGCGCGCAGCTTCTGGGCGTGACGGTCGAGACCTTCGACGTGCTACTTTTCCGCGCCGTGCGAGCCTTTCGCAAGGCGTATGGAGAACCCGATGCGACTGCGTGATCACGACGACGATCCCGATGCGCCGGTCAGCGAGGACGAGCGGCGGGCCGCAGCAGCACTGCGACGCACGCTGGGTACCGACAGCAGCAAAAGCGCGGGCAGCTCGGCAGCGGCGCAAGACAGCGGGCCAAGCGCGCAGCGTATCGTCGGAAGCGAGGGCCCTATCGACGCACCAAGTGCCGCTGGACCCGCATCCTCAGCAAGTCCGTTGCCGGTTTCGCAGAGCAACGAAGCCCGCTTTCTGATCGCCCACCTGCGCTATCCCAAAGCGGAAGACTCGCTCGGCGAAGTCAAGGCGCGGCGCCTGGCTCGCATGGCACAAGAGGCCGTGCATCTGCGACGGATCCGCCATACGCAGCGCGCAAGTAGCTGGTCTCGCCTTGGACGCTCGCTGTCAAGCACCGCGGGCCTTTTGGGAGCGGCTGGTCTGCTTTTGCTCGTCTCGTGGCTGATTTTGGATCAGGGCGATCCGCGCAAGCCTTCGCGAAAAGACAGCAGCTCGCTGCGTGTTTCACGCGTGTCTCCGCCGTCGGCGAGAGTGACTTCGACCCTGCTCTTGCGGCAGTCGCTGGCCAAGCGCGAAGACCCCGCGGCTCGCCTGGACTTGATGATCCAGCGTCGCATGAATGAGCTGCGCGGCTCGGCGCTGGATCCCGTGCCAGGTGGCCGCGGACTGGCCCTCGCTGGCTGGCCGTCCGTCGTCGAGCGAGGTGTTCCATGACGTCCGCCGCGCGCCGAGGATCTGGCGACATTCGTCGTGCCTGGCTCTTCTTGGGCCTGCTGCTTTTACCCATGGCAAATGGCGGGTGTCAGCGAGCGGCCAGCGGGCTTCTTGGGGGCTCTGCCGCCGAGAACACCGAAGCGGTCTTGGTCGCGCTCAGCGAGGCCCGCGCCTGGCAGCGTCGCGCCGATCTCTTGCTTCTTGATGGCGATCTGCCGGGGGCGATCCATTCCGTCGAAGAAGTCCTTCTGATTCCGTTCCCGGCCAGCGCACCGGAAGCCGAAGATGTGCGCATGGATGCCCATCTGCGCTTGGCGCGCTTGTACTTGCGCCTTGGGGGTGAAGAAGGCGAAAAGAAGGCGCTGGCCGTGGTCGAAAAAGGCCGCAAGGTTGCGACGCGCGAGAGCTTTTTTAGCGCGCACTTGGAAAGCGTCGCCGCCGATGTGTACCGAGCGCGGGGAGAGCGAGTGACGGATCCGAAAGAGAAAGAAGACGCCAAGCGCCGCGAGCTAGAGGCGCACGAGCGACATATCGACATCGACAAGCGGCTGTTGCGGACGCTGCTCAACCTTCCTCCGGCATCGAACAAAGGCGAAGGCCGATGATGTGTACGCCTGCCCTGCGCTCTGCGTTTGTCGTTCTTGGGCTGCTTGTCTCGACGGGCTGCGCGCATCAAGCACCGACCGCCGATGCGCCCGCCTCATCCGGCACGGGTGGCGAAATTGCGACGCTCGAACGACGCATCGCCAGTGCCAAAGCGAACCTCTCGGGCGGTGTCTCGCGTGGCGCCGCGAGTGCATCGGCTCCGGCGGCGGCACCAAGCGCAGCCGGTGCAGCACCCTTTACGCGCTGCGATGGCGTCTGCCAAGCCGCGGCAGAGATTTGCACCTGTCATCGCCGAATCTGCACGCTTGCCGACGAGCTAAAAGACGGTCGCAGCGCCGATAGCTGTCGTCGCTCGCAGCGCGACTGCGAAGACGCCGGCAAGAGCTGCGCGGCCTGCGGCGGGTGATTCATGCGCCACATCGCCTTGACTGGCTTCGCCCAGGGACCCTGCAACGGCCTCATCGAGGTGCGGCAGCTTGCGCGCCCGCCTGTCCCTGAACCCCTGCTGCGCTTGCCGATCCTGGGCGCCTCCCCCGCCTTGCCAAGAACCCAGGAATGGCTGTGTACCCGCTGTGGCCAGCGCTGGCCGCACGAGCCGCTGCCCCAGGAAGCGCTGTAAGTCGCGGCGACGGGATTCGCCGGGCCGCTACATATCGCGTGGCGTCATGTCCGACGCAGGCGTCATATCCGACGCAGGCGCCATGTCCGATGCAGCCATATCCGGCGACGCAGACAGATCCATGGGCGCAGCCTGATCCGGTGGCGATGCATCTTTGCCCGGACTCGCGGCGAGATCGCGGGGCGCGGCGTCATAGGATCGCAGCGGCAGCTCAGCTCGATAGTTGTCGCGCTCGCACGAGGCCATCCACAGAAGCCAGCCCAGGCTGGCAGCGGGAAGAAAAGCGGCGAGGAAAAACGCGCGGCGCATCGGTTCGCTAGCCTCCGTGACGGAAAGAAGGCCCGCATCCTATCGAGCAGCGAACGCGACGTCTACATCAGTTGCAGGCCGTGCGCGCGAAGTTGCGCGGCATGGTGTAGCTAGAGTTCGGACTGCAGCCATCGGCCGCGTTGTAGCTGACGCCGCGATAGGTCTGACAGCGCTGCGGTCCGCCGCCATCACCTTGTGCCGTGCAGCGGCACGAAAAGCTCAAGCGCCGCTGGGGATAGTCGATCACCGTCTGCAGACGCCGAAGAAGCGAGATCCCCAAGACGCCATCGACCTGCGCCGAGCTGTTGCGCAGATCGACGTTGACCGACTGCAAAATCGGCGATGAATCCGGCACCACCACTGCCGCCACTGTGTCCTCGGGCTCGCCGGGATTCTGCGCGCCGCCGCCGATCTCGACATAGGCCGCCGTGGGCGCTTGGTGATCGTCGCAGGCTCGCTCGATGTCCATGCCGGTATAGCCGCAGCGACGCAGCGTAAGCTCACTCTGGCGAACCAGGTTCTGCAGGCAAGCCTCGCGCTCGCAGTCGGTGCCCTGCGTCTCGCTCGCATCGCTCTTCGGCAGGGCATAGCGCTGGCGGCGACTGCGCGCCAGCTCAGCACAGGGTGACAGGTGCAGTCCAGACGCCATCAGCGACAGCGCGGCCAGCTTGCCCCCCCCCAAGCGCAGCGGGCAGCCGACGTCTTCGCTGCTCGGTCCGCGCGTTCCGTCGGGACTCGCGTGCAGACCCGGCAAGCGCAGACGAACGCGCTTGCTCTCGTCGCACTGGCAGCGCATGGGATCGTTGAGCCGCTGACACGCCGACTGCGACATGATCAGATCGGGCACTGCCGTGCTCAACAGAAAGCGCATGCTGCTGCCGCTGGGTTCATAGGCGTCGTTGCGCAGCCGCAGACCCGCGACCACATCGCCGACCGTCGATGGATCCAGCTGCGTCGGACACAGCTGCCTATCCAGCAGATTCGCAGTGGCCAACCAGGCTTGCAGACGCGCGATGTCCTGCTCGTTTTGCGGCTGCTGCGCCAAGGCAATCGAAAGCTCGCGATCCAGCACGCGCACGGCTTCGGACACGCGCGTCGGCGACAGGCACGCCACAGGCTGCGAGCCCTGCGCCACGGCTCGCAGCGGATCGCTCAGTGGCTCGACGCAGGCCGCGACCGTGATGCGCGTCGCTGGATACGTCAGCACCGAGTCGCCCACCAGCACGCGCAGATCGCCTCCAAGCGGCAGAAACGGCACCACCGCTGCATCCAGGGCGCAGCTTGGCGTGACGTCGCTGCGTTGCAGCAACAGCTCGCCGCTGCCCTGCATCCCCTGTCCATCCAGGCGAAGCTGCAGCAAAAAGCGCCCCAACAGATCCGCCCCGATCACCGCCCCCAAAGGACCCGTCTCGACCGACGCCCCGCCGGTTCCGATCGACCGCTGCAGCAGAAACTCATCGAAGGCCACGTTGCTGTGGACCAGCGCCGCGTCACACAGCAGCGCGCGGGGCGCCTGCGACACCGCCGCATGTTCAGCCGTCGCGGGGCGCGGAAAGGCATCGATCTGCACCTGCCCATGGCGAAAAAGCTGACCGCTGCGCCCTTGTCGCGTGTTGATCACCGAGATCGGTGCCGCCACATCGATCAGCAGGCGCGACGAATCCAAAGGCGGCCGCGTCGTCGGATCCAGCGACTCGCCACAGCGGACATCACGCTCGCCGCGGACATCGCCGACAAACGACACCAGACCGTTTTCGTACGACAGCGAGATCGGCACCGGCAGAAAGCGCTCGACCGGCGGGCCGCACGAAAGCGAAAGCAGCGTCGCCACCAGACCGACAAAAAAGAGCCCCCGCGACAGCCGCATTGCTCGACGCAGCGCTGGTACGCGAATCACGGTGACTCCGTTTGCATGCATACAGCCGGATAATACGGTGTCGCCGACTGCGGCCGCAAAAGCTCATTGCAGAAATCACGGCCTCGCCAGAACGGCCCCGTCCACGCGCCGCACAAACCGCGTCCATTCGTTGTCTTGTTGTTGTCTTATCGTTGCCTTGTCGTTGTCTTGTCGGGCGGCCCTTTTTATTCTGCGCCCATGTCAGTCGACGTTCGCAGGTTCCCGGCCACGTGCCGTCTGCTGCGCCAAGTCAGCGAGGCGCTGTTTTATCGTGGGGCTCCCGTGCCCGCCGATCAGCTCGACTTTATCGAGCGCGAGGCGATGACCACGCTCATCCTTTCGGGTCGACGCGCCCGCCTGCTGTTTTCGCTGGCGCTGTTCGCCGTCGGCTGGCTGGCGCCGCTTTGGATCCGTCGCCTGCCGCCGCTTTCCCGTCTGCCGCTGCCGCAGCGCATCGTCGCGCTGACTCGCTTTGAAGACAGTCCCCTCGGGGCGCCGCTCCTGCTGGGGCTCAAGGCGGTGCTGTGCTTCATTTTCTATGAACAGCCTGGCCCGCTGGCCACGCTCGGCCGTCCACCCGGCTGCATGCTGCCTGCGCCCGCATCGCGGCATGCTCTGCCCATCGTTTCCGATTCTGCCTCGCCCCTGGCTTCCTCAGCGGCTCCCCCGACGGAGGCTGCGTGATGACCGCCGCCGCATCGTCCTTCGCTCGCCCCACGACCCTGCCCATCGAGCAGGGCGTCCGTATGCTCGATGAAAAAGCGCCGCTCGATCTCGACTGCGATGTCGTCATCGTCGGCTCAGGAGCCTCAGGATCCGTCGTCGCCTGCGAGCTTGCCGAGTCCGGTCAGCGCGTCCTCGTTTTGGAAGAGGGCCCCTATCTTTCCGCCGCCGCGCTCGCCACCATGCGCCCCAGCGAGAGCATGCGCCGCGGCTGGCGCGAAGGCGGCATGACGTTCGCGCTGGCCGATGGTGAGTCGCCCATGATCAACGTTATGATGGGCCGCTGCATCGGTGGCTCGTCGCTGTGGACCGGTGGTGTCTGCTTCCGCACGCCCGACGAGGTCTTGCACGAGTGGGTGCAGGGCCACGGCCTTTCCGATCTGGCCCCCGCCCGCATGGTGCCGTACTTCGAGGACGTCGAGCGGCGCAGCCATGTCGAGACCGTTCCCGTCGCCATGCGCTCGCGCTCGACCGCTCTATTCGCCCAGGGTGCCGAGCGCCTGGGGTATGCGATGACCGCAAACGAGCGCAACACCGACGGCTGCTGCGCCTGCGCCCGCTGCAACTTCGGCTGTCCTCACCACGCCAAGCTCAGCGTCGATCTGACGTACCTGCCGCGAGCCATCGCCGCCGGGGCTCGCGTGCTGTCCGACTGCCGTGTCGAGTCGATCGACTTTTCTGGTGAGCAAGCCACAGGCGTCCGCGGCCGCATGCTCTTGCAAGAGGGCGCCGATGGACTCGCCCGTCGCGCCTTTACCGTGCGGGCCCGGCGCGTCGTCTTGGCGGCCGGGGCCATCCACAGCGCCAAGCTCATGCTCGACAGCGGACTTGGCGACGGACTGCCCGCCCTGGGCCATCACTTGAGCGTCCACCCCAGCCTGCGCGTCATGGCCCGCTTTGACGAGCGCGTCGACGGCTGGAACGGCGCCCTGCAAAGCGCCCACAGCGTGGCGTTTTTCCACGAGCGGCTGCTCTTAATGAGCATCTTTCTGCCGGCCGGTGTCCTTTCGGCGACCCTGCCCGGCATCGGCCTGGATCACGCCACGCGCGCCGCCTTGGCCCCGCATATGGCCGTCTTTGGCGGCATGGTCCACGACGATGGCGGAGGCCGCGTCCACCCAACACGATCGCTGCGCGGCCTTCTGGGTCGCATCGTCAGCCGCGAGCCCGTCTTAAGCTATGCCCTGTCGCGCCGCGACCGCCACGCCATCTCGCGCGTGCTGCGCCTGCTCTGCGAGACGTATCTCGCCGCCGGAGCCCGCGAGGTCTTCTTGCCCATCCTAAGCGGCCTCGCCCACTTCGGCGTGCGCCCCGGACCCTATGGCGGGCTCGACGCTGATCAGCTTCGCCGGCTCGACTTCGACCGCATCCCCGCGCATCTTTTCGAGTGCGCCTCGCAGCATCCCCTGGGCACCTGCCGCATGGGCACCCACCGCGATCACGCCGTTGTCGATGATCACGGCCGCGTCTTTGGCCTGCGCCAGCTTTACGTCGTCGATGGCGGCGTCCTGCCAACCAGCCTCGGCATCAACCCCCAGATCTCGATCATGGCCATGGCCACCCGCCTCGCCTGGCGCATGCGCGACCAGCCTTTGCCCTAAAGTCTCAGCGTGCCGTCCTCGCGGGGGGGGATCTCGGGTTCGCGCCGTGAAGCCCCGCAGGCGGATGCGCAGCCCACCCAAGACGGGTACGATGATCCGAGTGAACGAGCGGAACCCAAGAGCCAAATGAGCCGTCGCTTCTGGATCTGGTCTGTGCTCGTTCTCGTCGGCGCGCTGTTCCTACCAGATGTCTGCCGAAATATGGTGTGGTTTGATATGCGGCCTGCGCCCCGGCTGTTTGCCGGCCTCTACTTCGCGTGGCTGCTCTCGCCGACGCTGTACCTTGGCCCGCTGCTGTCCCACAAGATCTCGCGTCGGACGCGCTGGGCCCTGATCGCGCTTTTGACGGTCCATGTGCTGCTCTTCGTGGTCCTTTCTTTCTACGCCTTCGTAACCTTCATCGCCGCGCGGACATGAGAGCCACGTCTCGACGCCCTGCTCTGGCTGTACCGGGTCTGGTCTGCGCTGCGCCGACCGCACTCGGGCCAAGCCGGACGCGCTCGCAGGCCCGCCAGCCCGTCGACAAGGAGCCCGCTCACCATGCAACCCGACTGTTTCTTCGTCGTGCAGAGGACCGCGGCTGAGACTCGTCTGAGGCTGCGCCGTGGATATCTGGCCATTCACCGGCACGAGCTTTCGTCGCTGATCTCGCCAAGCTTCTTCCTCATCTTGTTCTTACCCGCCATGGGAATTTCTTACTTAATTGAACGAAAGCACGTTCAATTTGTCGATCTATTCCTATCAAATCTCGCCTTGGCTATGTTCCTATTTTTTGTTTTTACAGTGATGAATATTGTGTCTTATATTCTTCCATCGTTTGGCTGGAAATTGACTATTAATCCATCCGCGTCTGGTAATCCGCGCAGCTTGGTTGTGAGCTATCGCGGAAAACAGATCCAAGCCCCATCCACGATATGCCTCTCGACGGTCCTTGAATCTGGCGATCCTGAAAATGGTATTGGCGGCAATCTTTGTGCTGAAATCGAGCTAACGTCGGGACAGGACCTTTCTGGCACGTCTTTGCGTATCCGCACGCCCCCCCATAGCACGCAGCAGCGCCAGCGCGTCGAAGCCGAAGGAAAGCAGCTCAGCGACTGGCTGGAACACGAGCTGGGCCTGACCCGGACGCACAAGAAAGACGAAGGTCAGAGCGGCGCCATCTGAGAGCCGAAGTCGGTGCAGGCGTCCGCTTGAGCCGCGTGGGCGAGAAGCCAGCAGGCGAGCGCACGCAACGAACCAGCGAGACGAGCCGGTATGGGCATTTCGGCCTATTCCGCGGTGTCACGGCGGCGCTACCATGAACGTGTATGGACTTTCTTCGTGTGCCGCTGCGGGGCGAAAGCGAGTCACGAAGGCCAGCCGACCCACACCACATCGGGATCAAGGGATGACGCAGCAAGCAAGCGATTCATCGGTCGATGAGTCCCCACGAGTTGGATCGACCGTCGGCAAGTACCACATCCTGCGCGCGTTGGGGCGGGGCGGCATGGGGGTCGTGTACGAAGCGGAAGACACGGCGCTGAAGCGGCGGGTAGCGATCAAGTTCTTGCCGCAGGCGAGTGTCGGCGATGCCAAAGCGGTCGAGCGCTTCGTACAAGAGGCGCAGGCCGCGGCCAAGCTGAACCACCCAAACATCATCGCCATCCACGACATCGGGCACGACGCAGGTGCCGCATACATGGTGATGGAGCTACTAAACGCGCGCAGCCTGGGCGGCTACTTGCGCGACCAGGGCCCCCTGCCCTGGGCCGATGCCACAGCCATCTTGGTCGATTGCTGCTCGGCGCTGGAAGCAGCACACGCCGCGGGACTGGTTCACCGTGACATCAAGCCAGAGAACATCCTGCTCACTCAAGATGGTCGGGCGAAGCTTGTCGACTTTGGACTCGTCAAGGATCTGAGCAACGAAGGGCAGCACCTGACGCAGACCGGCGCGCTGATCGGCACACCGCTGTATATGTCGCCAGAGCAAGGCGCGGGGAAGGCCATCGATGGCCGCAGCGATCTGTATTCGCTGGGCACGGCTTACTATGCCTTGCTGACGGGGAAGCCGCCGTTCTCGGGACCTACGCCCCACATTTTGTTTCAGCACTACATGGAACCGATGCCCGACCCGCGGCTGGCGGTGCCGACGATTCCCGAGGCGTGTGTGCGTATCCTGATGCGCGCTACGCAGAAAGATCCAGCCGCTCGCTATCAGACCGCGGCCGAGCTACGTGCCGACGCAGAAGCCGCGATTGCTGGTGTCGCGCGCAGCGGCATCGTGGCGACTTCGTCCCCTGCGGCGCCCGCAGCGAACCGCCACTCGGGCACGTCGCCCACTGCGGCCAGCTCGGGCGGACCGGTCAGCGCAGCAGGTGCCACCGCAGCGCGCACGCCGCTGCCTCGCCATTCTGTGTCTCGCTGGCTTGTTGTGCCTGTGCTGGTGCTGGGCCTGGCGGCACTGCGCTGGGGATGGCTGGGACGCCCGCCGGGCGCGCAGACTCCACCTGTGGCCGCCGTGCAGAAGGACGCCCCCATCCAGGTGGGCGTGCTGCACTCTCTCACCGGCAGCCTGGCATCGGTCGAGCGGCCGATCGTGGATGCCACCTTGCTGGCGATCGAAGAGCTGAACGAACACGGCGGCGTGCTGGGGCGGCGCGTCGAAGCGATCGTCCTCGACGGCAAGTCGGACAATCGGGCAGATGGCGCGTTCTGTCTGGGGGCCAAGCAGCTTATCGAACAAGATCACGTGGCGGCTCTGTTTGGGACCTGGACCTCGGCGACACGCAAGGCGATCAAGCCGCTCATCGAACGCGCAGGGCAGCTGCTGATCTATCCCGCGCAGTACGAAGGCCTTGAGGACTCGGAAGCGATTCTGTACGTCGGCGCGACGCCCAATCAGCAGGTCATTCCCACGGTGCGCCATGTTGTAGAAAAGCTGGGCCACCGCAAGCTGTTTCTCGTCGGATCAGACGGCATCTATTCGCATGTTGTGCATGCGCTGATCACCGAAGAGGTCAAGCGACTGGGGGCGGAAGTTGTCGGCCAGCAGTACTTCAACATCGGCGAGACGAACTTCAGCGCGGTGATCAAAGCGATCGCGCACTGCAAGCCAGACCTTGTGCTGAACACGCTGCGGGGCGACTCCAGCGCTGCGCTGGTACGCACGCTGCGCGACGGCAATCGCCGCGCGCTGGCCGCCCCCATGGTGTCATTCGGCCTAGGCGAAGGAGAGCAGCAGCAGCTTGCCGACTTCAACTTGGAAGGGGACCTGCTGGGTGCTTCCTACGCAAGCTCGGTCGAGACCCCCGAGAACCGCGCCTTTGTCGATCGCTTTCGCAAGAAGTTCGGCGCGCATCGCAGCCCGGATGAGTCAGCCGAGGCGGCCTATGTCGGCGTCATGCTGTGGGCGCAAGCAGCCCGCGCCGCGCAGTCGGAAGCGCCGCGTCGCGTGCGCCAAGCCTTGGGTGGGCAGACCTTCCCCGGTCCCGAGGGGCCGGTGCAAGTGGACCCCAGCACGCATCATGTGTTCAAGCGATTCCGGCTGGCGCGATTCGCAAAAGGCAACCGCTTGGACATGGTCGCCAGCAGCGAGGCTCCCCTGCCGCCGCTGCCCTTCCCCGGACCGCGGCTGCGCGTGGAATGGGAGTCATTCTTGGAACAAAGACATCTGAAGTGGCAAGGCAACTGGGCCAACCCCAGCCCGCCGAGCGATCCCAGCCAGTAACCAAGAGCGCGTTCCGCAGCGACGCTGCACGAACCACAGCACACCGCGAACCCGTCGGGCAGCGTGCCTATTTTTTTGCCCGCGCCGCCGCGGACGCTGCTTTGTGAGGCAAGGTGCCCGCATAGTTTTCTGCCAGCGCCACCCAGGTTCGCAGCGCGTTCTTGTCGCATGCCTTGGGATCCACAAGCACGAATCCCGCCATCGGTCGGCCCGTGATGTCCATCGGCCGCGCACCCGGCCGCGCCAGCGCCGTCGCTTCTTGCTCTTTGCCCACTCGGAACATCAGCGTCTCGCGATGCACGCCGCACAGCATGTTGCCGTTCAGCATGAAACACAGCCCGCCAAACATCCGCTGCTCGCGAATCTCGACGCGCTGCCGAAGGACATCTCGTAGACGCTCTGCGATCGTTTCGTTGTAGGGCATGTTGGAAGTTCTCCGTTTCCGTTGCGTACCACGAGCACTGCTCCTGGTCAGCCATCAGTCATGCACAGGGGACATGCGTGACCATACCGCTGCCCAGGGGCCTCGGACAGCGAATCTCGAACTGGACGCCAGCACGGATTCGATCGCGCTCAAGAGCCCTTATCAAGAACTGTTCAAGAACTGGATCGGGAGCTTCCATTTCCATCGGTGGCAGCGCCGGAGACGGCCTCCTGCGTTCCTGTTCGTGCGGGGCTTGTCGCACGCGCCTGCTGCGCCGCCTCTGCGAGACGTATCTCGCCGCCGGAGCCCGCGAGGTCTTTTTGCCCATTCCAAGCGGCCCCTCGCACTTCGGTATGCACCCCGGACCCTATGGCAGGCTCGACGCCGATTAGCTTCGCAGGCTCTCGATCATGGTCATGGCCACTCGCCTCGCCTGGCGCATGCGCGACCCGCCCTTGCCCTAGGAGGCACACAAGCTCGTCTGAAATTCCCTTGACAAATCAACACCCCAAGACCACCAATAACGGCCCGTTTAGGAATCCAAGGGTCCAATGAGCCCGTCCGACGAGAAGTACTTGCAGGCCTACGAAAATAGCGGTGGCGCTTCGTCGTCGAGACGAGTATCATTTTGGGATCGTCGACCACCTGCACCGGTAGCACGGCAACCGAATGTGCTCTGATGACCACGCAAATCTCTATAAACGGTAAGCAGGTTGAGGTCGAACCTGTTGAGTTTGACTTGGTTGAGGATGGCTCTCAAACAATTCAACTGGCCGATGGTACAAAAATTCGTCTCAAGTTAGTTGTGACGTCTGTATTTCGGCCTGTAGCCCACGACGGCGATCCGAAAAACTATTATGTGCAGGCGGCAACTATTGTTGTGCCTGCTGAAACGGAATGACCACATGGGCCCGCTGGTTAAGCTTCTAAAGACCGTGAATACTGGCAATGGCTTCATTGGCCAGACAGGCACATCGTATTATCCTTCTTGCGACCTTGAGGAAGCGTTATATGCGCTTCTAAAAGATATCCCCGGTGTCCGTGAAATACGGCTCATGCCTCGGCCAGGGAGCAATCCCAAAGTGTTTATCATTACTTCAACAAAAGACATCGATCTAGATCATCGTTTAGTTCAAATTATGATGCAATTTGACGATATCAGGCCAAATACCGTTGTTAGTTATGATATTGTTCCAGAAAGTAGCATGCAAATGATCCCTGCAAGCGCAATACCAGTTGCCAATGCTAGATCCGTCCTATGAGCAGCACCTTGAAGGTGCTAAGACATTAACGGACAAAGCCCAAGAGCTATCTGCTCTCTGCAATGGGTGGGCGATAACCGCGCTATTTTATGCGGCAGTGCATTGGGTGCGTAGTTATCTCGTCGTACGCCACCAACGTCATGTAGAGGCTCACGAAGCCATGCGTCAAGTATGGCGAGACTTTCCTGAGATGCGAAGTATCAGGAGTGAGTACGAACTACTCAAAAAAGAGAGTGAACAGTTTCGCTATTATCTCGTTGAATTTTCACCTGAGGATTTCACTAAGCTAAAAGTTAAGCTCGATAAGATAAGATCCACTCTTCAGCCTCGCATTCAAAGAGCTCATGAGGATATCCAACGCCACGTTTGCTAAGCATATGGACAAGCGCATCGCTTGGCTCGTCGCTGGTTGAGCATTGGGCCAAGGTAGCGGTGCAGTACCCCAGCGAACCGATGCTGGAGCACGTGCAGTAGCTCGCCGTCGCCGATCAGGGCCAGAGCCGGCTGGATATCCGGCGCACGTGGCCGTTTCTGGGGCTCAGCTGGATCTCTGAGGCTTGCGCCCCCCGGATGCGTAGCAGCTCTCAGCAGGGGCACGAGGCTCGACCGAGGGGTAGAAACCCGTCGCCCGTCACGCCCATGATGCGACGCCCGGCGGGCGGAGAGTTTTGCTATACCAGCCTGCCCATGTCCCGCGATCACCACCTTCCCCTGTTCCACCCCCGGCTCGTCAAAGACCGCAGAAAGACTCTCGACCCGTCCTTGTTTCGGTCCCATCAAGCGACGATCGCCCGCTGGGTTGACCTGCTTTCGCGCGGGACGCTGGATCAGCTGGGCGAGACGCCGCTGCATGGGGAGTTTCTGCGCGGGGTGTTTGGCGACATCTTGGGATATCGCAGCGTGATGCAGGCGGACGCGGGCCGCTTCGACCTGTGGGCCGAGGTGGCGACGGGCGGTGGACGGGCTGATGCGGCGCTGGGGATCTTTTCGCTGCCGCCGGATGGGTCGACGCGCAAGGCCGCCAAGCCAACCGGCACGGTGATCGCGCCCATCGAGCTCAAAGGCTCGGCGCAGTTTCTGGAACACGCCAAAGGACGCTCGCTGACACCGGTCCAGCAGGGCTGGGACTATGCCAACAAGACCAAAGAGTCGCGCTGGATCATCGTCTCGAACTATCGCGAGACGCGCCTGTACGCCAAGAGCCATGGGCAAGCGGCGTATGAGCTGTTTTGGCTGAAGGATCTGGCGACGGAAGAGGGCTTCCTGCGCTTCGTTGCGCTTCTGGGGCGCGATGCGCTTCTGGGTGGGCCTTCCGTCGAGCAGTCCCCACTTTGCCAGCTTCTGCAGGCATCCGAGCGCACCGAGCGCGAGATCACCGAGCGGCTGTATGCCAAGTATCGCCACCTGCGCGAGCGACTGTTTCACGACCTGTGTCATCGGCATTCGAACATCCCGGCCGAGACGCTCTTGGGCTATGCCCAGACGATCCTGGATCGCGTGCTGTTCCTGGCCTTTGCTGAGCGGCGCCTGCTGGTGCCGCCGAACACGCTGCGCAATGCGCTTTCGTTTCGCAATCCGTATGCGCCGAGCACGCCGTGGCAGAACCTGGTGGCGGTGTTTCGTTCGGTCGATCGCGGCAACACGGAGCTCGATATTCCGGCGTATGACGGCGGTCTGTTTCGCGAGCTTCCCGAGCTTGCCGATCTAGAGATCCCCGACGAGCTGTGCGCCGCGCTGTGTGCGCTGTCCGAGTACGACTTTGCCGAAGAGGTATCGGTCGACGTGCTGGGCCATGTCTTCGAGCAGTCGATCGCGGATCTGGAAGCGCTGCGCCGCGATCTGGAAAAGCCGGCGAGCGCCGATACCCCAAAGCTGCCCTCGACGGGCACGCAGAAAGCGCCGGGCACACGCAAGCAGGAAGGCATTTTTTATACGCCGCCCTTTGTCACAAGTTACCTGGTGCGCGAGACGCTGGGGCGGACGTTTGCCGACGCCTGGGATCGCTCGGGCGCGGGCGATGCACGCAAGAAAGACGATCGCATCGCCGGCTGGGAAGCGTATCGCAGTCAGCTTCGACAGATTCGCGTGCTGGATCCATCGTGTGGCAGCGGCGCCTTTCTGATCGCAGCCTTCGATGCACTGGCGCAAGAGTTTGCCCGCGTCAACGAAGCGCTGGCTGAGCTTCGCGGCGAGCGCGGCCAGGTGACGATGTTTGATCTGACGCGTGCGGTGCTAAACGAAAACCTGTTCGGCATCGACAAGAGCATGGAATCGGCGCAGATCACCAAGCTCTCGCTGTGGCTGAAGACGGCCGAGCGCGGCAAGCGCTTGACGTTTCTCGACCGCAACATCCGGCACGGCAACAGCGTCGTCAGCGAGCCGCAGCTTGACCCCTGGGCCTTCGACTGGGGCCAAGGCCAGGTCGTGCTGCGTTCCTTGGAAAGCGACCCCGCGCATGGGCCCGAGCCCGAGCCCGAGCCCGAGTACAAGCACGATGCAGCGACGATCGCGGCCCGCTGGCGAGAAGGCTTTGATGTCGTGATCGGCAACCCGCCGTATGTGCGGCACGAGCTTCTGACGAAATACAAAGATCACTTCCGCGCCAACTTCGAGGTCTTCGATGGCAGCGCGGATCTGTTCGTGTACTTCTTTGAGCGCGGCATCACGCAGCTAAAAGTCGGAGGGCGACTGGGCTTTATCGTGTCGAACAAGTGGCTGCGCGGCGGCTATGCGGAAAAGCTGCGCACGCTCTTGTCGCAGCGCTGCACGCTGGAATCGATCATCGACTTTGGCCACGCGCCGATCTTTCCCGATGCCGATGCCTTTCCCTGCATCGTGACGCTGCGCAAGCTGCCGCCCGCCGCTGATCACAACGTGCAAGTGACGCTGTTCCCGCGCGAGGAGCTTCACAAAGAAAAGCTCGCGACCTATGTCGAGACACACGCCTTCGCGCTGCCGCAGAGCCAGCTTGGCCCCGCCGGCTTCACGCTAGAGCCGACGGCGGTGCAGGACCTGCTTGCGAAGCTGCGCCGCGCCGGACCGCCGCTTTCTGAATACGCCAGAGTCCGACCGCACTATGGGATCAAGACCGGCTGCAACGAAGCATTCCTGATCGACGACGCGACGAAACAGCGCCTATGCCAAGAAGACCCACGCTCGATCGAGGTCCTAAAGAAATACCTGCGCGGACAAGACATCGCGCGCTGGGCTCCGACGTGGGCAGATCAATGGATCGTTTTGCTGAAAAGCAGCCGCGATCATCGCTGGCCTTGGTCCACTGCCGAGAGTGAAGCGGCAGCCGAAGCGATCTTTGAAAAAACCTTCCCCGCACTGCATCGCCACATGAAGCGCCATGAAGCACGCCTGCGGAAGCGCCGCGATCATGGCCGCTATTTCTGGGAGCTTCGCGCGTGTGCCTACTATGACTTGTTCGAGAAACCGGCGGTGCGCTATCCCGATATTCTGTGGCGCTCAGACTTCTGCGTTGTCGATGCGGGCGTCTATACCAACAACACAACCTACTTGTTACCGACGGAAGATCGCTGGCTCTTGGCGTGCCTGAATGCACCCATTCTGTGGTGGTATCACTGGCGCATGGCGCAGCATGCAAAAGACGAAGCGCTGCGCATGTTCGGCGAGTACATCGTGTCGGTTCCCATCGCAAAGCCAACGCAAGAGCAGCGCGAAAAAGCCGAGGAGCTTGTGGGGGCGCTGAGTCGGCTTGCGGCAGA
>CAZKOY010000079.1:23062-25809 GCA_964554495.1 uncultured Myxococcales bacterium
AGCAGCGCGAAAAAGCCGAGGAGCTTGTGGGGGCGCTGAGTCGGCTTGCGGCAGAGAGCCGCGATCGCACGACCCTGCTTCTGGATATGTTGCGCAGCGAATACGATGTCGAGGTGCCCGGCCCGCTGCTCGCCGACTTCGCCCGCTTGGGCAGCGATGGCTTTGTCCGCGAGGTAAAGCGGCGACGGAAAAAGGGCGGAGCCTCGTTCACGCTCGAAAGCTTGGCCAAGCTGCGGGCGACGTTCGAGCGCGAGTGTCTGCCGATGTTGCAGCGGCAGGCGCAGCAGCGCGACCACGAGCGTGCGCTGGCCGAGCAGGTCCACGCAGCCTATGGCCTGACGCAGGACGATCTGCTCCTGATCCGCAGCACGCAGACTCCGCGCATGCCGCCGGGCCTTTAGCCCATCGCAGCCCGCAACCAGACCGCACGCCGTTCCGCGCGCCCATCCCCCACACAGCCCACGTCGGTACGCATGTCCTTGCCGGGCGGGATGGTCTGTTCAGCGTTTCTGCGCTGCGGTCAGCGGGGTTGTGCCTGCAGAAAGGCGGTGGCGCGCGTCGTCGCGTTGTCACGCAGCGACATGAAGAAAAGCTGGTACTCGATCGGGTGATAGTTGTCGGCACCGAGCGCGTGATCGAGCAGCGTGCTCAGAAAATCGCGCGGCACCTTGCCATACGTCACGACCCAGACAGTGCCGTCACGACACTGCGCGCTGGCAAAGCCCGGCAAGATCGCGGGCGCTTTTGCATCGAAAAACAGCGCGCCGGGGTTTTGGTCCGCGCGAACCTCGGTTGCATCGCCGGTCCACGAAAGCGGGTTCGTGCAGACGCGATCGGCCAACAGCGCGGCAAGGTCGTGGTCGCCATCCTGCGAGCGCTTCATCTCGAACGGCGAGGGGCGATAGGCCGGCCCGCGAGCGTTCCATGCGACCAGACAGCCGGTCTGTGTTTTCGTGTTGCAGACGGCGATGTCGGGCAGATCGCGTCTCACATCGGCCTGCGTGATCAGCCCGCCCAAAAGATAGGCCGCGACAAGCTGCGCTCGCAGTGGCTGCCCGCTGACTCGCGCTCGCAGCAGGCGATATGCGAGCATCGTCCCCTGACTGTGACCCGCGATGATGAACGGCCGCGCGCCCCCGGCAGATCCCCTTCGCGCTTGAAACGCCATAAAGGCTCTGTCGACATCGCCATACGCCAGATCCAGCGCGCGATCTCCGTCGGGCGATGGGCGGGTAAAGGCCATGCCATTGGCCTGTCGATAGCGCGGCGCATAGACGGCGCAGCAGCCAGAAAACGCGCTCGCCTGAATGCGCGTCGCCACGCGGTCGGTATCGGCATTCAGCCGCGGATCGTCAACAGGACCATTCCAGCGCGGGCCGACATAGGTCGTCGGGTGAACATAAAACACATCGACCAGAGCCTGATCTGGAGCGATCGTTGGCAGGCTTGGCAGCGTCGCGTCGGCGGCATCTTGGCGATCGGGCAGCGCGCTCCACATCGCGGGACTGGCATAGTCCGGGGCGACCAAAGGTGCCTGCGCCGCGAAGCCCTGCCGCGGATACAAAGCCCAGCGCAGAAGCGGCTGGAAAAAGATCCAGCCAGCGATCAGCGAAAACAAGAGCAGGCCGGCAAGAATCGCGGCGCTCCGCAGCAGCCATCGTTTCATCGATGCAGTTCCTTTTCGCACGCGTCGCGCGCCAGCGGCCCTGCCACCGACGTTACTTGCGAAGCTGCGTGCGCAGATAGGTCATGACGTTGGCGTGCGTCTCTTTGACTGCTTGCTGCACGGCTTCGGTCTCTAGGCTCTCGATGAAGGCGCGGGTTGGCTTGGTCGATGGACCGCGCGGACCGATGACGCTGGCGCCACCTGTGACCATGCTGACGACGTTTCGACCGGGCAGGGCGGCGATGATCATGCTGACATCGCACGAGACCTCAAGCTCGCCTTGCGGCGTGGTCAAGCGCGACAGCTTGATGACGCTGCTGTCGACGGTAAAGCCTGTCGCCGTGCCGCCGGCTGCATCCAAGTCTTCGATGACTTCTAGCTCGCTGGACTCGCGCATCTCTTTGATGACGGCCTCGCGCAGGACTTTGGGTATGTCGGGTAGCGTGCCGGACTTGGCCTTGGATCCCGAGCGCCCCACGACAACCGTCACTCGCTTGCCACTTCCGCTGCTGGTTGCGGGGCTCAGTCGCTTGACAGCGGCCATGGCCAGGCGGCGTACCAGCGGGCTCTCGTCTTTGGTGGCAGCGCGCAGAGCGGGCAGAGTGGATCGCTCAGCCAAGGCGGCCAAGGCTTCGGCGCAGGCACCGCGCACACTTTCGTCACGATCAGAGAACATCGCCAGAATCAAGGCAGGCGCCGCATCACTGTCGCCTAGCTCGCCCAGCTCGACAGCGGCCCGACGACGCTCTTGCCGATTGCGGTCGGTCCGCAGCGTGGCTTCCAGCGTGCTGCGCCGTCCCATGGCCTGCGCGGTGGGTATGGCCAGGGAAAGTGGCCCGGCGCTGCGCTGTCCGTCGAGGCACAGGCTGCCCAGCACCCACAAAAGAAGCAGGCGGATGCGAAGGCAGCGTCGACCGCCGCTCGTCCGAAACGCCCGATGGTCACGCCGCATCAGGTCCATGTCTGCGGCGCGAAACGGCTCTGGATGAACGACGGATGGCGACGAATACACAGGGTTGACCGAGAACGCTGCGAGATGAAGCCGATTAGACCGACCCGGCAAAAGCGCGTCAAGCATTCC
>CAZKOY010000080.1:0-25742 GCA_964554495.1 uncultured Myxococcales bacterium
CGAGATGGCGGCGGGCACACCGCTGCACGCGACGACTCCAGCGCGCGAAGCGGAAGCGGTCGGGCAGAAGATCCTATCGACTGCACGGAACGCGACCCGCGAGGATGCCAAGCACGCGGCGCAGGGAGTGCTGGATGCCGCCGCAGCGTGGCTGAAGAAGCCGTGGCCGCAGAAGCTGGGCGATGCGGTCGAGAGTGTCGGGGATGCGATGGCTTCACCCACGACGTATGTGCCGGCGGTCGGCATCCTGCGCAAAGGCGATGTGCTGGCTGATGTGGCGGAGCATGCGGTGGATGCGGGCAGTGCGGTTGCCCAACAGGCGAAGAAAAAGGCGGTCAGGAAGGCCGGTTCGAGAGGAGCCGAACACGTGGCGGAGCATGCGGAGGACGCTGCAGCCAGACGACCAGCGCCCCGCGTGACATCGCATCCTCGCCACGACGCCGCGGAGTATTCTGGCAGAGCCCCGGGCAACGCTGTGGGTGATGCCATCGCAGTCGATGACTTGTCCCGCGCGGCGGCCACTTCAGATCGAGAGGGTCTTACGGCTGCAGGGCGGGCGCTGCAGAAACACACCAATCGCCCAGGCACGGCGTACCCAGATGCTCGAGGAAACCGCAGCCAGATCAACCAGGCGGGCCAACACATCACCGACGACATCCTGACGCATCCAGGGGCGGTCACGACGCGCCGGCACCATGCACGACTTGGTGACGTTATCGAAGTTCGCACGCCGGACGGTCGCGGTGTCCGCTACGATGTGCGCGGCAAGTTTTTGGGATTTCTCGAACCATGACGCAAAACGCACCGTCTCCTCTGTCGATTCAAATCGCCAGCGTTCCGGATCGCGACCAATTGGTTGCCGAAATCTGGTGCGCGGACGATCTGCTGGCAGAGATTTGCTTCCAGGGAAATCTGCCACAGATCGAGATCTATCCCCGACGAGACAACGCTCCCTGGAAGATCTCGCTGGCCAACTTGACGCTAGCGTTGCGAGCCGCTGAGGATAGGCTGCGTTCGATGTAGACGCCGCTGGGGGCGGCAGTCTTAGGGCCTATCCTTTCGTCCCGCAATTGCAGCCTCTTCGTCGCCAACGGATGACGACGCATGGGGCGGAGGCATCCCCGGCTGCGCGCGCCCCCCCCCTCCGCCTGGCGTGCTTACTTCCACAGCCATGGCGCCGGATCCCAGCGATGCAGTCTCGCATTGACAGCGCAATCGCGTCGGTGCTCTGTTTGGCGCCTCAGTCGGTTTGCCTGCCCAGCTAGCCCATCCATAGGGGCCCCGATGCCCGAATCCACGGAAGCGATAATCCAGCGTGTGCTGCCCTGCGAGCAAGCAGAGTGGTTTCTCCAAGCACGCTCTGTCTATCTGCAGGCTAGGTACACCGAGGCTCTAGCCCTAGACCAGAAGCTTCTGGGGTGGGCTAAACAGGCGAAGCACCCGAAGGGGATGATCCTGGGGCACCGATTTATCGGGCTCTGCCATTTCCGCCTCGATGAGCCGAATGAGTCGGAGCAACATCTCAGGGCGGCAATTGCTCTGGCCGACAATGAAGGGCTAACCGCCCAGGCCCTGCTCTGCGCGAATCACCTGGGCGCGACGCTGCGGCGGCAAGGCAAGCTCTACGATGCCTATACGCTGTTCCGAGAAAATCTGAAGAAAGCGACGCTGCCAGAGTTTCTTCATGAACGTGCGCGGCTTCACGGGAACTTGGGTGCGCTGTACGACGTCTTCGGACAGCGCGCCGCACGCGACGACCACTACGCGCGCATGGAGGAGCTGTGCGAGCTGCTCTGCAATCCGGATCGACTGGCCAATGCGCGGGGCCTGGCTGCGCGCTCCTTGCTCCAACGCAAAGAGCAGGGCGCGGCTCGGCTGAAGTTTGAAGAAGAGCGCCGACTCGCTACGCAGAGCAACAATGTGGCTCGTCAAATCGCGGCGACGATTCACATCGCGAAGTTGCATGCTCAGAAGAAAGAGTGGAACGAGGCACTATCACAGAGCCAGCAGGCCATTGACCAAGCCACAACGCTGAAACATCCCGGTCGTTTGATCGACGCGTGGGAGTGCCGCGCAGCGGTCCAATTGCGCCAAGGAAGGCTCGCCGCCAGCTATCGCAGCTTGCAGGAGGCAATGACGCTTCTCGATAAGGGGAGCGAACATCTGGAGAAGCAGGCAAACGTGCTGAGCCTCGCAGGCCGAATCTGCATCAGAGCCGGCCTACACGGTGAAGCGCTATACCACCTGATGGCCGAAGCCGATCTTCGCTTCCGCCTGATCGAACCGCTGCGCGCAGACAAACGAATCCGCGAGATGGCACAGGGCCCTATCCGCGCACTTGAGCGGCGAGCACTCTATCTCCTGCGAGAGACATGGAGTGTCGCGCGCAGACCACAGGAGCAAGAAGCAGTCAGAACGCTGCTTTGCAAGCTCCTGGATCGGGAGGAGCTGTCAGACGAAGACCTAGAGAAGCAACTGCGGAGCGTACCGTCTATGGATCTGCGTCTCTGGCAAAAGAGCCAAGACACGCGGGCCCGGAAGCTCTGGCAAGAACGCTTGCTCCCAGGCAAGTTCCCGCTTCTGCACCCTGACAGCCAAGAGGACTTGCTGCGTGCCGAGTCGTCGTACAGCGCAACCGTCGATGACCTTGGGCGCTTCGCGCACCTGTTGGCGGTGGTCATCGAGCGCGAGCTGCGTGAGCGGATCATCCGTCCCGCAACAACAACACTGCAGCTGAACAGCAAAGAATCTGATGCCTGGCTGCACTGGGGTCTTGGGGGCATTCTTTTGCTGCTGTCAGGAGACAAATACAAGCCGCGGGGAGTTCGGAGCAGCAGCGACGAGATGCACAAGTATGTCCGTGGCCTGCGGGTGAAGCATGGATCCGTTCTGGATGCCGTCGGAAGTCTCCGCCTGCCTTTCAATCGGGCCGATGGGGCAAGCGATGCATACGAGCTGCTGGACCTGCGCAATGCAATCGCGCATGGCAGTGATGCCAGTCGATTCAAGAACCTGGATCGGCTAACGGTCGATGCCCTCAAGCGGCGACTGGTTCTTGAAGACGATCCACCGCTGCTTGCGCAGCTCACCAACCTCCCTTTGCCTCCTGTAGACCCTGAGGCTGACGGATGAAGACTATCGGCATCACCGGCTCTGAAGGTCTCATCGGCACGGCACTTCTCTTGCTGCTTCGCTCCAGAGGGTACCGAACTGCTTCCTTCGATCTTCGCATTCCCGCAGCACGTGCGGGACATGGGGACGTTCTTGATCAGAAGGCGGTGAGGCAGCTTGCGGGTGCCTGTGATGGCGTTGTGCATCTGGCTGCGGTGTCGCGCGTGATTCATGGAGAGCGCGATCCGCAGCGCTGTTGGAAAACCAATGTGATGGGGACACAGGCTGTGCTAGACGCTGCGTTCGCCGCCGCGCACCGGCCGTGGGTGATTTTCGCCAGCAGCCGCGAGGTGTACGGCCAGGCAGACTCGCTGCCTGTCGGGGAAGATGCGCCGCTGCGCCCGGTGAACGTCTATGGACGGTCCAAGGTCGAGGCCGAGCGGCGCGTCATCGAGGCTCGCGAGCGAGGTCTTCGCACCGCCATCTTGCGCTTCTCGAACGTCTACGGCAGCGCGCATGATCACCCAGACCGCGTTGTGCCTGCATTCGCACGGGCTGCTGCATTCGGCGAGACGCTGCGAGTCGATGGTAGCCAGCACCTGTTCGACTTCACCCATCTATCGGACACCGTGGCGGGCATCCTGGCTACCATCCAACGCATCGAGCAAGGCGAGGCTCTGCCTCCCATCCACATCCTGACCGGGCATGGAACCAGCCTCGGTGATCTCGCGGCGCTGGCCATCGCTGCGGGCGGGAAGCGCAGCCACTGCGTCGAGGCCCCAGCGCGGATCTATGACGTCGCACGCTTCGTCGGCGATCCAACTCTGGCGAAGCAACGACTTGGCTTTCGCGCCCGTGTCTCGATTGCGCAAGGTATCGCTCGATTGGTTCACTCCTTTGCTGCTGGCGGCCGGTCTACCACCATGGAGACAGGTGTGTAATGCGCGTGCTTCAAGTCATCCACGGCTATCCGATGCGCTACAACGCCGGGTCCGAGGTGTACACCCAAGCACTGTCGCAGGCGCTCGCAGCCCGTCACGAAGTGCATGTCTTCACCCGGGTCGAGGATCCCTTCGCAGAGGATGCGGCGCTGCATGAAGAAAGCGACCCCAGCGATCCACGTGTGCGCCTCCACGTCGTCAACAACGCCTATATGCGGGATCGCTACCGGCACGAAGGCATCGATCGCCGCTTCGCCGAAGTCTTGTCGAGCGTTCGCCCTGACGTGGTGCACATCGGCCATCTGAACCACCTGTCCACGTCTCTGGTTGACGAAGCGGCGCGAGCAGGAGTTCCTATTGTCTTTACGCTGCATGACTACTGGCTGATGTGTCCGCGCGGGCAGCTTATGCAGATGCACCCCGACGCACGGGGACCGTGGCCGCTGTGTCCTGGGCAGGACGATCGCCGCTGTGCCGAACGCTGTTACGCACGTTACTATTCGGGTGCGATCAGCGAAGCAGAACGAGACATCGCATACTGGACCGACTGGGTTCATCGGCGCATGGCACATGCGCGCGACCTAGCAGCCAAGGTGAACTGCTTCATTGCGCCATCGCGCTACCTGCTGTCGCGCTTTCGCGATGACTTCGGGATTCCCACCGAGCGCCTGCGATATCTCGACTACGGCTTTGATAGCGACCGCTTGTTGGGGCGACAGCGACAAAAAGAGGACGCCTTTGCATTCGGCTACATCGGCACACATATTCCGGCCAAGGGTATTCATTTGCTCATTGCCGCCTTCGCTCAGCTTCGCGGTGATCCCATCCTGCGCATCTGGGGACGTCCGCGCGGTGAGACTACGCCGTTTCTGCAGCAGGCCATCCGCGCTCTGCCACCGGAAACTCAGCGACGCATCGAGTTCTTGCCCGAATATCGCAACCAGCAGATCGTGACCGACGTCTTCAATCACGTCGATGCCATCGTGGTGCCCTCAATCTGGTTGGAAAACTCGCCACTAGTCATCCACGAAGCGCAGGCTGTTCGCGTTCCTGTAGTCACTGCAGACGTGGGCGGCATGGCTGAGTATGTCGCGCATGAACAGAACGGTCTCTTGTTCCGGCACCGCGACGCTGAAAGCTTGGCTGCTGAGATGCAGCGTATGGTCGATGACCCCTCAATGGCTTTTCACCTGGGGCAGCGTGGCTATCTCGGTTCCGAAGGTGGTCAGGTGCCTCGCATGGACGAGCACGTCCGTGCGATCGAACAGATCTATGCCGAGCTGCAGCCGGCACGATCCAGCACGGCCATTCCTGGCCCGTGGAGAATCACCTTCGACACCAACCCCGATGACTGCAACCTACGCTGCATCATGTGTGAAGAGCACTCGCCGCACAGCCCCTTGCAGATTCAGCGGAGAGAGAGAGGCGAGCCCAGACGGAGGATGGACATCGCACTTCTCCGTCAAATCCTCTCAGAACGCCGCGGCAGCCCCCTGCGCGAGATCATCCCATCGACCATGGGCGAGCCGCTTCTGTACGAACACTTCGATGACATCCTGGCGCTGTGCCAGGAATACGGCGTCAAGCTCAACCTCACCACCAACGGAACCTTTCCTCGGCGCGGCGCGCGGGCTTGGGCCGAGCGAATCGTTCCGGTCACATCGGACGTGAAGATCTCGTGGAACGGGGCCAAGGCCGAGACCGCCGAGCGCATCATGATCGGCGTTCGTTGGGATCAGGTGCTGTCGAACGTACGCGAATTCATCGCTGTGCGAGATCTGCACGCAGCCCAGGGCGGCAACCGCTGCCGCGTCACCTTTCAGCTCACATTTCTTGAGAGCAATGTGGATGAGCTCGCGGACATCGTTCGCCTTGCCGCCGCACTGGGTGTGGATCGCGTCAAGGGACACCACCTGTGGGCACACTTCGATCAGATTCGGGGGCTTTCAATGCGACGCGATGCGGCTGCGATCGCGCGCTGGAATTCGGCGGTGCGAGCAGCCCATGCGGTGCAGCAGAGCGAGCGCCTGCCATCGGGAAACCACGTCCTGCTAGAGAACATTTTTGAGCTCAGCCCGGATGCCGATCGGGACTTGGCGCCTGGCGGGCCATGTCCATTCCTCGGCAAAGAAGCGTGGATCTCGGCCGAGGGACGCTTCTCGCCCTGCTGTGCTCCCGATGCGTTGCGGCGTACGCTGGGTGACTTCGGCACGCTTCATGAAAAGACGCTGGCGCAGATCTGGGACAGCGCCACGTATCGCAGGCTGCAAGTCGACTACCCGAATCTGCCGCTGTGCCGCTCGTGCAACATGCGACAGCCCGTCGGTTCCACGTGATGAACACCTGGCGACAGACCACGGTCGCTGCGGACGGCACTCATCACGTACTGGCCGGGCAGGCACTGTATCCGCAGCGTTTTTCCTGGGTGCTCAAGTTTCACGAACCGGGCCTGGCTGCCGTTGCAGACCACAGCGGCGCCTATCACATTGACCCGCTAGGTCGGCCTGCATACCCAGCACGTTTTCGTCGGACCTTCGGCTTCTATGAAGGGCTCGCAGCAGCGAGCGCCGGCGATGGCACGTGGCTGCATATCCACCCCGATGGCACTCCGCTGGGGAACACCCGTTATGGTTTTTGCGGGAACTTTCAAAACGGGCGCTGCGTTGTGCGCGAGGAAGATGGATCATCCTTTCACATCACATCCGCTGGGCTGCCTGCCTATAGCAATCGCTATCGCTATGCCGGCGACTATCGCGATGAATGTGCAGTAGTGCAGCGAGCAGACGGCCTACACAGTCACATCGACCCCAATGGTCAGCTGGTGCATGGGCACTGGTTCATCGATCTGGATGTGTTCCACAAAGGCCTGGCCCGTGCGCGCGATGATCGGGGCTGGCACCACATCGATCAAACCGGAGCCGCGGTCTACGACGCACGCTTCGCGATGGTAGAGCCCTTTTACAACGGCATCGCGCGCGTCGAGACCAGCGATGGCGCGCTGCTGCTGATCACGGAAGAGGGACAGATACAGCAGCAGCTGCGTCCTGCCCGGCAGAGCGCGCTTGCGGCGGTGTCGTCTGACCTGGTCGGCTTCTGGCGGACGCAGACGCTACGGGCCGCGGTAGAGCTAGGCGTGTTCGATGCACTCCCGGGTTCGCTCGATGCGTTGGCCCAGCAGTGCCAGGTGCCTGTCGATCCCATGCGCCGTTTGGCTCGAGCGCTGGAGGAGCTAGGGCTTCTGGCCCATTCAGGCGACACCATGACCGCCACCACGCGGGGCGTGCTGCTGCGTGCCGATCATCCGCTGTCGCTGGCCCCGGCGGCGCGGCTGTGGGCGGGGGATCACTATCAGGCATGGACCCAGCTCCCATCTTGTCTACGTGACGGAGTCTCGGCGTCCCAGCGTCTGTACTCAATGGGCTGGTTTCAGCACATTGCCGAAGATGGGCCGGCACTGCACAGCTACCACGCCGCACTTACCAGCTATGCACGCCACGACTATGCGGCACTGCCCCAGATCCTGAACCTGACCGCACATCGACAGATCATCGACGCCGGAGGTGGCAGCGGAGCCCTCTTGGTTTCACTGCTGCAAGCCGCACCGACCCTACGTGGCGTCTTGCTAGAGCGTCCCGAGGTCTGTCGTCTCTTCCAGGTACCGGCTGACGTAGCCGTTCGCTGCCAGGCCGTTTCCGCGGATCTGTTCTTGCCATGGCCAGTGCAGGGCGATGCAGTGATCCTCGCTCGCGTGCTGCACGACTTTGCCGATGAGGATGCAGGTCGGTTGCTAGAGCACGCACGCCGCGCACTACCCGCCTCGGGCCGACTGTACATCGTCGAGATGCTACTACCTCCGCAGGGCGGCGCGGGCGGACTCCTGGATCTCAATATGCTCGTGATGACCGGCGGAAAAGAACGCACACTGACCGAGTTTCAGTCGCTGCTGCACCGCACTGGTTTCGCATTTCACAGCGTGCTGCCCCTGCCCGCCGTTAGCTCAGTGATCGTCGCGGAGGCCCGTTGAGTCGGCTGCCAGCAGCGCTGCTTGCCGACCTGGCCCAGCTTCCATCGGCTGCGGGCGCGTGGCTGCTGCTTCGCCATGCCGAGCGCGGAGATCTCCCCCCGGCCCAGCCCGGTGACGATGTGCCATTGACCGGACGTGGACACGCACAGGCATTCGCACTGGGCCGGACGCTGGCACCTCGCTTGGGTACCCTTCGCTGCAGCGCAGTCCTGCGGTGTCGACAGACCGCCGCGGCCATTGTCGCTGGGGCCAATCAGCTCGACGCTCCACAGCCCGATCCGCTGCTGGGTGCCCCTGGGCCCTTCGTGACCGACGGAGAGCGTGCGTGGCCTTTGTTTGTCCAACATGGCGCCCATGGTCTGGCCCGGCTGCAAATCCGAAACACATCGCTTCCGGGTCTGCGTGCTGTGCCCCAGGGCTGCGCCCTTCTCATTCAGTCTCTCCTATCCCGGCCTCCGCACCCCGGGCGCATCAACGTGCATGTGACACATGACTTGGTCATCGCGTTGCTCGTCGCACACCTGCTCGATGAAGACGACCCAGCGCTGCACTGGCCCGAGTTCTTGGAGGGCGTGTGGTTTTGGCGAGAAGGCTCGCAGCTACGAGGTCTCTTCCGCGGTCGAGCCCTGGGCTGGAGCGAATCTTGACCCAAGCCGGGCATCCCCCGCCACCGTTTCCTTCTACCCTATTCGCGGTCTGCCCGAGTTAGGTCGAACGGACCACGCCACTTCCGCTGAGGCATCCCGACAGCGTCTAGCGGTCGTCCGTCACCGGGCATAGCCAGCGCTGCGTCCCAGCGCGGTCCAGCAGATATCGCTCGACGATTTCGAGGGCGAAGCGCTCGGGGAGGCAGTCTTGGAACTTGCTCAGGCGATAGGCGGGCAGTCGGGCCAGCAGGGCGCGGCGGGTCATTGGATCGACCCAGAAATCCGCGGTGCCCAGGTGGCTTAGCGCAGTGCGAACGCTGTCATGGGTGACACCGCTGCCGCGGATGCGAAGCTGGAAGTTGTCGGCGCTGATCTGCCAGCCCTCGACGAGCTCTAGCCCGTGCTTCAGCGTGTGGTTGATGCGACCGCCGGCGAAGGTGAAGACCAGCGCCCGATCTGCGGCCGTATCCATCTGGATCGCGGGGCCGCCACGGCGCAGCAGGTCGCCCAGGTCGGCGCGCTTGCCGTCGATGTACTGCATGCCCGCCACATCGACATAGGGATAGCGGACATCGTCGACCAAAATGCGGCGGATGCGCTGCGAAAGCTCAAAGCCCAGGTGCTGCGGCAGGAATCCGCCCCAGCTGGGCTTGGCTCCCCGTGGCGCTGGCTCGACGACTACGGTGCGGCTGTCGTGACTGACGCGCTGCACCACCCAGGCGCGGCCCGCCAGCAGGAACGAGCTCATCTGTTCGACCAGGCGATCGACGAAGTTCTGCTCTAGCGAACCCAGCTCGCGGCCACCGGGCGTGACGACCTGGTACACGACGGGTGACGAAAACACCGCGTACAGCTCGGCGAAGTTCTTGCGACCAAAGACCCGCTCGGCCTTGCTGCCCATCGACAGCAGGCCACCGGCCTGAAACAGAAACTCGCTGCGCAGCATGTGCTCGACGAGCTCATCGAACTCCGCGCGCGCGATCCCCGAAAAGTCCGGCACCGATGCAAGCTGCTGAAAGCAGCGCTCGGGGCTGATGGCGCCAAACTGCAGGGTCATCGCCAGAAGCTGATGCACCAGCACCGGCCAGCAGCGATCCTGCGGCGGCACCGCTTCCACCCAGCCTTCGCGCGCTAGCTCGATCAGCGCCACCGCCTGCAGGACCGCCTCGCCATCCTCGCAAAAAAACGTCGTGTTGGCGGTGGTGCCGGCTCGCCTGCCGGTGCGACCCATGCGCTGCAGAAATGACGACACCGTCGATGGTGCATTGGCCTGAAAGACCGCATCCAGATCGCCGACGTCGATGCCTAGCTCTAGCGTCGATGTACAGACGATGCATGCGTTGGTGCCGCGGGCAAAGCGCTCCTCCGCGGCCTGCCGTTCCTCGCGCGAGACCGAGCTGTGATGGACAAAGACATCGATCCCGCGACCGCGCATGCGCTCGGCCACCGACTCGGTCAGCGATCGCGAGGCGCAGAAGAACAGGCTTTTCTTCCCGCCCGCACGCGCCGAAGCAGCGTCGGAAAGCGGCAGCAGGTCGTGGTACAGGCCGACCGCCAGATCGCGACGCGCCGGCTGCTTGGGTGGACTTATTACCTCCCCCAAGCGTGCCGAGGATCCGCCCAGCCAGGCCAGGATGCTCTCGGGATTGCCGACGGTGGCAGACAGGCCAACCCGCTGCACATCGTTGCGGCTCAGCGGCCTTAGGCGTTCGATCACCGACATCAGGTGCGCGCCGCGATCGGTGCCAGACAGCGCGTGCACTTCGTCGATGATGACCATGCGCAGATCGGCAAACAGACGGGCCACCGGAGTACGCGACGAGATCAGCATGACCTCCAGCGACTCTGGCGTGGTCAGCAAGATCTCGGCCGGGTCTTTGACGAACTTGCGCTTCTCGGCGTCGGGGATGTCGCCGTGCCAGACAAAGTGACGCAGCCCAACCATCTCGGCATAGGTGCCGATGCGGTCGCTCTGGTTGTTGAGCAGTGCTTTGATCGGCGCGACATAGACGACGCCGATGCCCTCTGGTTCGTGCGTGACCAGATCCGACAGCGCGGGAAACATCGCCGCTTCGGTCTTCCCACCGGCCGTTGGGGCCAGCACGACGGCGTTCTTGCCGTCGAGGATCGCCTGCCCGGCGAGATCTTGCACCGGGCGCAGGCTGGTCCAGCCCAGGCGCGCGACGATCGCCTCTTGCAGCCGCGGCGGAAAGCGGGCGAACACCGACACGCGCTAGAACTCCACCGCCGTGGCATAGCCCTTGTCGTCGTCGGCTTCGGGCTCATAGGTGTACGGCTTTTTGCCCTGTGCCGCGCGCTGTTCTTCTAGGGTCAGGCTCAGCGCTGGTGCCGCGGCCGGTGCGGTCGGATCTGTCGTCGCGGGTTCGGGCAGCGGCGCGTCGGGATTTTCCGCCACGGTGTCGAACAGGTTGACCAGGCGACGCAGAAACTGACGCGGAACCACGCCGACATCGCCGCGAAAGCCTGCCGTGACTTCATCGACCAGCCGCGCGATGCGCTCGGGCGTCACCCGCTGCGCGACGATGTTGGGATCGCCCTGCGGGTATAGCTGTCGCAGGCGCAGCCCCACGTCCTTGAGGCGCTCACGGTCGAAGGGCTTTAGCTCAAGCTGGGGCTGACGCAGCGTCACCAGACCGTCTTGGCACAGGAACTGGATGCGGTCGTGCAGCGGCTGCAGACCGGCTACTCCGCGTCGCGTATCAAAGAACTCGGGCGTCCCGGTAAAGACCCACAGCAACCCGCGATAGCGATCGGCGGCGTCGATGATCTGGCGAATGCCGTTTAGTGACTTGCCGCGGACATCGTTGCGCATGCGCAGGATGGTCTCGGCCTCGTCGATGACGATGACCAAGCCCTTGTATCCAGCGGCGCGCACAACGGCCAAGATGCCCTGCAGATAGGCCATGGCATCGGTGCTGGTGATGTCGCCTTTGATCCCCGCGGCTTTCTTTTCCGACGCGCTGACGTTCTCGCTGCCGGAAAGCCACGACAACAGCGAGCCCGCTTCGCGCACCTTGCCAGCCTGCTTCAAGCGAAAGACCTCGCGCAGCACCCGGCTGAGATCTTCGGGGGCCGTGCCCCCGGTCATCGACGTGATGTCTTCATCGATGCGCTGCGCCACCTGGGCATCAAAGTCGGCGGCGTCAGCGTCGGCGCCACCGTCCATCAGCGCAGCTTCGACGCGGGCGATCCAGCGGTCGATGATGTCGGACAGCGCGCCGCGTGGGCAGGTGCCCGTGCCTAGCTCTTGCACGACTTTGCGGTACACCTCATCGAACTTGTGAAAGCGCAGATCGTTGTCGGATACCACCACAAAGCTGGTGGCAAAGCCGCGCGTCTGGGCATCCAACAGGGCCAGCCGGGCCATAAACGTCTTGCCGCAGCCATAGCCACCGCGCAGGAACTTGAACACGCCCTCGCCATCCGCGGCCCGCTCTAGCAGGCGTCCAAGCTCGCCACGCTGCCGCTCGATCCCGACGGCAAAGGCCTCCAGCCCGCGCTCGGGCACCACACCCGATCGCAGACGTTCAAAGATGTGCTCGCGATCTCGCTGGCTGATCATCGGTCGTCCTTTTGAGCCTCCATGGCGCAGATATCCGATTTAGAAAGCGCGATAGGGATCGCGGGTTTCCCGATCTGCGGTTAGGACTCCTCTTTCACATAGCGTTTGCCGCTGTCGTTGGCTTCGATGCGCACTTTGAACGGCAGCTTGGCTCGGTGTTCTTCCCATTCGATGGAAAACCGCCGGAAGGCGCGCGGCGAACCGAGCAGGCGCGTCACTTCGGTCTCGGTGATCACGCCGTGCTTGCCGATGTGCACGAACACGCTGCGCAGGCCGGCATCGGCGATGGCGTCCGACCACAGCGTCGATGCCGAGTCCACGGACGACGCGGCGGCTTTGACCGCTGCCGACTTTGCAGGCCCACCGCTGGCCGGGCCGGTCGCGCCCGCCGGGGTGGTCGGGCTGGGTGCGGACGGCGCCGGTGGGAAGCCGCTGCCGCTGACCGAAAACCACTGCTCGGGCGCGGCGGGCTGCACCCGTTCTAGCTGGTCGGCGTGATAGACCTCGATGCGCACGCGGTCATCGCTGGGGCCCGACAGGCTAAAGAACACCTCGGTCCAGGCCTCGCCCACCGGAAGCTGCAAGCGTCCCCCCCGCAAGGCCCCCGGGCCCGAGATCTCTTTGATCAGCACATGCACCGCGTCGCGCTCGCGGGTCCGCAGCGTCAGGTCCAGGCTCGGCGGGGCGGCAAAGGCCAGGCTGGTGGTGCTCTGCCGGGCAAAGCCAACGCGGATCCGCATGCGATGCAGGCCCAGCACATCGGGAAGCGGCTCGGCCTCGACGGCGTACTCGGAATAGCCAGGCGACTCGCTGCGCTTGCGGGTGATCGTCAGCACCGGGATGATGCGCTCTTGCGGGCTGTTGCCGCCGTGCACAAAGGTGGCCCCGGGGTTGCCCGTCCGAAAGACCGCGGTGTCTTCGCGGAACAGCAGAAACTTGCCGCTCGTGGGCAGCCCGTCGTAGCCCAGCGCTGCCGTCGCCACATGCACCATGCCGGCTTCCGCGCGCGGGTATTCGTCCAGGATGTGGCGTCGCTGCGGGTCACGCGCCGTGCCAAATGGGCAGATCTGCGTTGTCTCGTCTTGCAGCAGAAAGCCGTGATCGGCGGTGAACACAAACTGCTTCACGCCCGCCGCTTGCAGGCGATGCCAGGCCGCACTGATCTGCCGCAGCGTGGACTCAAACGTGGGCAGGCCGACGTTGGCCTCTCCGGCGTCGTCGATCTCTTGCGAGTGGACGATCACCAGGTTGTGCTTTTTCACATCGCTAGAAAGCTCGCTGCTGCTGGCCTCGCAGACCTCGGCCAGCTTCAAGATCGGCGCGGGGCGACCGGCGCTGCGCATGCCCATGCTGCGCGCCCGATCTTCCGGCTTGCGCACGCTGTACTCACCGGTCTTGAAGCCGGCAAACAGACCCGCGACGCTTAGGCGCCCATCGCTCGCCACCGGGGCCAGGACGTTCATCCCCACCGCGGTCAGCGACGGAAGCTCGCACAGTCTGGGCTTTAGATCGACTGCCGTGCCAGAGCCTTTTTTCAGCTCGTCGACTAGCTCGGTCGCCATCTCGAAGCGGAAGGCGTCGATCAGGAACAGCGCGACCTTTTCGCCGGTCTGCACCAGCGGGTGCACCACCTGTTCGAACAGGGTGCGCTGCTGCAGGCCCGGTGCTGGCAGAAAGCCGCGCTCGCGACACAGCGCGGCAAAGTCTTTTGCCAGCGTGTCGGCCCAGCCGCGATGAAGCTGACGCAGGCGCAGAAACACATCCAACAGCAGGCTATGGTGCGGCATCCGCGGATCTAGAAGGTTCAGGCGAAGCTGCTCGAACCGTCGGTGCGCGCGATCGACTTCAAAGGCGCCTTGGGCATATCGTTCGGCTGCTGCGTCCAGCGTCGCGATGCCCAGAAGCGGTCGCGGATGCTGCGCCAATATCGCGCCAAAGCCTGCCGCTTCCCCCACTAGCTTCCACACCATGCGGCGCAGCGGATCGCGCTGCAGCCAGAACGAACGCTCGTTTCTTGCTTCGGCGAAGCCGCGCGCGGTGTCCCAGTCTTCGCGGCACAGGGCCTCGACCGCACCTTTGAGCACGCGGTTTTCTTCCTCGCGGAAGGTGTCGACCTGGCCCAAGTCCTCCGGTGCCATCTGCGCGAACTCATCCGAAAGAAGAAAGCCGGCCTCGTCGGCAAAGCGCTCGTACGCGTCCGGTCCCTCGCGGCGCAGGCCAGCCAGGATCTCGCGGCACGCGCCTACAAGCGGCGGCGACAGCGAGCGCAGCGCAGCCAGCGCATCCATGTACGGTGCCCGCCGCAGATCAAAGACGTATTCGACGCGCAGGAGCCAGGTGGCCAGGTCACGCAGGATGCGCAGAATGGCCGCCTCGCGCGGGCTTGGGGATTCGTGCGGCAGCAGGCTGGCGTCGAAGCCGGTTAGGCGATGCAGATAGTTCTGCAGCGTCGCCGCGTCCTCGGCAGACCGCACGCGCTGGTGCAGCAGCGACTTCCGACCGTCGCTGGCCTGAGCGCTCCGTTCCCGAGCGGCCCCGGCGGGTGCCTCTGCCGCCAGGGCTTCGACCAGCAGCTTCGGCCCAAGCTCGTTCAAAAGCTGCGCCAGACCCACCGCGTTTTGCGACACCGCCTGCGCCAGCCAGGCATCGGCTTCCGCCAGGCTCGGCTGCGTCGCCACGAACGCCTCGACCTCGGTCGGGGAAACGCGCGCGGCGGCGGTCTCGCGGATCAGCGTGTCCAAGCTCTTTCGGAAGCGCACGCCCGCTTCGTAAAGCTCCAGCACGGGCGTCTGTCGAATCGACTCTTCGTGGAAGCCCGGCATGTGAATCAGGACCCGCGGTCGCTCTAGCCCGTCGCCGTAGGGCTGCAGCGCGAACAGGAGTTCCAAGAAGCTGCCGCGAAACCCCACCACCGGGAATGGGAAGCGGCCTGCCGCATGCTCGGCGACCAGCGCATCGACAAAGGCCGTGTACGAGGCATCGCGATCCAGCCACACGACGATGCCCTGTCGCCGTAGCTCGCCGAGGATCTCCTGCTGAAGCGCAGTCGAGACGACGCCGCTCATTCCTCCGCTCCTTCGGCGTCCACCTCGTCTGGGTCCTCGCTGTCTTCCCCCGCCCGCGCGGACAGCAGCGGACCGTCGCTGTCGGCCTCGTCAGCTTGCGCGGCGCGCTGGGCCTTGCGCTCGCGGCGCTTGTGCTCGGCGGCTTCGATGTCGCGCGCCTGCTGGGCGTGCTCGGTCAGAAGCTGTGCGCGGGCGGCGTCTGATCCCGGCTCGTCGATCGTGAAGTCGGGGTGGATCTCGTCCTGCAAGCGAAGCTCCCAGGCGTACGCCTTGTGCGGGTGCAGCCGCCAAAAGCAGCGGTGTGCCACGGCCAGCGACGGATCCGCCGCACACTTGTGCGCCACCCGCCGCGGGAAATAGCGCGCCGACAGGTGCGCCCAGTCATAGTCCTTTTTTCCCTGCGCCGTACACAGCTCTTTCCACCACTTCTTGGGGTCTTTCCACTGCGGATCTAAAAGAGGCCACAGCGCCGCGCTGTTCACCATCACCCCATCGTCGAGGTCCATGGCAAAGCGGGCATCGGCCTCGCGCCGCGGCGTCTTGTCGTCGGGCGGCGGCGGGCCGGCCTCCATGATCTCGGTGACCGCGGCGATGAAGGCCGAGAGCTCTTCTAAGAGCTTCTTCACCTCGGCAAAGCGGCGCTCGATCTTGTTCTTGTTGCCGCCGGCGGAAAGCCGCGCGGTGCGCAGATCGGAAAGCTCGCCGTCTAGCCGCCGCCGCAGGGGCAGCAGGTGATCGGCCAGCAGGACATTCAGCGTGTCGTCTGCCCAGCGGTGGATCGACACCCAGGCCACAAAGCTTCGCTTGGCCGAGGACAGCGGGAAATAGATCGGCCGGTTTTCGTACAGCTTCTTGTGCAGATCGAAAAAGCCCCGCCGCAGGTACGCCCGCAGCGAATCGGGCGAGGCCGGGCCGTCGCCAACCGTCGCGCCGTGCTGTTCCCAGGCCGCAAGCAGCCCCGCGCACGAAGGACCATCCAAGCTGTCCGGCGCCCCCGGCCCCACGAACAAGATGCCGCCCGCAAGCGCCGATTCCGGCGCCCGATCCAAGATCCCCGATCCGTCGGCCGCAAACCGCCCCAGCGCCACGCCGACCGCAAACGACACCCAGGCCGCGGCACTGGGCTCCTCATACTCCGGCTCATACGCCGGCAGCGGCTCTCCCTCTCCCCGATCCACCGCCCGCTGCGCCCACCCCTGCGCATAGGCCCAAGCCGACCGCCCCGGCCTCTTAAACTCCACCGAAGCTTCCCGCGCCGCTTCGTGTTCAGAAAACGCGCGTTCAATCACTGTAAAGATCTCATTCGCTAAACTGATATCGGAAACCGTAATTCGATTAACATCGCCAACTTCAAATCCAATACCAGGATTGAGCGATTCTAATATGAATCTCGATTCAGAGGAATTCATCATGCAAACTATTGCCGGAACGGAATCAGGAAAAACAGATGACCCCTTGTTTCCAAACACGCTAGAATATTGATGTGCGCGAGCAGAAAATGAACTTCCGATCATTGTAAATGAAATTCCTGGCTTAAAATAAAAACTCTCCCCTCTCCCGTACCGATTGATTGGAGCGTTTGCTATCTCTAATCCGCGCAAATGCCACTTCACGACCGATTCGAGTTCATGAAACCACTGTCGCCCAGCGCCACCATCGATCCAAGGCACCCATTTCGATTGGCACATTAATTCATCTTGCCCTCGGCCAGTTGTACTCAGTTCTCGGCATGGCTGAGCGGCGACTTGCAATGCATATACTTCCCAAATCCGCCTAATAAATCGTATATTATTGCAAGTAGTGACCCCTTTTCTGATCGGCCAACATTCCGAGAGTTTCGGCGCCTCCGCATACTTTTTCAAAAACTCCCGACTCCACCAATAAACAATCGGCTCCCCCTCAATTACCGAAAATCCCCGCGGGTCAAACTCATAGCGACCGACTTGCGAAATTAAGCCACTAATAATGCGACGTCTGTGCTCATCAGTGCGCACCCGATCTGTTGGACTAACAGGTGCTATTGCTACCGATGTTTGGGCGGGTATATGTTGAAGCAAAGACATGGTGACTGGGTTATCCGTCATTTCTTCAAAAGCGCCCCAACCCAAATCACCAAGAACCACTCTGTAGTTATGAAGAACGCTACGTCGGAGATCCGAAAACTGTCCCAAAAACATCCATCCGCGCATCGTCACAAGCGCCGATAGTCCGCCGGGGCGTAGAAATTCTAAGCTGCGTTCGATGAAGGCGGCGTAGAGGTCGGCTTTGCCTTTTTCGTAGGTCTTTCCGACATAGCCAAACGACTCCGTCTTGCTAAGGCCCTGATACGGCGGGTTGCCGACCACCAGGTCATAGGTGCCCTCGCGCGCCATGCGCACAAAGCGCACGCCGGCGGCAAGCTGCTGACCGTCCAGGCGCAGGCCCAGATCCTGCGACTTGGAGTGCCGCGCCAAGAACTGTTCCAGCTTCTGCACAAGCGTCGCTTTGGCCTGGCCCAGCGACAGCTTGACCTGCTGCGCCGGGAAGCCGCCGAACAGGTCGCCCTGGCCGTGCTGCTGGCTGAACTGAAGCTCCACGCGATCGAGGGCGCGCTCGATCGCGGCATCGACTTTCAAAAGCGACCCCAGGAAGTCGACACCGGACAGCGACGACACCAGCGAATCGGTGAGCTCTTCGGGAATGCCGGCCTGGTGCTTCAAGTCGCGCCGAAGCTGGGCCAGCGCTGGATCGTCCGTGGGCAGCTTGGCAAGCTGCAGCGACGGCGCGACCAGGTTCAGCGTGCGCAGACGCGCATCCGCCACCCGCGCCTTGGCCTTCAGATACAGCGCCGCCGCCGCGATCTGGATGGCGCGCGGATCGATGTCGATGCCGTACAGGTTGCGTTCCAGGATCGAGGCGACTATGTCGCCATCGGCAACCGTCTCGCCGCGGTGCCGCGCCTCTTCCCGGTACAGCGCGAACAGCAGATCAAAGGCGATGACCAGAAAGTGCCCGCTGCCACACGCCGGATCGAGGATGCGCAGATCGCGCAGGCGAGCCGGCAGCGCATCGCCCCCGGCCGCGTCTGGGGTCGCGCCGGGGGTCACGTCTGGGGTCGGCGACGCAGCGGGCAGCGGCTGCGGCACGTAGTACTTCCAGCGATCTTCCAGATCGCCCTCGATCGGCATCAGCGCATCGGCGGCGACGGTGCCGGCCTGGCGCTGGGCTCGCCAGTCGGCGCGGCGGGCTTCCAAGACGGGCAGCACGGCTTCGGCATCGGCGACGAAGCCATCGCGCTTGCACATGCGCAGCCAGGTCAGGCCCAGGCTGTTCTGCAGCAGCCATTCGACCATGTACCTTTCGGTGAACATCTGGGTCTTGGACGCGATCTCGTGCGGCTGGATCTTTTTTCCGGCGCTGATCTTTTCGTCCAGGGCCTCGCGATCGGGGTCATTCCAGTACTGATAGACCCAGCCCAGCGTCGTGTCGTCGGTCCAGGCCGAGGCCAGGCCGGGGACATCCAGGCGCTCGATGACTTCGCGCAGGGTGGCGGGGGGAATGGGGAACAGGCGGGTCAGCCCGACATCGCCGAACAGGCCGGGCAGATCGATGGCGCGCTCGTCGAACAGCAGCCCAAGCAGGGTCGAATAGCCTTCGGTCTCGTCGCTGCACAGGCCGGGCGCGAACTCGCGAAACTCGCGATAGCCGCGGCTGTTCCAGCCCCCGGTGACCACGGCGGGCTTGCTGCGACCCATGGCTTCTAGCTGACGCAGGACCACCAGGCGGTTTAGCAGCGTCGCGGCGGCGTCCTTTTCGGCCTGCAGGCGCAGGCGCGTGGCGGCGGTCGCCTCGTCGGCGCGGCTCTTGAGCTTGCTGCTGCGGGTCTGTTCGTCGATCCAGGCCTCGATGCGGGCGCGGCGCATGCGGTGCGCTTCGTCCAGGCCCGCGCTGGCGATGGGCACCGAAAAGCGATAGCGGCGCTCGGCCTCGTCGTGGATGTCGCGCAGCAGGCGGGCGCGCAGGCCCTTCTGCGGATCCTGCGGCGTGCCACGAATGGTCTCGGCTAGAAGCTTCTTCGCGTCAGAGGACAGCGCCATGGGTTCACACGATGCGCACGCGGGCGCCGCGATCGAGCAGCGGGCCGATGCGATCTTCCAGTTCTTTGAGCAGGGCGGTTAGCTGGTCGCGGCTGTGAAGCTCTCGCCCACGCAGGTGGGGATCGACCTTGCACACCTGTCCTTCGCTGCGCTGGCTCAGCGCCCCGTCCAAGCGGTCGTTGGCGGCCTCCAAGGCCGGGCCGATGCGGCTGGCAAAGCGGTCGCGCAGCTCGATCACGGTCGGCGAGATGGCAGCCGCGGTGGTGTCGGTCAGCGCCTCGGCAATCGGTCGCAAGACCTGATGCGCCGCGTCGGCGTCGAGCTGGGCAAAGCCGGGCCGGCGCTTGATCTGATCGCGGGCGGCTTCGGCCTGTTCGTGCTGGCGGCGGATCAGATCCTGGCGCAGCTCGCGATAGCGCGCGGTGATGCGCTCGACGGCTGGCAGAAGCTGCGCGGACTCGCGCCACGGACGATCGGACTGCAAGTGATTTGCAAGTAGATCGGACTCGGGTCCCAGGTCAGACAGCGCATCGATCTGGCGAAGCTGCGAGAGCTCATGATCGCGGACGCGGGCGGCGCGGCTGACTGAATCAATCGCCTCTGGCGAAAGCTCGCTGTGCAGGATGGCCAGCTGCTGCAGACCATCGCGCAGCACATCGAGGCTGCGCTTGACTTCAACCACCGTCTTTTGCACCAGGCGCGATCGACAGCCGTCTTCCAGCGCCCGCGACAGCTTGGCCAGCACGGGCGGCAAAGAGGGGCGGCCAGGCAGCTGATCAAAGCGCCGTTCGATCTCGCGCAGCCGCTCGCGCTGGGCCGGGAAATGCAAAAAGGTTGCATCGGCGATCAGCTCGTCATCGGGCTCTAGATCGACGTGCAGATAGGTGTGGAACAGCTTGCGGATGGCGATGCGATCGCGGCCGCTGACCTCGCCTTCGCTGGCGGGGAAGAACTCGGCGCGACGGAAGTCGCGGTCGCGGCCAAATAGCTCGCGCACGCCGGGGTCGTTGATCGACGTAAACTCTTCGCCCTGCTCGGGTCGAATGCGGATCTTTTTGCCGCGCAAAAGCCCGGCGCAGCAGGCCTTGACCAAGTCGGCGGCGTAGCCGTACGGCGGGCTGACAAAGGTCGCGATCAGAAGCTGACCCGACAGGCCGCCCGTGCCCTCGATCTCTTGCGCGATGCGGGTGGGGTAAAGGCCGGTGCAGGTGGCGACGTACTTGCCGGCGTCCAGGGACAGGATGCCAAGTCCGCCGTCCATGAACTTCTTGCTGGGGCCGGAAAGCTCGCGCTCCAGAAGCTGGTTCAGCTCGCTGGGCGTGATCGCGATCTCGGCAAAGTGGGGATACAGATCGGGCAGGGTGCGACCCGCGATCGAAAGCAGCGATGGGCCAAAGCTACCGCCGGCATCGCGTGGGCGCAGGGCTTGGCCGCGAAAATAGACACTGCCGTCGAAGAACGCCTCCTGGACCGCGGTGCGAAAGCGCGCTTCCAGTTCGTCATAGCGGGCTTCTTCTTCGATCAGCAGGCGCTGCTTTTCGCGCGACAGCGACTCGCGCCGCGGTGTGTTGCGTTCCAGCATGCGGGCCGATCGACCTAGCTGACGACCGTCGTCTTCCAGCGCGCTGGGATCTCCGACCACCCACAGCAGGCGATTGCGCAGCAGATCCTGGTCGCTCTTGGGCACCCAGGTGGTGGCGGCGCGGTCGTCTTTTCTGCCCATCAGGCGAAAGTCGACGACCACCACTGCGTCTTCGCGCACGTCCTGCAGCTTGACGTCGTGGGCCTGCCGCCCGTCGGAAAAATACAGCACCCAGGGGAAGCTGCGGCCCTTCCAGCGCGGGCGCTCTTGCAGCGATCCGACAAGGTGCTTTAGCGCCTCTTGCACCAGCTTGCTGATGTGCTCGAAGGGCACGCCGATCTCGTCGCGCTCGCGCTGCCATTCTTGTCCGGCGGAGCTTTGGATCTTGTAGCCCTGCTTTTCGGAATACGACAGCAGGCTGAGCGCACGCAGCTTTTCCAGCGCCTCGCCCACAGCCGCGACGCGATTGCCGGCGCCAAGCTGGGAATACAGGCAGCTGGCGACTAGCTCGACGCTGGTGGGGGTCTGTTCTTGAATCAGCTCCAGCAAGGCGACGGCCTTGGCCACGCGCTGGCACAGGGCATCCTCGCGCACCTGCGGATCGGCAAAGATGCGCGACAGCGTGGTCTGCACATCGGCTTCCAGTGCCGACTGCTGCACTTCAAAGATGGCGTCCAGCGTCACCAGCGCGCCAAGCTCGCGATCGGCGAGCTTTTGTTCGCGAAATAGCTCACCCAAGAGCTGCAGCAGCCCGCGGATGGCGTGGTCATCGCCCTGCACGCGCGAGGATCGCGTGCGCAGGTTCGAGGTGATCTGCAGCAGCAGATCGACCTGACCGGGCAGCATGGGATAGACCTCGACGAAGTCTTCCTCGGTGATATCGGCGCACTGGTAGCCGTACACCTTCAGGTCGCCGCGGTGCTTTTGGAACAGCGCCCGCAAGTCGGCTTCGCGATCGGGTCGCTTGCGCAGCAGGCGCTTGTGCACGACATCGCGGATGTTGGTGGTGGCCAGATGAACGCGCAGCCCGGTCGGAAAGCGATCCTTCAGCTTGCTGAGGTTGTTGTTTTCGGCTTGGTCTTCCAGCTTCTGCTGGCCGGTGGCAAGCAACCACACGCGTCCCTTCAGACGCTGCCCAAGCTCCGACACAAAGGACTGCAGCTTGAGCATGCGCCCCTCGTCCTGATGCACGTACTGGCTGACCTCATCGACGACGATGAACAGCGTCTTGTGCTCAGCCCGCAGGTGAACCATGGCATCGATGGCTTCGACGACCTCGCGCACGCTGGTGCCAGCCCCGGTGCGCGATCCAGCGCGACTGTCGATCCAGCTTGTCGGATCGACAAAGTTCTTGGGGTCGAGCTTGTGCATCACGAACGAGAAATGATCGTCCGCGCGCTCTTCCTCTTTGGCCTGCTGCCAGGGCTTGCCCAGCGTGATCTGTGCGGTACGCAGGAACTGATCCCACAGGCCATCGCGTTCTAGGCGCAGCTCGTAATCCGCGACAAGATTGCTCTTGCTGCAGTAGCCCAGGCGGGCCTGTACCAAGCGCAGCACGGCCGAGTGAATATGCTCGCCATCGCGGGCCACACCGCCGATGTCAAAGACCACCGCCATCGGCTGCACACGCCGCACAAGCTGCTTCCAGGCATCGACCAGCTCAGCGCGGCGTGGCGAGTCATCTTGCTGCAGCAGCGCGTCGGCCAGCGACGAGCCATTGGGCAGCGGCACACCGTCGAGCGCCAGACCCAAGAGCTTGGCAAAGCTCGACTTGCCGGAGCCATAGAAGCCGGAAATCCACGAAGCAGGAAGCTCGGGACCGCCGCGCTTGTCTAGCTCGCGGCTGATGCCGGTGAGCAGATGGACAAACTGCTCGTGGATGCCGGCCTTGACGCGCTGAGCCCGCGGGTCACCCTCGGGATAGCCGCCGGTGATGATGTACTCGCGGACCTCGGACTCCAGCTTGCCGGGGCTCTGCTCGTGGAAATAGACGACCGGTGGGATGTCGCGAGTGACGTCTTTTGCGAACAGCTCTCGAATCGTCATCGGGTTCTCACGCGGCGCTGACCGGGGGGAGGGATGGGGGCATGGACCTTGCCATGGACAGTGTCATGGACAGTGTCATGGACAGCCTCATGGATAGATCCGCGGGCGATAGTCGCGGTCGGATTCCAGCTCGCCCATAAACGACAGCGCCGTGGTGTCCTTGCGCTCGCCGGGATACAGCAGCACGACGGGAATGTTGTGGGTCTTGCCGTCGATGTGTTTCAGCAGCGCCGACGACCGAAAGAACGGATACAGCGACCCGGCCCGCCCAATCAGCACCAGCGTGCGGTCGGCGCGGTCGGGATGTTCCTCGGCGAACTGGGTGATTAGCTGCACCACATCGGCGGCGATTCCCGTCGGGCCTTCGATGTGCGGGGCGATCTTGTCGCGCAGGTGGGCCAGGGCGCGCTCGGGATCTTTTTCGTACAGCCGCCGCTCACGCTGGATCAGCGCATCGATGTTTTCCTGACCGGTGGCGCGAATGCGATCCAGAAGCAGCGTCTGCAGCGAGATCGGCAGGACGCCCCAACCCTCGGCGCGAAGCTCGTCGGTCAGGCGGCGCATAAGCTGACGCAGACGGAACTCATCCTTGGGGCGATAGGGCAGGATGGCAAAGCGGTAGTTGCGCATGGTGCTGATCTGCGGTCCGCCTTCGGCGAGCAGATCCTTGCGCAGCGCGGCAACCGCTTGATCCAACGACCCGGTCGGAAACAGCGGCTCGGTCATCGCGGCACCAGGCCTTGCATCTGTGCCCAGGCGGGCAGGTCCCTGGCGTTCCAATCAAACTCGGTCAGGCTGCCCATGCGGCAAAAGGTCACGCCGGGCAGATGGCGCAGCCGTCCGTCGAGAAATTCGTCAGTCAAACCCAGCGAAGCCAGGTACGGATTGTCGGTCAGCGTGCCGGTGATGCGCGTCGCTCGTAGCAAATGCAAGACATAGCCAAGGGCGGCATCGGTCACTTTGGGCAGGGGCAGGGTTCGCGGATCACGCTTGGCCGATACCAGACCCGCCTCGGAAGCTGCGGACAACAGCTTGCTGGCGAACTGCACTTGCGTGGCGTCAGACCAGCGGCCGGGAAATTCCTGACGCAGCCAGCGCAGCGTGCTGTCACGGTCGACGTGGGCCAAGCCGCCAGCGCCGATCGGGCCTCGTCCATCTGCGGTCCAAGGCCCATCCCCGGCGCTGCGTCGCTGCGGCAAGAACTCGCCAGTAAAGCGACGGTACATCGGGTCAGAAAGCTGCAAGTGGATGTGACAGATGACCTGGCGTGTCGCGGCATCCATGCCAGACCAGGCCCGCAGCACCCGCAGCGCATCGGGGAATGCGTCATAGCGCGCAGCGAAGTTGGCGAGCAGCACGCGCACCCAGGGCAGGCTCTTGCCGCCGAACCAGCGCTGTTCAAAGGCGATAGCGGCCCGGCGCGGTGCGGGGATGGCGGGGTCGATGTGTTCCCAATAGCCCCGTGACTCCGTGAGCCCCAGCGCCAGGCGAAGAAGGCGCGTGTGTACCGTGGTCTCTTCGGCCGGGCCGCAGACAGAAGCGACACCGTCGGCGCCTGGGCTGGCTGGCTCACTGCTGGCCACGGTCATGCGCCGCTCTCCACCGTGTAAAACGGCAGCGGATACTGATCGGCAAGGGGCAGCAGCGCCGCAGCCAAGCGACGCACCACAACATCCGGCTCGTTGGGGCAGGCGCCTTTGACCTGACGACCGCCGGGGGCGATGGCAAAGGCCACGTCAGCCAAGTGCAGCGATGCCGAAAGGGCTTCGGCGCGAAATTCGCCGTGCAGCACAAGCGGCTGGGAAAGCGGCTGCGGCAAGGCCAGCCTCGGTGAGCGACCCGCGGTCTTGAGCTCGCGCAGACGGTCGCTTACCTGCTCATCGACGACGAAGCCAAGAAAAAACAGGCTGCGCAGACGATCGGGATTGGAGAGCTTGCCGCGCGCCTTGGCATCGACGCGCCGCGCCGCTTCGCGCACCGCTTCCAGCGCGGCCCAGGCCTGCGTCTGCGGCAAAAGGCGCCCCAATAGATCGCCGCCGCCGGCCTCATCCAGCAGATCGGTGTCCCACCAGCCCAGCCGCCTCGGGGAACAGCGCCCTTCCCCCGCCCATGCCACGGCGAGCTGTACAGCCAGAATCCGGTCCAGCGCTTCGTCGGAGATCATCGTCCACCACGGATAACCCGTATGCGCGAACACTAGGACGCCCGATGAACGAGAGTCAAGGTACTTGAGCGGGGCGAACCCGCCGCAGGGCGCTTCTACTTCCCCCGCCCCTTCAGCAGCGCGTTTCGGATCATCGGGTTGAAGAACAGGAAGGCGCCGAAGGACTGGATGGCGGAGCCGTCTTTGAGCAGGCGGCGGGCGGTCTCGGGGTCCATGTTCGGGGGATCGAGCAGCACTTTCTTGACCTGCATGGCTTGCTCTACCAGCGCTGGGATGGGCACATCGGATTCGAACAAGTGGCCAGCGTGCACGTTGACTAAGATGCCCTGAACCAGCTCACTGCGGGCGAAGGCTTTGAGCTCCTCCGGCGAGAGTGTCTTCTGGGGTTCCCCCTGCGCCGCGGCTGGCGTCGGCTCAAGCGGCTCGACGCGCGGAGAGGTGGATGCACCCTGCGTGTTCGTCTGTCTGGCCGCCGGTGGTGTCGCCTTCGCTTCTGCTGGCGC
>CAZKOY010000081.1:0-25528 GCA_964554495.1 uncultured Myxococcales bacterium
GTGCCTGCGCTCCCGTCGCTGAACGAGGCGGCGTCGGCGAAATCGGTGCCTGCGCTCCCGTCGCTGAACGAGGCGGTGTCGGCGAAATCGGTGCCTGCGCTCCCGTCGCTGAACGAGGCGGTGTCGGCGAAATCGGTGCCTGCACTCCCGTCGCTGAACGAGGCGGAATCGCGCGAGCCGGCTGCACCATCGAAGGGTCTGGCGGCGCTGGAAGCTCACCGTGCTGTAGCTGCTCTAGCGGTGACCATTCGAGCGAACTAGGCACCACTTCCTGCAGGTCGACATCCAGGGTCTGCAAGCTGACCGATGGCCACGAGGGCGGCGGCGGCGGCGCAGGCGAAGCGACCAGCGGTGGCGGCGGCACGGGCGAAGGCATGGGCGAAAGCACGGGCGGAGCCGGCATCGTCTGCGCCATCGGCGATGACACAAGCGGTTTCGCGATCGGGGCCGCCGCCTGGGGGCTTCGCCGCTGCAGCACATCGCGGATGTTGGCCGGCAGGCTGTCAAAGCTTAGGATCTGCGTCGATGCCGCGTGCAGGTCCGAGTCATCGGCCAGCGACTGCGGCGCGATCGGTGGCGACGGCACCTGCGGCATCAGGGAAGACGGCGTTGAGGCGCGCTGCGGCTGATACAGCGAAGCCGCGATCTGCGGTGCCGCCAGAGGCTGCGGTGCCGCCGAGGGTCCCGTCGGAGATCGGCCCAAGCGCTTCGCCAGAAGGGCCTCGACCTGATCGCGCGACAGGATGTGTGTCTGCTGCGCGTGCAGCTCGTCGTCGTGCAGCCCTGGCTCTGGCGCGCCGTCGCCGACGATGTACGTCGACTCGTTGTGCAGACCAGGCAAGCCTGGCGTGTCGCGCAACAGGATGGCCGTCTCGTTACCGCTGGGCAAGGCAGCAGGTCCGCCGCGATGCACGGGGGGCGCGGTCTTGGCCGAGGCAGGCGCCGCACCTCGCGGCATGGTCTGAGCCGAAGGCGAAGCCGAGTGTAAGGGCGGCTCCATCAGACCAATCTCGGTGGCCGAGACGCGCGGGCGCTGAAAGGTCGGTACATCCAGCTCATCGCCGGGCTCTTCCGCGAGATCGTTAGCGTCGAGCAGCTCAGGCATGCTGACCGACGACATCACGCGCATCTGCTGCATCGGATTGGGCAGCGGTGCGCTGGCTTCCAGCTCGGCCGGCGACAGCTTTTCGCCAAACGCCGCCGTGAACTGCGTGTACTCAGCGTCGGGCCCCATGACGTCGGCCAGCAGGTTTTCGCCAAACGCTTCCTGGCTGCCAGGCGTGATGACGAAGTCGTCGAGTGTCTTTTGTTCGCGCTCGCGCTCGCGAGCGAACATCGTCAGCATGTAACGCGAAAGCTGCGCCGGGCCATAGCCGGGATAGCGCTCTAGCAAAAAGGCGCGCAGCGACTCGGCGAACTCTTCGCCGTCTTGGAAGCGCCGCTCTTTCTGCTTGGCCATCGCCCGCTCGATGATGATCTCCAGGCCTGAGCTGATGTGCGGCCGTAGCTCGCGAATCGGCCGCTTGCGCGCATCCCGCACCGCAAACAGAAGCTCGATCTCGGTCTGCGCGTGAAACGGCGCGGCCAGCGCGACCATTTCGTAAAGCAGCGTGCCCAGCGAAAACAGATCCGAGCGACCGTCGAGCTTCTTGCCCATAGCCTGCTCGGGCGACATGTACTTGACCTTGCCCTTGATGACGCCGGTCTTGGTCTGCGAGCGCGCCCCCGCGGCCTTGGCGATGCCGAAGTCACACAGCTTGACTTCACCTGCGTACGAGATCAGCACGTTCGACGGCGAGACGTCGCGATGCACGATGTTGAGCGGCCCACCCGCGCGATCGGTCAAGTGGTGCGCGAAGTGCAGACCGCGCGCGACCAACATGCAGATGTACGCCAGATGTTCTTCGGGAATGAACTCCTGCGCTTGCCGCGCTTTTTCCAAGAGCGCCCGCAGATCTTTCCCGTCGACGTACTCCATCGAGATGAAGTACTCGCTGGTGGTCTTGCAGAACTCATAGATGCGCGCGATGTTCGGATGCTTAAGCAGCGCCGTCAGGCGTGCCTCGTCGATCAGCATGTGGATGAATTCTTCATCCTCGACGAGATGCGCGAGCACTCGCTTGACCGCCATCAGGTGCATACGGCCGGTGCCGTCGGCAGTCTTGGCGCGGTAGATCTCTGCCATGCCGCCAAAGGCAATCCTGTCGAGCAGGTGATAGCGGCCAAGTTGTTGCGCTTGCTGCATAGACCGGTGCTAACGACGGTATCACCAGCGACCGGCGAGGATCAATCGCTTCTCCTGACACGTGCTCGGCGATGTCTGCGGAAGAGTAGGAGTCGCGCGCTCGCTGCTCAGTCGTCGAGCATTTGGATGCGCGATGGGGCGGTTGGCTCGCCGCTCGTCGGTGTCTTTGATGGCTTGGGCGACTTCCCGCTGGACGGCTTGCGGCCGTCGCTGGTGCGGTCGCTGGATGAGCCCTTGCGACCACCGTTCGCAGAAGGCGGCGTTGGCGGCGGCGGGCTCGGCGTCGGCGTAGGGGCGGCAACCGGCTCGGGCTGACTGGGTGCCTCAGGCTTAGAAGGTGTCGACGGAACACGATTCTGCGGCGCAGGCTTAAGCGGTCGCAGAAGCCACACGGTGATGGCTCCGCTCGTCGCCAGAAGCAGCCCGCCGAGCAAGAGACTCAGCCACAGCGAGCCGGTCTTTTTCTGCTCGACTTGCTGGCCAACCATGCGGCCGAGCATGCTGGGGTGCGACAGTGAACCACTCGCCTCGGCAGCCAGGCCCGGAATCGGCAAGGTGGCGACCGCCGAGCGGGCATTCGCCGACAAGCTCACGGCGGGATAGCTATTGCTTCCCGCGGCCGACAGGTTCTTAAGCGTCTGCGCGACCTGCTCCATGCTCGGGCGGTCCTCGCGCTTCTTGGCCAGCATCGACGAAAGCAGCGCCGCTACTCCGGGATCTAGGCCCGGCACCAGCGTCTCGATCGGCGGCGGATCTTCGCACAGGTGCATGGCTACGACGCCGACCCCTTCACCGGGGAACGGCGGCCGACCGGCCAGCATCTGATACAGGATGACGGCCAGCGAATACACGTCCGATCGCCCGTCGACGTCGCCGGCACCGCGGCACTGCTCGGGCGACATATACGTCGGCGTGCCAAAGACCATGCCGGGTCGCGTCAGCCCGTCGCTGCCCGCTTCAGGAGCCAGCTTGGCGATGCCGAAGTCGAGAAGCTTCACGCGCTCGCCCGCCTGCATATCGGGATCGCGCACCAGCATGATGTTTCCAGGCTTGAGATCGCGATGGACGATGTTCGCGCTGTGCGTCGCCGCTAAGATCGACGCTAGCTGATACGCGATGCGCAGCGCCGTGGTGCTGCCCAGGCGACCGCCGCTGCCAGCCATGCGCTGCGTCAGCGTCTCGCCGTGCAGATATTCCATCACCAGATAGGCACGTCCGTCGGGCAGATAGTCGCAGTCAAAGATCTGCACCAAGCCAGGGTGCTCTACGCGGTTGACGGCGCGAGCTTCATTAAAAAGGCGCGTTACCGTCTCTTGATTGCGTGCGTGCTCGGCGCGCAGGACTTTGATCGCGACGCGGCGACCAATCTGCTGATGCGTCGCCTCAAACACCGACCCAATACCGCCGTTCCCGATGGGGCGATTCACTCGGTACTGCCCGATCTGTGTGCCGACGATAGGGTCCATTAGCCTGATAGTTTCGGTGAAGCCAGAGGCGAATGCAATCGCCGCAGCGGGCGACGCAAAACCGACTACGCACGCAGACGCAAGAGCGTCGCTGGCTGCAGGCGCGCAGCGCGCAGTCCAGCCGGCAGCGCCGAAAGCAGCATCCCCACGATGGCCGGAGCGAGCGAAGAAAGGCAGGCGCCAAGCCCAAACTCGATGGGCACAAAGTCCGAGATCTGCATCAAGCGCTGCTGAAAAATCCACGTCGCAAGCTGGGTACAGGGCACGCACACAAGCGTCGCTGACAGCGACAGCAAACTGACCTCGGCAAGCAGGCTGCGTATCAGATCGAGATCGCTAAAGCCCAGGCTGCGCAAAAGGGCGTATTCCGCCCGTCGATCGCTGACGCCGACCAAGACCACGATGAAGATCAAAAGCAGCCCGACGACGGCTCCTAAGTTGCCGTACAAGCGAACGAAGGCCACCAGGGCATCGCAGCCCTGCAGGCTGATGCGTGCAATCGGGGCCCACGGAACGACGCGCGCCACCTGCGGCAACGTGCGCAGACGCGCTTCTAGCGCCTGCATAGCCCCTGGGTCATCGGCGTTCGCGTCGGCTGCTTGGTCTGCGCTCGTCGACGAACCGCGCGAAAAGGACGGCGCAGGCGAGCGGCGCAGCACCACGGCGGCATAGCGCAGCGGCCCTGGCTGAAGGCTGCGCAGCACACCGCGCGAAACAAACACCTGATTGATGGCGTAGTTGGTGCAGATGCCAACGATGCGCAGGCGCATGCGACGCTCGGGTGCGGCTCCGACACCGACCTCCAGATCGTCGCCCACGCGCACAGACAAGGTCTGCGACAGCCGCAGGTTGACCACCGCTTCGGCTGCATCGTCCGCGGAAAGATAACGACCGCTGACCATCCCCAGCCCACCAGGAACCCGCAGCGACGACTGCAGCGACTCGGCCACCAGATAATACGAGCGCTCGTGTGGCGTCTGCACGCGCTGGGCCGCGGGTTGGTTAGCGGTCGGCGCCGGCTTGCGCACCGTGCCTTCAAGGACGCTGATGCCTTCCCACTGCGCGACCCCGTGTTGCTGCAGCAGCGGCGCAAGCTCGACGTCGGAAAGTGGCTGCGTAAGCTCAAGCAAAAACTGCCAGCGCTGGCTCGACAGAAACTGATCGAGTCCGCGCGGCAGGGCCGCCGCAAACAGGAACATACTGGCCGCCACCACCAGCATCGCGCTGACGCTGAGCACCGCCGAAATGAACACACCGGGTCGGCGCACCACATTGCGGAAGCCCAGCTTTTCGGGCGACCGCAGCCACAGCAGGCGATCCAGCGGACGCCCCACCGCCGCGATCAAGCGCAGCGCACTCGATGACTCGCTGTCGTTCACATCGTCACGCAAGAGCTGCGCAGGCGGTCGCCACAGCAGCGGCAACAGAGGCAACAAGACCGCCGGCCACACGATGCCCAGGCAAAGCAGCTCGGCATGCACAAGCGGCTGCAGGCTGCGCACAGGCAAAAGGATGGGAAAGCCTGTGCCCTGCACGAACTGGCCGCTGACTTGTTCCGACACCCGCAGGGCACCGAGCGCGCCGAGCAGACCACCGAACGCAACCAACAAAAACAAGGCCAGTGCCCAGCAGCCAATCAGAGCAGAGCGATGCACACCATACGCGATCAAGGTGCCCAGCTCTTTGCGCCAGACCTGCGCCATGCGGCGCACCAGCAGCAACAGCACCAAAAAAGACAGCCCATTGAACACGACGATCAGCGTCGGCAGAAAGTCGCGATACGACAGGATGCGCACGCGCGTGCAGTGAACGCTGAATTGATCTTCAGGCCACAGAGTCGCGCGCACATCGATGCCTGCTGCCGTTAGCTGCTGCACCAGTACATCGCGAACCTGCTCGCGCTGCGGTATGGCACGCGGATTCAGGCGCACGGCCAGGCTGTTGACCAGCGCGTGCTCGCGCAGCATCGCGACCATTTCTTGCGACAGCAGAACGCCGGCCTGCACACCGCGAATCGGCACCGGGTAATCGGGCAGCGAGCTGCTCATCAAGTGCTCGGGAAACACGCCGATTCCGCCGATGAGGACACGTTCTGTGTGCTCGCCGACCCGCAGCGAAAGCGCATCGCCAACCCGCAGCCCGGCGTCTTGCGCAAAGGTCTGATCGATCACGATGTCATGGGCTTTTCCGACGGAAAGAAAGTGCCCTTGCGTGATCAAGACATCGTTCACCGCGGGCCGAGACTGCGGGTCCAGTGCCCAGATCACGGCGCCCGCGTCACGGGGTGTCCTGCCCGGTGTCGCAAAGCGCAGCGTCCCCGACAGCACCAAACGCCAGGTCGCCCCCGCGATCCCCGGCACGCGGCGCACAAGATCGTCGGCAGGCAGTACGCCTTCGTGTGCTTGCGGCGAAATGCGCAGCTCGACATCGAACAGGCGCTGTTCGCGATACACGTGCGCTGCGGTCCCTTCAATGTGGCTCAGCCCAATGAAAGTTCCGGCGTACACGGTGATCGCCACGGCCACTAGCGCCACGATGGCAAAAAGTCGCCCCGGCGTCTGCCACAGCGCTCGCAAGATGGCGCGTAAAAGGATCGGCGACAAATACGACGACAAATACGACGACAAATACGATGAAGCAGCCATACGCGGACGGTCCTAGCTCGCTTCCGTCGGCGGCTTGGACTGCGTCGCCGGCTGCACCTGCGCCGACAGATCGCGCGCAGTCTCGCTTGGGCTGTCCACCAAGCGCCCGTCTTCCATGTGCAAAACCAGGCTGGCCTGCGCGGCAAGCTCTGGCTCGTGCGTCACGATCAAAAACGTCGTGCCTTCGTCGGCGTTGATGCTGCGCAGAAGTGCCAAGATCTGCCGACTGTTCTGTCGATCCAGGCTGCCAGTCGGCTCATCCGCGAGCACCAGGCGAGGCCGCTTGGCCAGCGCGCGGGCAATCGCCACACGCTGCTGTTCCCCGCCGGAAAGCTGCCCCGGAAACTGATCCGCAGCCGAGCTCAAACCGACGCGCGACAGAAGCTCGCGAGCGCGAGCGTGGCGCTGTTCGCTGCTCAGGCCCAGCGGCTCTAGCACAAGCTCAATGTTTTCTTGCGCCGACAGCGTCGGCAGCAGGTTGTAAAACTGAAACACGACGCTGACGATATGCCGACGAAAGTGCAGCAGGGCCCGCGGATCGGCAGGCGCAAGCTGCACGCCCGCAACCCGCAGCTCGCCGTCATCGGCCGTATCAAGAGCGCCCAGCAAGTGTAAGAGCGTCGTCTTGCCGCAGCCCGAGGGGCCCAGCAGCACGGCGAAGCTGCCCTCTGCGATGTCCAGATCGACGCCGCGCACGATCGGCACGCGCGCTTCGCCGGACGGCACCGACTTCTTCAGATTGCGGGCATGGATCATCGCAGCCTCGTCGATTCTTGCTCATCTGGGCAGCGGTCCAAGCAGCGATACCGCCTGCGCACAAGCGACTTTACTTCACTCACGCGGGCTCTGGGTCATCTGGAAGTGCCTGCCTGGGATCGTCCGTGCAGCGATCCGCGCGGCGTGCGATAGGGATCTCTCGGGGAATACGGCGAGCTGCTCGCGCCATCGATGCTCAGCGTGAAGCGAGCCCCGGTGCCCGTCCACGTCGTAAAGTCGAAGCGATCTTCGTCGGGGCCGGGGCGCTCCAAGCGCACCACCGCGATGGCGCGCTGCACCAGCGGCGAGCCGGCGACAATGCTGTCGGCTGGACCGGCGCGCAAGATGTGAACGCTGCCGCTTGATCCCTGACGCAGCAGGTGCCCGATGCCATCGGGGCCGATGACCAGTGCCGTGCCCTCGTCGATGCCAATGCCCAAGACCTCAGGTGGACTGCGTCGCACCACACCATCTGCGTGCTGACGCGCGACAAACGCGGCCAAGCGACCCATGCGATCGCGCGCCGAAAAGTGCGTGTCGGTAATCGTCGAAGAAAGCGGCGCGAACGAAAACACGCGACGGGAAAAGCTGATTGCAGGATCAAACGGATCGGCCAAGGCATCACGGCTGGTGACGCTGCGGCTACCGGCGGCTACCGCGTCATAGACGAACTGCCCCAGGATGGCGCAGCCTGCGCTGGTGCCTCCGACTACTCCGCCGCGCGCATAGACAGAAGCGACCGCGGACAGAAGCGGAGTCGCCTGCCACGCGACATAGCGCGCCTGGTCGCCCCCTGCGAAAAATACAAACTCGGCCCTTTCGACCAGCGCCGCTGCGATGGCGAAGTCTGCGGGTCCCGACTCGCGTGGCAAGAGCACCGTCTGCACTGAACGAAAGCCCGCCAACTGATGCAGGTACTCGTCATAGCCATCGGCCCCCGAGGCGCGCAGCACGACGGCATCACCGCTGCGCTCAGCCATGGGACGCGAGCCGGCGATGCGCTGCCGAGCCCAGACAAACGCCGCATCGACATCAGCGCCGCCACCGGCCAAAAGCAGGCCAGGCCCCGCGGGCTTGGCTGTGTCATCGCTGGCTTCTCCGCGACGGGGAAATACGGTCAGCACCGTCTCGCCCAGCGAACCGTCAAGCGTACTTGACGATAGATCGGTCGACATGGTGGTCCCCAGATCAGCGATCTCATGTCGACTTGCAGCGCCGTCATCGACGGAAAATGCGGTCGAATCACAGCCCAGCGAGCCCAGACAAAGCCAGCCCAAGACGGCACAGACCCAAAGCAGATGCGACGACATGGCGCGGCAGTATGGCACGCACCGCGCTGACTTGTGGCCGTACTGCGCTGCGCTGCGCTCACAAAGAAATCGTGCGCCGCGGTCAGTCGGTTACAGGCATCAGCCACAGGGATGCGCATCCCCTGCTTGCGCGTGAACTACGCTGGACCCTCGCGGCCTGACGTGGGGTTGGCGTTTGCTGCTGCGTTGCGCAGCGCGCTGCGGGCGGCGGCACGACCGATGCCCTGCGACAGCACATAGCCGCCGATACCACCGAGCAGCGTGCCCAGCGTGTTCTCCTTGAGCACGCCCGTGATGCCCAGCGCCAAGATGGTGATCAAGATGATCAACACCGTCATGAACTGAATGACCTGGCCAGATGCTACCCACTCGGTCTGTAGCTCGACGGGAAACGCTCGCACGATCAGCATGACCGCCACGCTGAGCACGCCCAAGATCATCACCAACCACTTCAGATCCGACACAAAGGTTGTCTTGGTGTCGCGCTGACCGCGCAGCGTGTCCAGCGCCGAGCCGAGCCGCTTGTGATTCTGCATCCGTGCGCTCAATACCTTCTGCTTTTCGGTGTTCTCTTGCTCTGCGGCCTTGACCCACGCGGCCCGCCACTCGTCGAGCTGCGTGTCCATTTCCTTGATGCCGGCTTCGCTCAGCAAGCGCAGGTCGGCGTTGGCCGCACACAGCGTCTTGGCTTCCTCTTCCAAGCGCGTGGCAAAGATCGTGACGTCGCCTTTGACGACGCGGTTTAGGGCCCGCAGCGCAAGCTTGGCTTCCTCTAGCGGACCTTTGGGGGGCGTCGCCTGGCCTTTGCAGCGTCCAGCCACCAAGGCTAGAAGCGCGGTATCCAGCTCGCGTCGACGCGCGTGATAGATCGATTCCTCTTCCGTCAGCTTGCGCGTGCGCGCCTCGATGTCGCTGCGCAGCTTGTCGATGGCCTCGCTGTTGCGCGATAGCTCTTGATACGCCAGCTCTGCCGATGGTGGGCTCGGTGCAACCAGCAGCGCATCTTCTATGGCATCCAGCACGGGCGGAGGCTCCGCAGCGAACGCCATCGCCACCGGCAGCAGTGTCACCAACGCAAGCAGCGCCGCCCAGCAGGCACCCTGTGAACGACGCAGAAGTCTTGATCGCATGCATCCCTCCACCACGAGCCCAGAAAGCAGAGTGATCTGCTTCTCAATCTAGCCCCGCTTCAGCATATCTGGGGGACGCTGGCCGCGTCTATTGCCTTCGTCGGTCGACATCGTCGGTCGCCTTCGTCGGCAGATCTTAGCGGAGCCGAACGCCATGGACCCTGCTGCGCTGCGCCTTCCACGCGCGGGCGAAATGGGTGTACACCGACTGCATGTCGAGTCCTTTGTTCCATCACATTCCGTGCCGGCTGCCGGTTCTGATCGACGTGCCCCACGCCGGCACGTACATCCCGCCTGCCTTGCAGCCGCGGCTGAGCGAAGCGGCGCTGGCTCTGCCCGACACCGACTGGCATGTCGAGAAGCTATACGCCTTTGCCGCCGAGCTAGGCTGTGGTCTGTTCGTGGCCACGCACTCGCGCTATGTCGTCGATCTAAACCGCAGCCCCGACGGCGCAGCCCTGTATCCCGGCGCCGACAACAGCGAGCTGTGCCCGCTGCGCACGTTTGCCAACCAGCCGATCTATCGCCCCGGCGCCGAGCCCAGCCCCGACGAGTGTGCTGCTCGCTTGCAGACGTATTTTCAGCCGTACCATCAAGCGCTCGCCGCCGAGATCGCTGCGCTGCGCCGTCGCCATGGCTTCGTCATTTTGCTCGATGGTCACTCGATCCGCGCGCAGGTCCCGCGCTTCTTTGCCGGCCGCTTGCCGGATCTGAACCTGGGCACTGCCGATGGCACGAGCTGTTCTTCGGCGGTCGCAGAATCAGCCTGGCAGGCCTTGGCAACCGACGCTGGCTTCAGCCGCGTGCTGAACGGACGCTTCAAAGGCGGCTATGTGACGCGACACTACGGCCGCCCGCAGGACGGCATCCACGCCCTGCAGCTTGAGATGGCGCAGAGCTGTTACATGGACGAAGACGCACCGCGCGACTTTGATCCCAAGCGCGCGGCCCCGCTTGAACGCATCCTGCGGGGGCTGGTACAGGCGCTCGCTTCGCTCGAACCGTAGAGAATCTGCGAAAAATCTGCGGGGTGCAGACAGCACCTGTGGGGGACCATCCCTCCCCATTTCGACGCAGCGGACGCGGGGCCGCGGCGCTCTCGACGGGACGCAAACCCTGCGGGCTTGGCACGCGCTTTTCAAGGCGGTGTGTCTGCCGCCTCGCGCGGCTGGGCAACCGACAACCGAAGGAGCGTGTGATGAACGCAACAAGCTTGGGACGCATGGGGATCGTGGGCATGGTGACGGCGCTGTTTGCCTGCGGTGGAGTGGAGCTAGACGAAGCCAGCGATACGGACGCGCTTTTTCACGAGAGTTCTTTCGCCCTGCACCATCCCGAGTTCACGCGCAAGCTACGCAGCATCGACGGCTATGTGCTCGACGAAGCACGCTTGCAAAACGGCGACACCGAGTCGATCTGCGGCACGCGCGATCTGCAGCACGTAAACAGCTATGACGGTCGCCTGGGCGTCTCGCAGACCTATGTCAAAAAATACAAGGGCGCTGTCGGTGCCCTGACCAGCAAGAACGCACCGACTGGCAGCAAGTACTGCACCGGAACGCTGATCGCAAAGGACCTGTTCTTGACCGCCAGCCACTGCGTTTCCAGCAAGACCGTGGGCCACTTCGTCGCCTTGGGGTACGAGCGCAAGCCCGGCAGCACCACCGTCGGTACACAGGAGTTTTTCAAGATCACGCAGCTTGTCGAAGAAGGCGCCCAAAAAGGCATCGACTACGCCATCGTGCGCTTGGAACGCGACGCTGGCAGCAAGTACGGCATCACGAAGATTCGCGCGCAGGATCCCAAAAAGGATGCACCGCTCGCGATCATTCAGCACCCAAGTGGCGAACCCAAGCAGGTCGAGGCCGGCAAGCACCAGGGGCTCTCGGGCAACTATCTGCGCTATGCCGATATCGACACGCTGCCGGGAAGCTCTGGATCGGGCGTGTTGGATGCCGACGGCATGCTAGTCGGCGTACACACCAACGGTGGCTGCACCAGCGGCACATCCGGGGCCAACAGCGGCGTGCGCTTGTCGCAAGTTGCCAAGGTCTCGTCGATCGTTCGCTGACGCCGGCTGCGCCCTCACAGGCCGTCGCCCCGACGACCGCGCATCGCAAGCGGCGTAGGCAGGGCGCGCGGATCGTTCCACCGCGTCGTGCCCTCAGTTCGGCAGCGGGACAAAAAACAGCGCCGGATTGAGATCGATCGTGCGTCCATCCCCCCAGCAGGCCACCGTCGCATCCATGAGCAGTGCGCAGTCCATCCAGCCACCGATGCTGACCAGCGTGGCGGTGCGCAGCTTGGCAACCTGTGCCGCGGCTCGACTGTCCTTGTGAGCAAACACCGACGTGCCCCAGCACCATACGCTGCCCTTTTCGTCGACCGCGCAGCCGCGCCCGGACTTCACATCGATCTGCGTGACACCTGAAAGCTCGTTGCCGCGTGCATCTTGCACGGTCTGCGGTCCCAAGCTCTGCGTCGTCACGACGCCGCTGCCAAGCTGGCCGGAATAGTTCGCGCCCCAGCAGCGCACGCGGCCACGATCCACTTCGTCATTCACCAGCGCGCAAGTATATGTCGTGCTCGCGGTATCCATGGCCGACGCGATCGCGGTCGCGCCGCGGATTCCCGCGATCCGCTGCGCGGGTCCAAAGGCGCCGCCTTCGTCGATGGCAAAGCAGTCGACCTCACCGCTTGTCCGCACAACGCAGACCTGCTCGGTGGTGGCGGTGATGGCCTGCGCGCTGCCCGGCGCCGTCAGAATGTATTCACTCAGGTTGTTGTCCAAGCAGACCGCGGCGCGATCGGCGCGCACATAGCACTCGGTACCGCCGGGCCAGTGGGCTGCGGCAAGCACCCCGCTGGCCCGACTGCTGCTTGGCGTCAAGCGACGCTGCGCATCCAGTGCATAGCCTTCAGAGCCAGGAATGAACGCGGAAAGATTGGCTAGCTCGGGCACTTCGCTCACCACGAAGCTGCCGTTGCCCACCTCAAGCGACAGCACGCTGCCGTCGAACCGCTGCAGCCAAAGCGACAGGCGACCACTTAAGATCGTGCGCGCTTTCTCGTTCTGAAGCGCCTTCGGCACAGCCGGATCAAAAGGATAAAACCCACAGCCACACAAAAGCGCAGCGCTCAGGCACAGACGACGCAGACCTGTCATGTCGAAAGTGTACGCCGCTGCGCTCGACGATCAGCCAGGAAACCAGGTGAACACGGTGCATCTCATCGGCGCCGCAGGGTCTCTAGCCGCTCGCTGATCTGGCGCTCGAAGCCGCTCTGCGCCGGGCGATAAAAGGGCAGCTCTTCGTCGGGAAGCTCGCCGGGCAGATAGCGCTGCGCGACATGGTTCCCCGGATGGTCGTGCGGATACAGATAGCCCGCGCCATGGCCCAGCGCCCGCGCGGTTGCGCTGTGTCCATCGCGCAGATGAATCGGCACCGGCAGTGCGCCATGTCGCTGCACGGCTTCGCGCGCCGCCGCGTACGCCGTAAGCGCGCTGTTGCTCTTGGGCGCGATGCTCAAGAACAACACCAGCGAGCTGATCGCAAGGTGGCCTTCCGGCATGCCGACAAAGCGCACTGCCTCGACGGTGGACGTAGCCATGGGCAGGGCGCGCGGATCGGCCGGTCCGATGTCTTCGGCCGCCAAGATCACCAAGCGGCGCAGCACATACAGCGGATCTTCGCCCGCTTCCAGCATGCGCGCCGTCCAGTACAGCGCCGCATCGGGATCCGACCCGCGCACGCTCTTGATCAGCGCCGAGATGATGTCGTGATGCAGCTCGCCGTCTTTGTCGTGCGGCAGGACGCGCTGGGCCAGCGCTTGCTCTAGCTCGGCCGTAGACGGACGGCGCACACCGTCGGCAGCTTCCGGGGTCAGATACACCAGCGCTTCCAGCGTGGTCAAAAGGCGCCGCGCATCGCCCACGGCATAGCGCACGAGCTGTTCGCGCACATCGTCCGCAAGCTCGACGGCCAGCCGCCCCAGGCCGCGCTCGCGATCATTCAGGGCTCGCTCGACCAAGGCCTGCAGATCGTCCTGGCTGTGCGGCGAAAGACGCAGCACGCGACAGCGCGACAAGAGCGCCTGGTTGATCTCAAAGCCCGGATTTTCCGTCGTCGCCCCCAGCAAGACGACCGTGCCGGCTTCGACATGCGGCAGCAGCGCATCTTGCTGGCTCTTGTTGTAGCGATGGATCTCATCGATGAACAAGATCGTGCGCTGTCCGTGTTCCGAAAGCGCGATGCGTGCGTCTTCGATCGCCTGCCGAAGCTCTTTGACGCCGCTGTGGACCGCCGAAAGCGATGCCATGCGCGCACCGACATGGGCGGCGATAAGCTGCCCCAGCGTCGTCTTGCCCGAGCCCGGCGGCCCCCACAAGATCAGCGACGGCAGAAACGCGCGGCCACCCTGCTTGTGAACAGACGGCTGCACAAGGATCTGGCGCAGCAAGCGCCCCGCCCCCAAAAGGTGCGGCTGGCCTACGACCTCTTCCAAGCGCTGCGGTCGCATGCGCTCGGCCAGCGGCTGCCCCAAGCGCTGACTTTCCATGCGATGAGAAAACAAAGTGGGCGCGGCGCGATCCGCCGCAGCGTGACCCGGCATGCCCGCTGTGTAACACAGCTCTTGGTTGTCCTTGCCTAGGTCCTGCCGGCAGACGCAGCATGCATGGGCATGAAAGGCTTGCAGCTCTCGCTGAGCGTGCTGAATCAAGCGAGCTCACCCGCGAACCCAGACCGCGCGCAGGAACCCAGGCTGTCGACGCAGGAAACGCTGGCCCCTGGCGCGCTGCTGCTGCGCGGCATGGCGGCCGCGTTCGTGCCCATCTTGCTCGACGATCTGGCGCGCATCGTGGCCGAAGCGCCGCTGCGCCACATGAAGACGCCCAGCGGACTGCGTATGTCGGTGGCCATGAGCAACTGCGGCCCGCTCGGCTGGATTTCGGATCGCGCAGGCTATCGCTACAGCGCGCTCGATCCCGATAGCGGTCGTCCCTGGCCAGCGCTGCCCGCATCGTTCCTGCAGCTTGCCCAGACTGCCGCGGCACAGGCCGGCTTTACTGACTTTGTTCCCGATGCCTGCCTGATCAATCGCTATGCGCCGGGCGCAAAGCTCAGCCTGCATCAAGACAAAGACGAACGAGACTTCAGCGCGCCCATCGTCTCGGTCTCACTCGGCTTGCCGGCCGTGTTTCTGCTGGGCGGCCTGCGCCGCGCCGATCGCCCAAGCCGCCACCTGCTGCAGCACGGCGATGTCGTGGTCTTTGGCGGACCGTCGCGTCTGCGCTATCACGGCATCTTGCCGATTCAGGCCGCAGATGCCGCAGCGCATCCACAGCTTGAAAACATCCGCATCAACCTGACGCTGCGCAAAGCACGCTAAGAGCTATTTGCCAATCAAGCAGCAGGCGATGGCGTTGCCGCGATATCAGCTCGCACGTGCTTGTGCCAGGGCGTCCCAGCCAGCCAGTCGCGATCGTCGGCCGACGTCAGCTCATTGGGCGCCACGCCGCACACACGGCTCTGGCCGCTTTCATCGGGAACCTGCAAGCCCAGGCCGTTGGGCAGCGTCGCGTGGCCGGGCAGCAGCGTATCGCTGATCTCAACGCGGGCGGTGGCGCTGCCTCGTCGCGTCGTGATCCGCGCCCAGCCGCCATCGACAATGCCCAGGCGCGCGGCGTCGCTGGGGTTCATTCGCAGCGCGCCTTCGAGATCCTTGGTGCGCCATGAGGGATCGCGCAGGCTGGTGTTGGCCGTCGATGTCCGACGCTCGCCCGCCGACAGCACGAATGGATACTCGGCATCGCCAACGACGCTGGCCTGCGCCAACGCGTTGGGCAGTGTCTTTAGCTCGGCCAAGAGCTCAGGAATGGCGAGCGCGATGCGACCATCGCGGTGCTCGATGCGACGCCACGACTCTTCGGGTTCGTCCACCGTAAAGATCACGCCCGATCGACGCTGCAGGATCGCATCGAACAGCGCCTCGCCCAGCAGCGGACCTTCGCCCGAAAAGCCGGCGCGCCGCACGGAATCGGGATAGCTCATCGCGCACAGGTGCGCCGCTGCCCACAGCACAGCCGCGGCCTGCGCGCCCTCGGGTAGCGTCGGACCCAGCGTCTCGTAAAGCGCGATCGGAGCCTGCGGCACAAGCCTTGGGTTTTGCGCCTGCCACGCGAAGAACGCCGCCGCAAAGGGCAAGCGACCACTCGTTGCGATCGCTTGTGCCGCCTGCGCAAGCGGGGCCAGCTTTTCGTCATCGATCGTCCCCAGCGCGCGGACCAAGCGACGGTGGATCTCGGGCTCGGGCAGCGTGCCGGGTCGCGGCGGGAACAGCGGCGCGCGAAGCTGGATCGCGTTGCGCGGAAACTCCAGGTTGAAGAACGTCGTCTCCCACTTTTCAAACTGCGAAGAGGCCGGCAGGACATAGTGCGCAAGCCGCGCGGTCTCGGACAGCGAGACATCGATGACCACCAGCGTGTCGAGCGCGCTCAGCGCCTGCCGCATGCGCGGGCTGTCCGCCAGCGAGTGCGCGGGGTTGGCGCTTTCGACCAGCATGGCGCGCATGCGCTTGGGGTGATCGCTCAAGATCTCGTCGGGAATGACATTGCACGGCACCATGCCCTGCATCAGGCGATGCCCCGCGACAGGCGTCTTGGCTTCGCGATCTTTGCCAATCAGCGACGCGAAGTGGCTGTGCAGATTCATGCCGCCGCGCCGCGCAAAGCTGCCGACCAGCAGGTACACGATCTTTTCCAAGTACGAAGACAGCGTGCTGTGCGGTGACTGCTGTACGCCCAGATCTTCTTGGATCGCGACGCTCTTTGCCTCGGCAATGCGCTGCGCCACCCTGCGCAGCGTCTCTTCAGAGACGCCGGCATGCGCGGCATAGGCCGCCACATCGATGTCTTTTAGCGCCGCGCGCAGCGTCTCGAAATCGCGGCAGTGGTCCTGCAAGAAGCGGTGGTTCACCCAGTCTTGCCGCAGCAAGATCGCGCACAGCGCCGCAAGCACGAAGGCATCGCAGCCAGGCCGCAGTTGCACGTGAATATCGGCTAGCTCAGCCGTCTCGGTCCGTCGCGGATCGATCACGATCAGCGTGCGCTGGGGATCCGCCGCAATCTGCTTTAGCACCACCCGCGTCCGCGGTGAGCCATGCGAGTGCCAGGGGTTCTTGCCAAGGAAAATCGCCACCTCGGCGTGTTCGAAATCCGGCGAGGTATGACACTTCGGTGCGCCGAACAGGCGGCCATCGACCCAGAACTCGCCGGTCTTTTCTTGCGCCAGCGCATTCGACGCATACACCGATCCCAGCGCGGCCCGCGTCGCCCGCGCATACGCCCCCGGCAGGTGATTTCCTTGGGCGCCACCGCCGTAATAAAAGATCGTGTCGCCGCCGAATGTGTCGCGGATGTGGGCAAAGCGCGCGGCCACTTCGCGGATCGCGGTGTCCCAGTCGATCGCTTCAAACGTGCCATCTGGGCGACGACGCAGCGGACTGCTCAAGCGGTCACGCCCGTTTTGATAGAAGTCCAAGCGATGCGCTTTTTCGCAGGTGTATCCCTGGGACAGCGGGTGCTGCCGATCGCCACGGATCTTGGTCAAGTGACCATCTTTGGGCAGCACCTGCAAGCCACAGTTGATGCTGCACAAGATGCAGGCTGTCTGGCGAAAGGCCGCGCTCGCAGGCTCTTCGTTTGCGAGATCTTCGGGGTGCGTGGACATGGCAGCCATCTTGGCACGCGGCCCGCGAAAGCGGGGATCTTGCGCTCGCTGAAGAGCTCTGTCTTGCGGAACTTACAAGCGCCCCGCCCGCTGTCGCCGCCGCAAGAACCACTTGTGCAGCTCGGTGACAACGATCAGGGACAGCGCGAGCGGCAGCGTCCACAGCCACTGCGAAAGCGAGACCGGCCGCAGGTGCAGCACGTCGCGCAGCCCCGGAATGTACATCGCACTTATGTGCAATAGCTGTGCGCTCAGCGTGCCGATCAGCAGCAGCGGATTACGCAGCGGACTCAGCGAAAAGGCCGACGCTGTCTCGGACCGACTGTCCCCGGCTTGGATGTTTTCGAACAACACCAGCAGCAAAAGGGCGCCGTTCTGCGCCGCTGCTACGTCGTAGCCTGCGCGCAACATCCACGCGTACAGACCAAAGGTCACGAGCGCGATCATCAAGGCCGAGACCGTCACGCGCTCGATCATCAAGCGGTCGAAGATCGGCTCGCCAGGAGCCCGCGGCGGCTTCCTCAGCTCGTGGCCTTCCTTCGGCTCGAAGGCCAGCGCGACGTCTTGAATGCCGTTTGTGACCAAGTTCAGCCACAAAAGCTGAACGGGCCAAAGCGGCGCCGGCAGACCCATGGCGGTCGTGAAGACAAACAGCAGCACCTCGGCTGCGCCGCTTGCCAAGGACAGATAAATGACCTTGCGCACGTTGGCGTACGAGATGCGTCCCTCTTCCACGCCCGCGACGATCGAGGCGAAGTTGTCGTCTGCCAGGATCAGATCTGCGCTCTCTTTTGCGACGTCGGTACCGCGCTCGCCCATGGCCACGCCGATGTGCGCGGCGCGCAGGGCTGGCGCATCGTTGGCGCCATCGCCAGTTACTGCAACGAAGTGCCCCAAGCGACCTAGCGCCTGCACGATCTGCAGCTTCTGTGTGGGCTCAACGCGAGCAAAGACGCGAGCCTCGCGCACCAGCGCATCCACCGCGGCATCCCCTTGCGCGGTCGCTTGCGCCAAGCGCGTGCCGGTGACCACCTGATCTTCGCGCTCGGCAAAGCCAAGCTCGCGGGCGATGGAAAGCGCCGTCACCGGATGATCGCCGGTCACCATGGCCACCTGAATGCCAGCCGCTTGACAGGCCGCAATGGCGTCTTTTGCCTCGGGCCGCAGCGGATCGATCATGCCGATGAAGCCCAAGAAGGTCAGCGCTTGTAGCTGCGACGCAGAGAAGTCTGCGACCGGCTGCCCCGCAAGATCCGCCGAGCCTTGCGCTAGCGCCAGCACGCGATACCCAGATGCGGCCAGCTTCGTGGCCTGCTGCTCTAGCGCCGCGATATCGATCGCGACATCGCCCGCGATCGTGGCCATGCGCGTACACATCGGCAGGATGCGCTCGCCCGCCCCTTTTACGACCGCGAGCAGACCGTCTGCGCGACGATGCAGCGTCGCCGCAAAGCGGTGCTCGGGGTCAAATGGAATCGCGGCGACGCGCGGATGACTCACGTCCAGGGCGGCGGGCTGCACGCCGGCTCGATGCGACAACACCAGCAGCGCCACGTCGACGGCATCGCCGTGATGGACCCAGCGATTGTCGCGCAGTCCAAAGAAACCGTCGTTACACAGCGCGGCGGCGGTACACAGGCGCACCACCTGGGCCTGCTCGGCGCTGGGCGTGTCGATGTGTCCCGTCGGCTGGTTGCCTTGCCCTTGGACCAAGCGAGGCTCGGAACACGGCAGCGCAAGCACCCGCGCCATCAGCTGATTCATGGTCAGCGTGCCGGTCTTATCCGACGCGATGAACGTACAGGAGCCCAGCGCCTCGACGGCGACCAAGCGCCGAGCGATCACTTTGCGCAGCCCCATGCGACGCGCACCGATGCTCAAGGCCACGGTCAGCGCGACGGGCAGCCCTTCGGGAATGGCCGACACCGCCAGCGCCACGGCCAGCAGAAAGACCGATCCCAGCGAGCTACCACGAATCACCGCCACGCCCCCCAGGACCACCACAGCGACGGTCACTGCCAGCGCGATGCGGCGGCTGAAGCGGTCCATGCGCAGAAGCAGCGGCGGTCGTCCGCCCTCGGCCCCGGACAGCGACGAAGCAATCCGGCCGAGCTGCGTCTGGCTGCCCGTGGCCACGGCGATGCCATGCGCCCGACCGCGCGTGACCAAGGTGCCAGCAAAGGCCATGTTGCTGCGCTCGGCGATGGCGGTCTCGATCGGCAAGATCGCTGCGGCGGACTTGCTGACCGCGAGCGACTCACCGGTCAAAAGCGACTCGTCGACTTCGATGCCTCCGTCCGAGATCAGCCGCAGATCGGCCGGCACCTTGCTGCCCGCCTCCAGAATCACCAGATCGCCGGGGACAAGCTCTTCAGCAGCGATCTCGTGATCCTCGTCTTCGCGCAGCACCAAAGCCTTGGATACCGTCAGTGCTCGCAGCGCTTGGGCGCTACGCTCGGCACCATATTCCTGGATCGAGCCGATGAGCGCGTTCACACACAAGACGACCACGATGAATCCGGCATCGGAAAAGTCGCGCAGCGCCACCGAGATCAGCGCCGCGAACAGCAGGATGTACACAAGCGGGCTTAAGAACTGGCGAAAAAAAACGCGCAACACCGACGATGGTTTGGGGCGTGGCAGCTCATTTCGGCCATAGCGCGCCAGCCGCTCGGTCACTTCGTTTCGCGTAAGTCCACTGGCACGCGTCGACAGCTTGGCAAGCGCTTGCTCGGACGACAGCGCATGACAAGCCAACTCGGTCAGATCTTGTGGCGTTTCCATGGGCATCCGCGGTCGCTAGCATGCGTGAAACGCTCAAAGGACGCGAGAGCCAGCCCACCGCGACACCGCAAATTCTCGGCTCCTCCTCGCAGCGCATGCTGCACCGCCTGACCTGTCCCACGCAGACCGCGGAGGCTCGCTGGAAGCGATTCCCTGGCCCCCGCTGGCACGCGATAATGCGGCTACCATGACAAGCCAACGCGGCGGGGGGCCGCGTGCCGCAAGCGGCCGATCTACGCGCGAAGAACCCCTGCTTGATGCATCGGCGCTCGCCACTCCGCTTTACGGCGGCCGCTACGAGATCCTTGAGCTCTTGGGCGTCGGCGCCAGCGGCAGCGTGTACCGCGCCCGCGACACCGAACTAAACGAGGTCGTCGCCCTCAAGGTCCTGCGCAAAGAGCTCATCGGCGACGCCACCACCGTCGAGCGATTTCGCAACGAAGTCCGCCTCGCCCGCCGCGTCACTCACCACAACGTCGCCCGCGTGTTCGACATCGGCGAACATGAAGGCGAGAAGTTCCTGACGATGGAGCTGGTGAGTGGGCAGTCGCTGACGCAGCGCGTGCTGGACCGCGAGACACGACGGCGGCGACCGCTTCCCCTGTCTGATCTGGTCGATCTAGTGGAACAGATCTGCGCGGGGCTGGACGCAGCGCACCACAGCGGAGTTGTTCACTGCGACTTGAAACCGGACAACATCCTTCTTTCGCAGGATGGACGCGTCGTGGTGACTGACTTTGGCATCTCGCGCGCTCTTCTTCAGGTGCGCGGCGCGGCGTCCGCGACTAGCCCGGTCCCCGCGACTAGCCCTGCACGCAGCGTCGGTCGGTCTGCCCGAGCTGCGCCCATTCAGTTCGACGGCACACCGATGTACGTATCCCCGGAACAGCTAAACGGCGATGCGGTGGATGCGCGCACTGATGTCTATTCCTTGGGCGCCGTGCTGTATGAGCTTCTGACTGGCGAGCCGCCGTTTTCTGGAGCATCGACCGTGGCGGTTCTGGCCGCACGCGTGCTGCGTCCGCCGCCGGATCCGCGCTCCTTGCGGCCGGATCTGGGGCCAGAGATCGCGCACATCATCACCCGCTGCTTGGCGGTCGCGCCCGCCGATCGCTTCCAGCACGCAGGTGAGCTCGCCGCAGCGCTGCGTCTTGCCGTGCAGAAGCTGTCCAGCGAACAGACGCAGGCATTCATGGTTCCGACCGGCTCGGCGCTCTCCAGTCAGCCGCTGGGTGCCGCCGAAGCAACACGCGATGCGCTGAATCCAGTCGCCGCCGACGCCGCAGATACCGCCGACCTCGCGGCGCTGATGACCGCGCGCATGCCACCTCGACCGGCGCAGACCAGCCATACGCTGCTCGTGGCTCGCTTCGACAACCTTGGCCCGCGTGAAGATGACGATCTGGCCGTTGGGCTCAGCCGCGAGCTAGCCGAAGCGCTGGCCGCATTTCCCGGCGTGTACATCGTGGGTCAGGCGGCGCCGACCAGCCTGCCTGCGGCGCATCGCGATCCGCTGGCCGCGGCGCGGGCCCTGTCGACCGACTGGCTAATCCGTGGAGCCCTGCGACGCAGCGACGAGTCCTTGCGGCTGTCGCTGCAGCTTGTCCGCACCGCGGATGGATCGCTGGTGTTTTCCGCCCGCAGTGACTGCTGCGCCGAAAATCTGCTGACGCTGGTCGATTCGTTGATCGACGATCTGGGCCAGGCGCTCGGGCTGCCTGCGCGATCCGCGGAAGCGCTCAGCGCCGCCGGCACAGCGGCCTCGCCAGCCAGCGCAGCGCCAGCCGCAAGCCCTGCGACGTCGGTCTCTGCCGATGGATACCTGCGGGCCCGCGCCATGTACGAGCGCGGCGATCTGCAGAGTGTGCAGCAAGGCGTGCAGCTTCTTGAACATGCGCTCCGTCGCTCTCCATCGGATCCGCGCTTGCTCATGTATTACGCGCTGGCGCAGTCGCGGCTGTGGTTTTACGGCTATAGCGACGCCGCAGGGCACGCCACCACCGCAGCCGAGCGCTTGGTGGCGCTGCAGCCGCGCCGCGCCGAGTCGCACCTATCGCTGGCCAGCGTTCGCTTTCAAGGCGCCGATGCCTTGGGCGCGCTGCACGCCACGGTCAAGGCGCTGTCCATTCGCCCCGACCTGCCCGATGCGCACGAGCTCTTGGGCCGGACGCTCGTCGAAACCGGGCCGGTTCGCGAAGGGATGGAACACCTGGCCAGAGCGCGGGCGCTCGACCCCAGCATGATCCGCGTCATCGCCGATCAGGCCCGCGTGCTGGCTCTGCTGGGACGCTTTGACCGCGCGCACGAGCTGCTCGGCAATCGCGCGCTCATCGGGCAGACCTTCGCCATCCAGTGGATCCTGCGCGCTCGCATGTGCATGTGGCAGCGCGACACCGCCCGCGCCGAAGAATACCTGCGCGATCCCGAGCTGATCGCGGGCAAGTATCCGCGGGCCAGCCTGCTGCTTTCGGCGGCAGCCCGTCGCTCGCGCATCGAGCCCAAGGATGTCTTGGCCGCGGGTCTGGCATCGGACAAGAGCAGCCCGCGCGGACGCACCTTTTTCTTTCAGATGCACGCCGAGCTGCAGGCGGCCTATGGCCAATATGAGCAGGCCGTGCGCAGCGTGGCGCGCAGCGTCGATGCCGGGCTGTCTGATCTTCTGTGGCTTGAGCGCTGTCCGCTGCTTGTGCCCTTGGCCAACGATCCGCGCATGGCCGCGCTACGGCAGATCGTCTACTTGCGCGCCTTTGCCGTACGCGAAGCCCTGGCCAGCTTGCCGCGCGGCGAGTGGTCGGCGATGGCTGCGACCTCGTCCGCACAGGCCGACTCGATATAGCCAAGCGCACCGTCGGCGATGGCCGTGGCGCGAGCCCGCGAGACCAGCGGCTCGGCATAAAGCAGGTTCAGGTTCAAGCGGTCGGCAAACGTCGTGATTGCCGCCAAGACGCGCGTCACCACGCTGGGGCTGACCACCATGTGAAAGTTGTCGAGCACAAACGGCCCGAACGTCGATGGAATCGGCAAGCGCGAGATGTTGGTCACGCCAATCGCCGCCGGAGACGCGCCATCAAAGCGCCGCACGAAGCGCGGCCCCGGATTTTTTCCATACGGAATAAAGAGGCCAATCATCGGCAGAGTCAGGTACTGCTCGCCGTTTTTCAGCGTGCGGCCGAGCTGATCTTTGACCTCGCGCGCAAGCTGCCACAGCGAAGGCGACGGCTGGCCCTTTTTCAGCAAGCGGTGAAACGTCGTCACCTGCGAGATGTACAGGCCCAGCTCTTCACCGACGGAAGGCTCTAGCTCGTGGCGCAGGTTGACGGCGCTCCAGCAGCCCAGCGTCAGCGGCTCTTGCTTCTGTTTTTCGTCCGCAAACGCCGCATCGACCGTCGAAAGCAACAGCGCCGCGCACAGGACCGCATGGATCGTTGTCTCGTTTTTTCTCGCCAGATCACCCAGGCGATGCAGCGCCGCGCCGCTCAGCGTGCGATGGATCAGCGCCGTGCGTCGCTGCTCAGGCGGCACATCGCGATCGTGCGGCAGCTTGCGCGCCCTGCGAAACAGTCCGCCCAGGATGTGCTTGGAAAAAAAAGCGTTCATGTGCGCAAGCCGCGAAAGCCCGCGCTTGGCCGCAGGCAGAAGCTGCGTCAGTGGCGGACGCAGCGGCAGCGACTCGACGGGTGGCAGCGGATCGCCACGCCACAGCGCGACCAGCTCTTGAATCAGATCGCGCATCGCATACGACGCCGACAGCGCATCGACCAAGACGTGATGAATGACCAAAAGAAGCTCGCTCTGCACCCGGCCGCGCACCCAGATCAAGCGATTCAAGTGATCGCCATCGTCGGGAAAGCGCGCGTTGAGCTCGGCCATGGCGATGTCTTGCCACGTGCCATCGCTGTGCCGCGGCACCACCGCGATCGGCATCGGCCGCGCTCCTTCATCGGTCAGGCGCAGCTCGCGATCGTCGCCAGCCCGCGTGCGCTCGACGCGGACGCGCAGCAGCGGATGGCGCGCTTCCAGCCTGCGCACCCCCGCCTGCAGCAGCGCTTCGCTGAGCGGACCACGCAGCGAAAGGATGATGCAGCCGTTGAACGCGTGCCCGCGGTCGAGCAGAAAGAAGGCGCGTTCCATGTCGCAAACCAGACGGTGCATGCGCGCGGACTATATGCGCTATCGTGCGCGCATGTCATCGACGACCGATCGCCGCCGTTCATTCTGGGCCTGGGGCTTCGAAGATCAGCTTCCCACGCAGGACGCAAGGCAGGTGCTGGCGCAGTCTGCCGCCGCGCTGCTCGGAGTCGCCGCACCCGAGCCGTGCCCACCGCCCGACTTCGCAAATCTTGCGCTGCCGCCGCCGCGCTTGGCCCCGCCTTCCGCCCTGGTCGACTATTGCACCGTCGATGCGCGCGAGCGAGCCTTGCACACTTATGGCAAGAGCTTCCTCGATCAGCTACGCGCCTTTGCCCTGGATTTTTCCAGCCCGCCCGACTTCGTCATCCTGCCGCGCGATGAAGCCGACGTCATCGCCGCTCTTTCCGCCTGTGCCGCGTCCGGCATCGCCGTGGTGCCGTTTGGCGGCGGCACCAGCGTCGTCGGTGGCGTCGAGTGTCCACTGCCGCAGGGCAGCCGGGGCATCGCTTCGCTGGATCTGCGTCACCTGAATCGCGTGCTCGAAGTCGACCCCGTGTCGCGCTCGGCGCGCATTCAGGCCGGGGCCAGCGGTCCGCAGATCGAAGCGCAGCTTGCCAGCTTTGGCCTGACGCTGCGTCACTATCCCCAGAGCTTCGAGTTTTCGACGCTGGGCGGCTGGCTGGCCACGCATGCTGGCGGCCACTTCGCCACCGTGTACACGCACATCGACGATCTGGTGCAGGCGGTGCGCCTGGTCACGCCGCGTGGGCCGGATGGCATCGTGCAGACGCGGCGGCTGCCGGCTTCTGGCGCCGGGCCGCTGCCCGAGCGGCTGTTTCTGGGCTGCGAAGGCACCCTCGGCGTGTTCACCGAGGCCTGGCTGCGCGTGCAGAAGCGACCGCACCTGCGATCGAGCGCCAGCGTCGCCTTTCCCGATATGCCCAGCGCCGTGGCCGCCACGCAGGCGGTGGCGCAGTCGGGGCTGTTCCCCAGCAACTGTCGGCTGCTCGACAGCGGCGAAGCCATGCTGGCCGGCGCCGGCACCCAGCCCACGCTGCTTCTGGGCTTCGAGTCCGCCGACCGCCCAGTGCGCGAGCGGCTCGAAAGCGCCCTTTCCCTGGCCCTGTCGCACGGCGGAAGCTGCCCGCAGGGTCCGCAGCACCGCGAAGGCGAGCCGAGCCGAGGCAGCGAAAGCGACGCCGCAAGCCCGAGCAGCAGCGAAGCCTGGCGGCAGGCCTTTCTAGCCGCGCCGTATCGTCAGAGCGCCCTTTTGTGCAGCGGCTTTCTCGCCGACACCTTCGAGACCGCCTGCACCTGGCAGAGCTTCCCGGCCC
>CAZKOY010000082.1:0-25292 GCA_964554495.1 uncultured Myxococcales bacterium
CGCCAGATCGCCGCCGCCCTCGCCGCCGCCCACCAAAATGGCGTCGTTCACCGCGACCTGAAGCCGGAAAACATCTTGATCATTCCTGAGCCCGAAGCGCCGGGGGGCGAGCGCGTCAAGGTGCTGGACTTTGGGCTGGCTAAGCTGCAGGCGGCTATGGATAGCGTGCGCACCGGCAGCAACATGCTGATGGGCACGCCGATGTACATGTCGCCCGAACAGTGCCGCAGCAGTCGCAACACCACCGATCGCTCGGATGTCTATGCGCTGGGGACGATCTTGTTCGAGCTTCTGGCCGGGCGGCTGCCGTTTCTGGCCAAGGATCCCGGCGAGTACATCGTGCTGCATATGTACGAACCAGCACCGCCACTTGGAAGCCTGGTGCCCGGCAGCAGCCAGTCGCTGCAGACGCTGGTGGATTCCATGCTCGACAAGACGCCAGAGCGCCGGCCCGCCATGAGCGCGGTCGTGCGCGTGCTGCGCGATCTATCGGGATCGATCGCCGATCAAGGGTCGTTCGAGCTGGATCTGCGCAAGGCTACGCCGCGCAACGTCCCGGCGCCTTCGCCATCGGACATGGCGGCAGCAACGGCGGCCACGCTGGAAGCAGCCGTGGTGCCGCGCCCCGAGGAGCCGCCGGTATCGGTGCGCGCTGACACGCAGGTCGCAGGCGCCGATCGCCCGGCCCACGCGGTGCCCGCCACGGAATCGCCCAGCTCGCAGTCGTCAAACAGCTCGCCCAGCTTGGGAGAGCGCGTGCTGGGACGGCTGCGCGAGGCAGGGCGGCGCTCGTTCACCCGTCAGCGCGAGATCGGCGAAGAGCTGTGGTCGCTCTTGATCCGGCGCGGCAAGAAGCGCCGCATCGTCTCGGCCGTGGCGCTGCTGGGCCTGATTGTCGGTGGTCTTTTGGGACCGTTTTTTCTGGGCCGATCGAGCGTCAAGCGCGAGCCGGTCAAAGCCGATCCGCCGCGCGTGCAGGTGCCAGCGAGCCCGACGCCCGTTCCCCCTGCGCCTGTACCGCCCGTCGCTGCGCCCCCTGTGCCGCTGCCTGCTGCGTCGCCCCTTCCGCCGAAGGTCAGCGAAGCCATCCAGCAAAGCGAAGCGCTGCTGCGAGCCGGCGACACCAACGAAGCGATCAAAGCGCTGCGCCGCGCCCTTGCGCAACACCCGCACCCCCAGCTGTGGAGCGCTCTCGGTCAGTTGGCCTGTCGCAAAGACCGTCTGAGCATCGCCAACCAAGCCCTAGCCAAGCTGCCCGAGCCGCGTAGCGAGACGGCAGAAGCCCGCCGCGAGCTGCTTTCGCTCTGCAAGACCTTCGACATCCTCGAAAACAAGACCGGCAAGCTGGTCAAGGCACCGCCCCCGCGTACGCCCAAGCTGCGCATTCGCCCCGTGCGCTAAACACAAAAGTCCGATCATTTATAACATAATCAATCTGAATTTAGATTGATTTATAAAAACAATATCGCGTGATAGATATCACTTTTTATGTAGATTTTTAGTGATCATAGATGGCTCTTGCAGGTCGGGGTCCTCGACGGGGCCAGGCCAGGACAGGGGCCCGCAGGCGTGCAAGAGCAGCGTGATATGGCCAGCGGTTCGGGCGAGCGCGCGTTCCACGCTGCCGTGCGTCAATCCAGCATGGCGCAGACGCGCAAGGACGCGACCAAGCTGCGCCCGCTCGTGGGGCAATAGCTCGCCCAGGGACACCGACGCCGCCGGATCGACGTACTGAAACTCGACATCGGTGAACGCTGGCTCGCTCGGCGACGCGGCAGAGCGCTCGCCATGCGGCGCTACGACCGCCGGCTGAATGGAATAGATGCGCTGCAGCCCAGGCCCCGAGAGCGCCGCCATCTGCCGCAGCCACGTGAGCTGAGGCGCCCCCGAATCGCTGTGCAAAAGGGCGGACGCAAAGCGCTCGCGCAGCACGGTTCGCCCAGCCAGTGCGTCGCTGCAGACAAACACCTCGCTGTGGGCCGTGCCTGCGATGCGCACGCCGGGCTCGGCGCGCTCTGCGTGAGTCGGCGCAGCCAGCGCAGCAGTGACATCGAGTGTCGGTCGCTCGGGCGGGGCTGCTGGAATCGGCTCCGAATCCGACCGCGTCAGCCCCTCGGGCACGGGCAGCTTGGCCACTTCGCTGCGCAGCGCGTCGAGTCGCTGACAGCGCTCGTGCGGATCTTTGTGCAGCATGCGCAAGAGCAGAAGCGCCCACGGCCGCGGTAGATCGGGCAGCACGCTTCGCGCATCGGGCGGCGGGCAGTGCAGATGCTGCGTCAGAAAATCGGGCCCCGCAAACGGCAGACGTCCCGTCGCCAGCTGATACGCCGTGACCCCCAAGCCATAGACATCGGTGGCCGTCGTCAGCACGCCGCCACGAATCTGCTCGGGTGCCATGTAGGCCAGCGTGCCGACGAGCCCTTCGGTCTGCGTGACACCCAGGTCTTTCAGCGAAGCGATGCCAAAGTCCCCCAGCTTCACGCCACCTAAGGCATCGAAGAACAGGTTGTGCGGCTTGATGTCGCGATGCAGAACCGAGGCCGCGTGCATTCCAGAAAGTGCGTCGAGGACGTCGAGCAGCAGACGGCGCACGCGCCCAAGCGAAAGCGGCAGCGCCGCGTCATGGACCGCGCCGCCCGCCATGTATTCAAGGGCCAGCACGCCGGCCGCGGGGAAAAAGGCCTCGATCTGCACCAGCTTGGGGTGGCGCAGCGCCGACAGCATTTTGGCCTCGCGACAGAAGCGATCGTACAGCGCGCTGGCCCGCGCCGAGCTCGATCCCGCCAAGACCAAGAGCTTGAGCGCCACACGACGACCGCTGCACAGATCCTCTGCTTCGTAGACGCGCCCGACGCTGCCCGCGCCCAGCAAGCGCCCCAGACGATAGCGGCCCAGCAACGGGCGGCGTTCTCTCGACGCGGCCAGCGCTGCCCCGGATGCCTGCGCCCGACGACGCAAGTACTCGATCGCTGATCCGGCAGGCTGTGCATCGATCTGCCAGCGCATGTGCTGGGCGAAGACGCGCTCGGCAAGCTCTGGCTCATCGATGGCGAAGAAGCACTCCATCAGATCGGACTCGACATCGCTCAGCGCATTTCGCGACGCATCCCGCCACGCATCCCGATCGCCCGAAAGAAGCAATCGCCTGGCGGCTTGCAAAAGAGGAATCGCCGCGTCGGCCTGCCCGGAACGCAAAAGCAGCCGCGCACAGCCGCCCAGAGCGGCCAGGTGATCGTCGCTGCCCTGCCCTGCCACTGGCTCGACAGCGGCTCGCTCAGCCAAGAAGGCGCGATACGACTGCACGGCGGCCCGCAGCTCTCCTTGCTGCTCGTTGAGTCGAGCGATGGCCAAGTGATCTCCGGCGCGCTGAAACAAGCGCAGAGCCGCATCGATGTCGTGCAGCGAAAGGCGCAGCGTCGCAGCCTGCGACCAGGCTCGCTCTCGCTCGCACAGCTCGGCCGCTTGCGCTCGCAGGGCGGGCTCGGCCGTGCGCAGCCCCGCCACTAGCTCGCGGGTGCGTTGCGGATCGTCGGCACGCAGCGCGATCCGCAGCTCGCTCAGCCGATCACCTTGGGCGCTTGCAATCTCGCGGGCACCTGACCAGTCACCGATTCGCTCGAACAGCTCGCGCGCTCGCGTCAGCTCGCCTTGGGCGGCCAGCGCCACCGCAGCGCCGCGCAGATCTCCTGCCGAAAGCAGCGCATCTATGTTTGGACCCAAGGACTGCAACCCCGACACCGTACTCACAGAGTAGTTCTCTCGCAGCGAATCGTGCGCAGCGAAGATCAACCCCACGCGCTACGCCGCGTGCAGACCGGCTGGTCGAGGTCCTGTATTGTGAAAGTCATGGTCGCCGACCACGCGCCGTTTTCGCCGGCCCCACCCGCTCTCGCCTCGGACACCGGCTGCTTGGCCGAAAACATCGTGCTGTTCGCGCGAACGCTGCGGGCCGCGGGCCTGGTCATTGGGCCAGCCAGTATCGTCGCTGCGCTGCAGGCGCTGCCGCTCATCGATCTGTCGCTGCGGCAGGACGTACGGGCCTGCCTGCGATCGCTGTTTGTGCGCCGGCAAGAAGATCTGGCCCTGTTCGATCAGGCATTTCAGTTGTTTTTCCGAGGCCATGATGACCTGCGCGCCGCGCTGTCCATGCTGCTGCCACAGAGCCCGTTTCCGCAGGACCGCACCGATCCGATCGCGCGCCGCGTCGCCGAAGCCATGCCCAGCCCGCCTTCGCGCCTGCCGCCGAAAAAGCGCCCGACCGCATCCCCCGAAGATCAAATTGAGCTCGACGCCAGCGAGACCGCATCGAGCCTAGAGATCTTGCGCCAAAGGGACTTCGCCGACATGTCTGCGGCCGAGCTTGCCGAAGCACGCCTGCTGCTTTCGCGGCTGCGCTTTGCCCTGGATGCACTGCCGACGCGACGCCTGCGCCCCGTGCGGCAGCGCGGAATGGGGGCGCGCGTGGATCTGCGACAGACTCTGCGGCAGAGTCTGCGCACGTTCGGCCAGTCGCTGCCGCTGTGCTTTTCTGGCCCGGTCACGCAGCCACCGCCGCTGGTCGTGCTCTGCGATATCAGTGGATCGATGAACCGGTACACCGAAATGCTGCTGCGCTTTGTCCACACGCTGATGCAGGCGCGTCGCCGCGTGCAGTGCTTTCTGTTGGGTACGCGGCTTTCCAATGCCACCCGCTGGCTGCGCGGTCGCGACATCGAGCGCTCGCTTGCTCGTTGCGGCCAGAACGTGAAGGACTGGGGCGGCGGCACGCGGCTGGGGGCATGCCTGCGCGAATTCAACCAAGCCTGGTCGCGTCGCGTGTTATCGCAGGGAGCCATCGTGCTGCTGATCACCGACGGCCTTGAACGCGAGCCCGATCCCGAAAACACCGTGGATCTGGCCGCCGAGACAGCGCGCTTGCAGCGATCCTGCCGGCGCTTGGTGTGGCTGAATCCACTTCTTGGCTTTGCCGGCTTTGCCCCGCGCGCTCAGGGCATCGTTGCGATGCTGCCGCACGTCGACGAATTCCGCCCCGTTCACAACCTGGAAAGCCTGGCGCAGCTAGCTGCGGCGCTTGCAGGTCAGGCCACCACGCCCCATCCACTGCTGCGATCTGCCAGGCCCTTATGACGCCGCAGAGCGCACAGCAGCATCAGGGATCTAGGTCACAATGAGCATCTCGTTTGGTTTTGAACACAGCTATGCTCGGGCGCTGCCCGGCTTCTATGCCAAGGTCGCGCCCAGCCGCGTGCGATCGCCCACGCTGCTCAAGCTTAACCATGCGCTGTGCGACGAGCTGGGTCTGGATGCACGCGCACTGCAAGCCACGCACGGTGCCGCGATCTTTTCTGGCTGCGCGCTGCCCAGCGATGCCGAGCCGATCGCGCTGGCCTATGCCGGGCATCAGTTTGGTCACTTCGTGCCGCAGCTTGGCGACGGGCGCGCCATCCTACTCGGTGAGGTCCGCGATCGTGCCGGGCAGCGTCGTGACATCCAGCTAAAAGGCGCGGGGCAGACGCCGTTTTCACGCCGCGGCGACGGGCGAGCCGCGCTGGGTCCCGTCCTGCGCGAGTACCTGATCAGCGAAGCGATGCACGCCCTGGGCATTCCCACGACGCGCGCTCTAGCCGCCGTCGCGACGGGCGAGCCGGTCTATCGCGAGTCTGTCTTACCGGGAGCGGTGTTCACCCGCGTTGCGCAGAGCCACATTCGCGTCGGAACGTTTCAGTTCTTCGCGCGCCACGCCGAGCCCGCCGACGTCAAGCGCCTCGCTGACTATGTGCTCTTGCGCCATGATCCCGAGCTTGTTTCTGCTGCGCAGCCGTATGTCGCGCTGCTCGATGCGGTCATGGTTCGGCAGATCGATCTAATCGTGCGCTGGCTTTTGGTTGGCTTCATCCATGGCGTCATGAACACCGACAACATGGCGATCTCGGGCGAGACGATCGACTTTGGCCCGTGTGCCTTCATGGATGCCTACGATCCGGGCACGGTGTTCAGCTCGATCGATGAAGGCGGGCGCTATGCCTATGCCAACCAGGCGCCGATTGCGCTGTGGAATCTTGCGCGCTTGGCCGAGACGCTGCTGCCGCTTTTCGATCCCGATCGCAGCCGCGCCATCGCCCTCGCCACCGAACACCTAGGCCAGTTTGAAACGCGGTTTGCAGCGCGCTGGCTTTCCGGGATGCGCAAGAAGCTGGGGCTGACAAGCGAGCAGCCCGGCGACGATGCGTTGGTGCAGGATCTGCTCGACCAAATGCAGCGCAGCGCGGCGGACTTCACCCGCACCTTCCGTCAGCTCGCAGCCATCGCAGGTGGGGCGGATGCTGAGGATCTGTGCTCGCAGTTCAATGACCCCGCGCGCTTTAGCGAGTGGCTGCAGCGCTGGCAGGCGCGCTGTGCGCACGAAGCAGGCTCACCGGCCGAGCGAGCGCAGGCCATGCGTGCTGTCAATCCGGCCTTTGTTCCGCGCAATCACCGCGTCGAGCACGCGCTCGAACAAGCGGTGCGAAACGGCGATCTCAACGCGTTTGAGCGCTTGGCTCAGGTGCTTTCTGCCCCTTATGCCGACCAGCCGATGCACGCTGAATACGCCGAGCCTCCGCCGTCGAGCTTCGGCGCGTATCGAACGTTCTGTGGCACCTGATTTCGCTGGAGGCTGGACGGCCGGAAAAAAGCGGAAAGCCCGCACGAAGGCGGCGCGAGGGCAGCGGACTAGCGCGGGCCCGCCGGAGCAGCCGCCGGAGCGCCTGGGGCGGCTGGCTTAGCGACCGCAGCCCCAGGGTTTGTAGCAGGAGCCGCGGCCGGCGCAGTGGGCGCTGGCGGGACGCTCATCGTCATCGGTCGACCGTCGGGTCCAAGGACGATGATCTCTTTGAGGATGCGCTCGGTGCGATAGACCACGCGCAGCGCTTCGATCAGGCCTGCTGCATGCAGCGAAACGCAGCGATTCACCGCTTCATCGAAGTGGTATGCGCCCCCCAGTGACTGCAAGTTGCCGTCGAATGCCAGCCCGACGATGTGCGCATCGCGGCTGATCACCGGGCTGCCTGAGTTGCCGCCGATGATGTCGAGCGTGCTGACAAAGTCGTACGGCGTGTCGAGCTTGAGCGCCGCTTTTTTCCCCAGCCAGGTCTGCGGCAGCACGAAGGGATCGCGACCCGTGTGACGCTCGAATGCGCCACCGAAATAGGTGAACGGAGCGATGACACGCGAGCCATCGTTGTAGCCCTTCACCGTGCCGTATGTCAGACGCAGCGTAAACGTCGCGTCGGGATAGATGCTGGTTCCCAGCACTGCGAACATCGCCCGTGCCACCAGCTCGCCGTTTTTGTCTTCCAGCGCATCGACTTCGTCTTCCCACTGCTTGCGGATCTGCCGCGCTTCGCCGTCGATGGCCCGCGCCAACTGGATCATCGGATCGGACGACGTCGACACCAGGCGCAGACCGCCTTCATACATCTGCTTGCGCAGGGTGCTGTCCGCAAGCTTGCTGCCCTGCACGACGCGGCGGGCGAGCTCTTCCGGCGACTCGACGCCCAACACCTGGCGCACCACCGGATGATCCGGGCCCAGCGCTTCGCGCAGCTTGGTCAGCGAATAGCTCAAGCTCAGCTCTTCGACCTGCGAATAGATCGGACGCTTGCTCAAGAGCCGCATGCTCAGCGACGGCAGGGCCGACTCGCGATACTCGCGCAGGCGATCGCCATTTTCTTTCAGACGCTCATCGGCGGCGCGCACCAGCGTCCGCGCATAGCGGAACAGCGTCGAATCGAACGCCCGCCCGGCCTCTAAAAACACGAACAACTTGTACAGGCGGCGCGCTTGTTCCTGCGCTTTGCTCAGGCCATCCCAGGCCGCGCCGTACTGCGCTTGCAGCGACGGATCGCGCGCCACACGCGCCCGCATCGCCTGCTCGGCCGTGGCCTTGGCGTTCATGAAGTTGCGATCGAGCAGCGTCTGCAGCTGACCATAGTTGGCCTTGTAGCTGTTCTCTAGATACTGCAGCGGCTCGGCAGCCTGCCGCTTCTGTTCGATACCGCGCTTGCCGAACTCGATCAGGCGGCCGCGCTGTTCCGCCATGTAAAGAAGCTTTTCGGGCAGCACGACATCGCGCAGAAACTCAAGCTGCGCCACGGTCAACAGGCGCTGCGTCGAGCCGGGATGCCCGACCGCCATGACCAGGTCTCCCTCGCTGCGTGCCCCCTGAGGGTTGTACGCCAGGAAGCGCTCGGGCGAGATCGGCTGGTTGTTCGGGCCGTACGCACGCAGATACGTCACGTCGAGCGCATAGCGGGGATAGTTAAAGTTGTCAGGATCGCCGCCGAAGGACGCCGCCCCCGACTCGGGCGCAAAGACCAGTCGTACGTCGGAATAGCGACGGTACTTGTACAAGTGGTACTTGCCGCCGTGGTACAGGCTGACGACGTCGCAGCGCAGGCCGGTCGCTTCGCCGCACAGCTTTTCGATGCGGCTCATCTCGGCGCGCTGCGCCTTGCCAAACTGCTCGCCGCTTAGGCCCTGCGTCGCGCCATGGACGTACTGCGTGACGTCGTCGACCTCGACAAGCTGGTTTACTTCCAGCCCGGTGCAGCGCTTCTCTTGCTCGCGGCTCTGGGCATAGAAGCCGTTCTTCATCAGGTCCTGACCGGCCGACGAATGTTCCGTAATACAGGACACGGCACAGTGATGATTTGTCATGACCAGGCCCTGCGGCGAGACAAAGCTGCCCGAGCAGCCGTTGCCCAGGCGCACCGCCGCTCGCTGCACGTGCAGCAGCCAGTCGTCGCTGGGCTCAAAGCCGTAGCGCTGGCGCAGGCTGCCGCGCGGCAGGTCGGTCAGGGTCCACATACCCTCCTCGGCGTGGGCCTGGCCGCAGGGCAGTGACACGGCCCCAAGCAAGGTGGTCAGCGAGAGAGCGGCTAGCGTTCGCGACATGGCTTCTCCATTTGAAGATGAGATCATTGTGCCCAGTTCGCTGCGTAGAGCGATGATTTTCTAGATTTTTTGGATTCTGAATTACAAAAACATCGGTCATATTTAGGCAATCCAGCGCCCGCTCGCGGCCCGCGCGCTGGCCTGGACGGGGGGCATGCGGCTCTGGGCGCTTCTTGCATATGGGCTTGGCATCGTGGCGCTTTGCGCGGGGTACTTCCTGCGCACGGAACGACCGCGAACCGCCGTGCATTCCTTGGAACGCGCTCGCCTGCGCGGTGAAGTCGCCCCGGATATTCCGCGCCTCGATGGAAATGACGCGATGGCCAATGCCGCGCTGCTGAACGCGCTGCTCACCGACGTGCCGCATCCCGACTTCCCACGCGCAGGCCGAACCTGCCAGGCGCCCGCACGCAGCTTCGCGGTGCAGCTTCAGGGCCGCTTGTCGCGGGTGCGCTTCGGTGCTCGCTCGGTCTGTCAGCTTCGACGTCTGAAAGAGATCTCAGCGGCACAGCCCGGCTTCGGCCCGCGCGGCGTTGCCGAGGTCGCAGCGTTCGTTCTGGGGCGTCGCATCCCGGTGCCGCGCGTCGGAGACCAGCACATCGTCGACGTCGATGTCTCGCGAATTGTCGTGCCGCCATTTCGCTTTGGCGATGCCACGCTGACCTTTGCGGCCGCTGATCTGGGCCCGCTGGGCGAAGGCGAGTTCTTCATCGGCACCTACCACACGCACCCCGAAGGCGACGTCACGCAAGGCGTGCTGTCTGAGACTGATCTCGAATACATGCGGCAGGCGGTGATCGAATTCACCGACAGCCACGCGCCCTCGGACGCTGCCCATGGCGTGTGCGGCAGCGAGCGCAGCGACGCCGGGCGCAGCGCCTGTGCAGCGCAAGGACAAGGCCATCGGGTTGACTGGCTGTTCGACATCGTCGAGCCCAAGGAAGGCGACTGGAACGTGTACGCACACGATCGCGAGCGCCTGTCTGAGCTATCCGAGCTGTGCAGCAAAAAGACCCTCTGCCCGCTCAACGAGCTGCGCATCGCTGGCAGTCGTTTTCATCTGTTGGCACGCACATACGACGAGCGCGAAGAAGACGCCCCATAGTCGTCGCGTCGCCAACCGACGCATCGAGGGCGCAGTACCCAGACTGCGGGCACAGCAAGCCGCGAGCGCGCCACAATTCCTCTCGCTGCACTCGACGCAACCACGCTAAGATGGTCGCACGTGTCTGTCCGACGAACGGCGGCGCCTCAGCAAGCGGAAAAGCGAGGCTGCCAGCAGACTCGCCGGGGCGCAACAACCGGACCGCGCACGATCAGGGGGGCATCATGCAGCGCACTATGAACTCGCCGCTTGTCTCGCGTTCGCTGGCTCGATCAGAACCACGCTCGCAGCCAACCGCGTGCTGGACAACTGTCCGAGCCGTCCATCTGCTTTTCGGTCTGCTGCTGGCGTATCTGGCAAGCTGCGGCAGCGTTCCCCCCACCGTTGTTGTTGAGGTGAGCGGAGTGCCGGAAAAGACCGTGGCCCTGCGCTACAGCGCGACGCTCGCTGGCCAGCCTGTGCGCGCCGCCGAAAACCTGCCGAGCGATGTGCGGCAGGCGCAGTATCCCCTGCCCAGCGGCAGCAGCGGCACCTTTGTCATCGATGTGCGAGCCATCGCGGCCGACGGCTGCGCCCAAGCCAGCGGGCGCGGCGAGGTCAGCGTAGCGAGCGGCAGGCAGATCGTCACCGTCGCGCTGCAAGCGCACACACCACCCTTGTGCAGCGTCGAGGTCTCGACCAGCGGAGACGGCATCATCACGTCGAACCCGACCGGACTTTCCTGCGGCATGCAGTGCCGCTTGGATGCGCCCGCAGGCAGCCGCATCACGCTCAGCGTCAGCCCAGGTGCCAAGTCGTACTTTGCCGGCTGGAGTGGCGCCTGCGCTGGCAGTGGCCTCTGCGACTTGGTCGTGACGCGACCGCTGGCGGCACAAGCCCGCTTTGCGCAGCAGATCTGCACCGCTGGCAAGGTCTGCTGGGAAAGTCCTCTGCCCTTGGACGTGACCATGAACGCGGTCTGGGGCTTCGCCACCGACAAGCTGTGGGCCGTCGGTGACGGTGGTCAGATCCTGCACTTCGACGGCACGACATGGAGCCTGCAGCCCTCGGGCGTGACGCGCAATCTGCAGTCGGTCTGGGGCGCTTCTGCCAACGACATCTGGGCCGTCGGCGATCAGGGCACCATCCTGCACTTCGACGGCACCTCATGGACCCAAGTCCCCACCCCCGGCGGCAGCACCACCAACCTGACGGCGGTGCGAGGCAGCAGCGCCAGCGATGTCTGGGCCATCGGCAACGCGGCGACGCTGTACCGCTTCAATGGCACGCAGTGGGCCACACAGGCTGGCGGCCCTGCCGGCAACTTGATTGGCCTGTACGTCGCCCCCGATGGCACCGCGTTTATCACCTCTGTGCTGAACCAAGCCATGCGCTGGAACGGCAGCATGTTTGTCAGCACTCCCACGATGGGAGGACCGCTTTATGGCATCAGCGGACTGTCCGCGACCAGCGTCTTGTTCTCAGGCGACTCAGGGGCCATCGGACTCTTTGATGGGCAGACGTACCGCGCCCTGCCCGCCTATCCCAGCGCCAGCGCACTTCACGGCGTCCACTTTCGCGCATCGCGGGACGCCTGGCTGGTCGGCATCGATGGCTCGGTGCTGCACTTCGACGGAGACACGCTGATTCGCCATCCCGTGCCCAGCACCAGCTATCTAAACGGCGTCTATGCCGTTACCGAGAGCGATGTCTGGGCTGTCGGCTCGCGCGGCACGCTCTTGCACTATGACGGCGCATCCTGGACCGCGTACGGTCGCCCCGCTGATCCCGGCGTCAGCGCCTTCGCGGCCATCTCGGGCACCAGTCCCAAAGATCTGTGGGTGGTGGGCAATAGCAACTCGGTCGTTCGCAACACTGGGCAAGGCTGGCTGCCCATCGTCACCGGCCAGCCCGCAAGCGTCGACTACACGGGCGTCTTCGCGGCCAGCGCGACCGAGGTCTGGGTCACCGGCTACAACAACAGCGCCGGCCTGCCAATCGTGCTGCGCTGGAACGGCAGCGCCTTCAATCCCGAGAACCTGCCCGTTTCGCAGCGCCTAAACGCCATTGGCGGCGCCGGTCCCGGAGTCGTCTATGCCGTCGGTAATTCCGGCACGCTCTTGCGCTGGAATGGCAGCGCGTTCGTTTCGATCGGCACGTCCGTTTCATCGAACCTGCTGGCAGTGACGGCCACCAGCCCCAGCGATGTCTGGGCCGGCGGCACCGCCATTCCCGATCCCATGAACATGACGGCAACCATCGCCTGCGTGCTCAAATACAACGGCGCAGGCAACGCCACCGTCGTTCGTCCCTTGCCCAATGCCACGCTGTATAGCGTCTCGGCTGCCTCGCCCAGCGACGTGACCTTCGTCGGCTATGACAACGCCATGACCCGCGGCACGCTTCTTAAGTTCACATCGGGTTCGTACGATCGTCAGGTCGACTTGTCGATGTATCCCGTGCTTCGTGCCGTAGCCAACTTGGGAGGCGGCGCGATCTGGGCCGTTGGCACGGGGGGAACCATGCTGCGCAGCAGTGATGGGTCCACATTCTCGCGGCTCGATAGCGGCCTTTCGACCCAGACGCTGTTTGGCGTCGCAGCCTATGCCGGCGCAGCCATCGCAGTGGGCACCGGGCGTGCCATTCTGCGCGCTTCGCCCTAGTGTAATAAGGCGCATATGGCCTTCACCGAACTCGATGAGCTCCTCGGAGCCCCCGGCAACAAGCCCAGCAAGCCCAGCGCCGCCAAGAGCAGCGCAGAGCTACCCACGATCATTGCCGTCGACGACAATCGCGACATCCTGCGCGGCATCGAGGGGCTGTTTGGCAAGCGGTACAACTTGCACTTGTGCCAAAACGGGCCGGATGCGCTCGCCGTACTGAGCGACGAAATCTGCGCCGTCATCCTGGATGTGCGCATGGCGGGAATGGATGGCTTTTCCGTCTGTGAAAAGATCCGCGCAAGCCACCCCAACCTGCCGGTCATCTTTTATTCCGCGTACCAGGACAGCAAGGATCCCTATCGCATCATCAATGACTTCCGCCCCTTCGCATACATCACCAAGGGCGACAGCATTCAAAAGCTTGTGGAAGCCGTGGAGCTTGCTGTGCGTCTGCAGTGGTCGATCCTCACCAACCAGCGCTTGGTGTCGCGCATCAAAAGCAAGTCTCGTCCCCCGCAGGATGGCTAGGCTGACATTGTCCAGCGACGCTGCTGACGATTGCTCGGCCTGTCTTTGACTTTCTTCGGACCGCTGCCGCGGTGTGTCTTTACAAAAATTTACGTGCGGCACAGGCAACGTTTACAGGCGCCGATCATGCTTGTGAATGTGGCGCTCGCCACTGCGAGAGCCGAAGCCCACAGACGAAAAAAGGAGTCGCCCCATGACACGCCGCCGTATCAAGATCAGCTTCATCGCCCTGGCCATGGCCCTTCTGGTCGGAGGCGTCGCGTACAAGAGCGCGCACGCCGGCTTCGGCCACGGTCGCAAGGCCACCATCATGAAGCGCATCGTCAGCGCTCACATCGATGAGGTTCTCGACGATGCCAAGGTCAACGACGGGCAGCGCCAGCGCATCCATGCTGCCCGCGATCGCGTGTTCGCCGCCTTTGAAGATCACCGGAAGAAGACAGGTGGCTCACTGGAACAAGCGCTGACGTTGTTCGAAGCCGATCAGGTCGATGCCAACCAGATCAGCGCGCTGCGCGGCGCACACGAAGTCGAGCGCAAGGCTCTGGCCGATGTCGTGACGCAGGCTCTGGTCGAGGTTCACGACACGCTGTCACCGCAGCAGCGCCGCGTCGTGACTGATCACATCCGCCAGTTCAAGCGCTCGCACAGCGAATAGTCGGCCGCTGCACCACCCGCCCATTTCTGCCTGCGATATCTTGTCCCCATGCCCGCAGTCCGCATCACCGCTCTGCTGATCGACGACGACGTCCGCTTGGCTGCTTTGCTCAAGGAATATCTAGGCAAGCAAGAGATCGACGTGCAGCACGTCGAAGACGGCGAGCGGGGTCTGTCTGCCCTGCGACGCAGCGCCTTTGATGTCGTGCTTCTGGATCTGATGTTGCCGGGGCTTGATGGCCTGGAAGTGTGTCGCCGCATTCGCGCCGCGCCCGAGCTAGCCCAGACCGCCGTGCTGATGCTGACGGCCAAGGGCGATGACGTCGATCGCATTGTCGGGCTCGAACTCGGCGCAGATGACTACCTGCCAAAGCCGTTCAACCCGCGTGAGCTTTTGGCCCGCATCCGCGCTGTTTTGCGACGGGGAGCCGCGCCGCAGAGCAGCCGTCCGCGCTTCAAAAGTGGCGCACTTGAGATCGACTATGACGCGCGCAGCGCATCTCTGGATGGCAAGCCCATCGCGCTGACCAGCTACGAATATCAGCTGCTGGTGACTCTGGCCAAGGCCGCGGGGCGCGTGCTCTCGCGCGAGCAGCTTCTCGATGATCTGAAAGGCGAAGAGTACGAGTCCTTCGATCGATCCATCGATGTTCATGTCTCGAAGCTACGCGGCAAGATCGAGCCGAACCCCCGCGAGCCGCGCTACATCAAGACTGTGCGCGGCGTCGGCTATGTCTTGTCGCGCGATGGGGGCAGCTCATGACACGCCTGCACTCGCGAATCTATCTGCACATGTTGGCTGTGCTGCTCGTCGTCGGATTGGCGACCAGCCTGGTATTTTCCTTGGGTCAGCGCGGTCTGGTCCTGCGCGAAGTAACGCAGCGCCTAGCGCGATACCTGGCTAGCGAGCTGGGCGATCGACCGCTTCTGACCAAAAGTGGCGACGCCGAGCGCGCACGCCTGCGACATGTCATCGCGCAACTTCACCACAACTTCGAGATCGATCTTTCGGTCTGTGATCTGCAGGGAGTCCCGCTGGCCAGCGCAGGACGCCCCTTGCCAGCACCAGCCGATGACGAGCTGCTCGCGCTGCAGCGGGGCCAGGATATCTATCAGCGACGCGCCGCCGCGGCTGCCGCCCCGATTCGTGAGCCAGCGACGGGGAAACTGATCGCCATCTTGCAAATGTCACCGCCCCGACGCTTGTCGACAGGCGGCGTCACTTGGCTGTGGCGACCGTTTCTTGGCGTGGCGCTGGTGTTGCTGCTGGTTGCCGTGGCCAGTCGCCCGCTGGCCCGCCGCATCACGCGACCCATCGACCTTTTGACCGAAGCCTCGCGTCGCCTGGGCCAAGGAGAGCTGAGCTATCGCATTCCGCTGCCGACAGAGTGCGCGCATGCACCGCCGCCCTGGCATACGCCGCGCCGCTTCGGAAAAGGCCCGCGGCAGGACCGCCTGCTGCCGACCATGCCTCCCGGTGGCCCATCCTGCCGTCACGCCCCACGGTGGGGCTCATCCCCGCTGCATCACCATCACCGCGACGAGCTGCTTCAGCTCATGCAAGCGTGGAACGACATGGCAGACCAGATCGAGCGCTTGCTTTTGGGACAGCGCGAGCTCTTAGCAAATGTCTCGCATGAGCTGCGATCGCCTCTAGCTCGTGTGCGATTGGCGCTGGAGCTCTTGCCGCGTGACGCCGATTCGGAAGCGCGCATCGGCGAGATCGAAGCGGATCTGGGCGAGCTGGATCGCTTGATCGAAGACGTGCTGATCACCTCGCGCTTGCAGGCGACCGGACTGCCGACGCATCCTTCATCGACGGCACTGCGTCCCTTGCTGGCCCAGGTGATCGAGCGCGCCCGCAGTCATCCACACACCGCCGGCAAAGACGTGCGTCTGAAGCTGGCCGAACACGATGCTGATCTGACGCTGTTTGCCGATGCAAACTTGCTCAAGCGCGCGGTTCTTAACCTGATCGAAAACGCGGGCAAGTATGGTGCCCCGCCTATCGTCGTATCCGCCCATCGTGCGGCTGGGTTCGTTGAGATCGCTGTCATGGATGAAGGCGAAGGCATCCCCGAAAGCGAGCGCGAACGAGTGCTAGAGCCGTTTTATCGCGCCGACAAAGCGCATACGCCCAGCCCCGGTGGCGCGCATCGTGGTGACAAGCAGGGCTTTGGCTTGGGCTTGACTCTGGCTCGCCGCGTTGCCGAGGCGCACGGCGGTCATATCTCGGTCACCGCCGCGCACGAAAAAGGCGCGAGCAACCAGCCTGAGCGCGGCTGCTGCGTGACGCTTTACCTGCCCGAAGACCCTCGTGAGGAAGCAAGTGATGCACAGGCTAGGCCCGCGACACAGCCAGGGAATCGTCGAGCCTAGCCAGCAAGGATGGAACGGATTGCGAACGCAAGCGCGCAGGCAATGTTGGGCATCGCTACGACTTGCTTAGGTCTGGCTCGCGCGATGCTTCGACGGCGGCCACGGCTTCGCTGGGGGTCTGACTTCCCGCGATGACCGCGATGAGGCCGGGCAGATAACGATCCATCGCGGTGACGTTGGCAAAGACGATGTGCGCAAACAGCGTCGCGCTTAGCTCGCAGTCTTCGACATCTAGGCTGGTCTTATAGCGCACCTCGCCATCGTCCCAGTCCTGCTCGAAGTTGCCGATCACCAAGCCATAGTTGGCGCGCGTCAGAAACTCTGCCACCAACGGCCGCTTGGCGACGGGCACACGCAGTGGACAGACGGAATAGAACGCGATCTGACGCTGCGCCTCGCGAGCCTGCACGAAGCACATCCAGTTGCCTTGGTCGCCGGTAAAGCCCATGCGCAAGATGCCGCGGGCATCCAGGCGGCTGCATTCCCAGTTCTCGTCGGCAAAGAACCGCTCAGCGACATCAAGCAGAGAAGGCATGGGCGGCACCTAGCGCTTCAGAAAACGCACCTGCGGCGTCAGCTTGAGCGAAAAGCCCCCCGCGGGAAGCTGATCCCCGGCTTTCAAATGCACATACGACTGCACCAGGAAGTTGAGCGGCACCGCGGGGTTGCGAATGGCTTCAACCATGACGGCATGCTGCGGCGTCTGATCGACAATGACCAGCGGCTTCTGCTCTTGTGTATAGACCCCGCCCTTGGGGATGGGGCCAATCCAGTCGAGATACACCGCACGCGGATCGCGTGAGTTCGTGAGACGATCCGGCCCGACATAGATATCGAGCTTGTCGATCTGAAAGTTGGTGTTGTTGGTGAACGCGTAGTTAAGCGTCATATCGCGCACGGCATCGGCAGAGCTCTGCGCGAGGCCGGAGGTAAACGCCATGTCTTGCGAGAAGTCGATGACGACGACTACGCCGACGAAGACATCGGCAACGCACTGCATCTTGGTCAAGTCGCACTTCGGTGTAACGCGGCCATCAATGATGCGCAGCGTGTTGCGCACTAGATCGATGCAGGGCGCGTCATTGGGGCACTGGATCGGCGGAATCGTCAGCGGGAAGCTGTTCATCAAGTCGTAGTTGATGGTCTGCTCGGCCAAGTTGACGTTCATTTCCGTCGTACCCAGCGTGCCGCAGCCGCTCGATCCGACTAGACCCAGCGAGAGCGCAAGCCCACAAGCCCAGCCACAAATGCGCGAAGACCAAGCCTGCGGACGAGAGGAAGAGTGAAGAGGATCACGTGGAGAACTAAGGGTCGCAATATCAGAGTTCTGCATTCTTTCATCGTATCATGGAGGTCCTTGGCTTAGAGTGAGCGTCATCATGCAAAGTCTGCAGTCGCTGCCTCCGGTCTATGTCTTGGGGGGGTATCAATCGGACTTCGGCCGCCACATTACGCGCGAAGGCAAGGGGCTTACGGATCTTCTGCAGGAAGCCTCGCAAGGTGCGCTGACCGATGCGCAGCTAGAACCCAGCGATATCCAAGTCGCGCACGTCGCCAACTTCGTCGGAGAGCTAGCCTGCCAGCAAGGACACTTGGGCGCTTTACTGCTAGAAGCCGAGCCGCGCTTTTCTGGCCTGCCGACCAGCCGACATGAAGCAGCCTGTGCCTCGGGCAGTGTGGCGACCTTGGCGGCGATGGCGGATCTGCAAAGCGGCCGCTATGACGTCGCCTTGGTGCTTGGTCTAGAGATCATGCGCAACAAGAACGCCGTCGAAGCGCAGGCGCTGCTGGGCTGCGCGGCCTTGGTTCCCGAAGAGACGACAGGGATCACGTATCACTGGCCCAAGCTCCTGTCCGACGTCGGGGATGAGTACGCGCGACGCTACGGCTTGGATCCGCTGCACCTGCGCGCCATCGCCCGCAACAACTTTGCTTGCGCACGCAAGAACCCGCGCGCCCAAGGCCGCGCCTGGAAGCTAGATGACCGCCATTTCTCGTTCGACGATCAGCTAAACCCAGTGATCCACGGACGGCTGCGACGCTATGACTGCTGTCCCGTGACCGACGGAGCGGTGGCGCTGGTCTTGGCGACTGCGCCCTTTGCCGCTCCGTTTGCGCGCAAGCGCGGCGTTCCGCTGGATGCACTGCCCCGCATCAGCGGCTTTGGTCATCGCACGGCGCGCATGCGCCTGACCAGCAAGCTGCAAGACAGCGCCAACGAGCCATACATGTTCCCGCACGTGCGAGGCACGATCACGGATGCGTTTGCTCGCGCTGGCTTGCGTGGCGTCGAAGAGCTCGACGCAATCGAGTGTCACGACTGCTTCACGGTGATGGAGTACATGATCCTCGATCACTTCGGCTTTGGACCACCGGGCTGGCCGATGCAGGCCATCGAAGACGGGCGCGTGTTCTTTGGCGGACGGACGCCCGTGAACCCCAGCGGCGGCCTGCTCGGTGGTGGCCATCCCGTCGGCGCAACCGGCGTGCGCATGCTGCTCGACGCCGTGCGGCAAGTGCGCGGGCAAGCGGGCGAGATGCAAGTTGCACACGCGCGCCGTGTCGCAACACTCAACATCGGCGGCAGCGCCAGCACCAGTGTCTGCTTTATCGTGGAAGGGCGCGGGAAGTAGAGTCGCCAGGTAGGCAAAAAAAAAGAGCGGCTGTGGACCGAGAGTTCGATCCAGCAGCGCTCTTTTTCGCTGTGTAGAGCGGGACGAGGTACTAGTAGCGATCGCCGCCGCGGCCACCGCCGCCGAAGCCACCGCGTCCGCCGCCGCCACCACCACGGCCACCACGGCCGCCACGGCCGCCGCCACCGCCGAAGTCACGATCACCGCCGCCAAAGCCACGGCCACCACCACCGCCACCACCGCGATCTTCGCGAGGACGTGCCTCATTGACCGTCAGCGTACGGCCCTCGAACTGCTTGCCATTGAGCGCCGCAATCGCCTTCTGGCCATCTTCCGATGCGGTCATCTCGACAAAGCCAAAGCCCTTGCTCTTGCCAGTTAGGCGATCCTCGATCACCTGAGCGCTAGTCACCGCGCCATAGGGAGTGAAGAGGCGTTCCAGATCGGGGCTGGTGGTTGAATAGGGCAGGTTGCCAACATACAGCTTCATGGTCATCGTACGTTCCTCAGTTGCAGGGACCGGCAGTCGAACGGCGGTGCCGGTGCGTGGCCACTCTGCCAAAGAGCGAGTTCGGTCGGCAGAGCTTCGTCAGGCATGCGCTGCCGATGCGGGTCGCCATGATCGTCGCGAACCCAGGGCAGCAAGGGGGCGGAGCCAAAGTCAGCTCCGAAAAGGACAGTTGAACAAGCATCGCGTCTGCGTCGTTTTGCCACAGCTTGGAGCCGCACGTATCTCGGCTCTCTATCGGTCAGAAGTCGGTCAGGAATCGGTCATCTAGGCGGTCGCGTTTCGTACTTCCGGCAGTCATTCTGGGGCGTGTTCGCTATGCCATCGGCAGGAAAAACAAGTACCTGAATCAAGCGAACTCAACGACGAGAATCGCAGCCTTCAACCACTCAGAGACTGAGATATTGCGCGGTCGGCTGCGGCAGCGTCAAGCAAATAGTGGTCGCACGGGTGAAGGACGTCGGCGGCACACATGCAGCGGCTCGCTGCACACATCAGCCAAGCTGCTGCATCTGGACCAAGCGCGCGTACTCACCGCCGCGTGACAGCAGCTCTTGATGGGTGCCGATCTCGACGACGTTTCCCGTCTCGCGGCTCAGGACGCAGATGCAGTCGGCGTGCTGCACCGTGCTCAGGCGATGCGCAATCACCAAGCAGGTACGCCCGCGCATAAGCTCGCGCAGGGCAGCTTGTACATGATGCTCGCTCTCGGCATCTAGCGCACTCGTCGGCTCATCGAGCAGCAGCACCGGAGCATTGCGCAATAGGGCACGGGCAATCGCGATGCGCTGCCGCTGGCCACCTGACAGGCGATCACCGCGATCCCCCACCACTGTCTGATATCCCTGCCCGCCGGGCAGCTTCAAGATGGTGTCGTGGATGTGTGCGCGCCGGGCAGCCTCCTCCACTTCGGAGCGCGTCGCATCCGGCCGGCCATAGCGGATGTTGTTTTCGATTGTGTCGTTGAACAGAAACAGGTCCTGCGAGACCAAGGCACAGTGCTGCACCAAGCTGGCCTGCTGCACACTGCGGATGTCGACACCGTCGATGCTGATACAGCCGCCCGTGACATCACGAAAGCGCAAGATCAGATCGATGAGCGTGGACTTTCCCGATCCCGACTCGCCCACCAGAGCCACGATCTTGCCCACCGGCAGCGTCAAGTTGACCCCACGCAGGACTTCCGCACCGACGCCATAGCCGAAGCGCACGTTGTGAAGTTGGATCGCCTGTTGGGGTCGCGGACACGGCGGGGCTCCGGCGCGATCGGTGATGCGGCTCTCTTGATTCAGCACGGCGAACAAGCGCGCGGCCGCTGGCAAGTTTTCCTGGATCTCGCCATAGGCCTTGGTGCCGGTCTTCATCAGCGTCGTCAGACGAATCAGCGCAGTGATGAACGTGAGCACGCTAGAGCTATCCATCCGCGCATGTGCAATCGCTGCTGCGCTGCCCAGCACCACAACGCCGATCAGCGCAAACGACAGGCCTCCAACCAGCGCATCACTCTCGGCACGGGCGAGCGCGATCTTCATCTTGGCGGCGTAAAGAGCGCTGTTGGTCCGCTCATAGCGCGCCCGCTCTGCCGCGGCCGAGCCCATGGCTTTGATCACCTTGATGCCGCTCGCGATCTGTTCCAGCGCTGTGAAGTTTTCAGCTTGGCGGCGCCGAGCCCGACGCGACCGCCGGCTCACTTTGCGCAGCAGCATGCTCAGCCCAAACGCCGCCGGCAGCAGCGCCAAGAAGATGACGGCAGAAAATTGCCAGTTCTATGTCGCTGGGCGGAAAAGGGCTCTGTGTTCGCGGGGTTGGCAACAGACGAAATCAGCCAGCGGCTTCATCGACAAATGTCTCAGACGAGAGGTGCGCGATGATCGAGGGATAACCAAGGGATGACAAGGAAGGCGGAGACCCATAGCTGGCTGGCGATGCGCGACCGATTCCAGCATCCATTGCCCAGGGTAAACGCGCTCAGTGCAAGGTGACATGGGGTGGCCGAGCCGGCTCATCTGAGCGTCGCAGGCGCACCCCTTCGCTGCCTTGCGGACCCGCGCTGAATACGATGCCACCTGCTTCAAGGGCCAATCGAAGCGCGACGACTTCTTTCTCAAGAGGCTGCGCAACCAAGTCTTCAAACGCCCGCACGCTGCGCAGCGGCACCCCGGCTAGCTCAGAGAGTCGAGCTTGCGACCAGCCCAACAGCGTACGCGCCGCCAAGCACTGCCTGGCGGTGATGTCTTCTTCTCGTTCCAGCGGCTCCATGAGGCGTCCTTATAAGAGGGCTGGCCAGCTAGTTCGTAGCCCACTCGCCGCAGCAAAGCAGCCGGTGGATCATTCACAAAGTAGCCGTCCGCACCGTTTCGTGGCCTATAGCTACGTCGTCAGCGACAGACACGCAAGCACGAAACACGCCTCAAGCACAGCGGATGCACGCCATAAGACGAGACAACGCGTGGGCTGCGCAGGATCCTATTCGGGCTGCAGGCGCAGCACCGTGCCCGCGTCGCCAATGGCATAGATCGTGTCCGCATCGCGACCCACGACACCAAACAGGCTGGCCTGCGTACCGCTCTTGGCAGGTCGCCAGCTGCCGCCGTGATAGTGCAGGATCGTGCCGCGCGATCCGACGGCCACTACGCGATCCGATGCCGTTCCCCAGATGGCCAAGAGCGTCTCGTTCGTGCCGCTGGCCTGCTGGGTCCATGCGCGCCCGTCGAAGTGAAGGATCGTTCCACGCGCGCCGACCGCAAAGACGTCACTGCGCGAAGTCCCCCACAGCGCATGCAGCCAGCTTGACGTGCCGCTCTCCATCGGCACAAAGGCGGCGCCGTTCCAGCGCAGGATCAGACCGCCACCACCGCTTGCAAAGACTTCGCCGTCGAGAGCCTGTACAGCAAAAAGGGGCTGCCGCGTTCCCGTAGGCACCGGAGCAAAACCGCTGCCATTCCAGCGCACTGCCACACCCGCCTCACCGACGGCGAACCAGTCGTTGGCCGTGCCACCGATGGCAAATAGCGTCTTCGTCGTGCCGCTGGCCACTGGCTTCATGCGGCCGCCGAAGCGGCGCAGAATGGTGCCGCTGTCGCCCGTCATAAAGAGCTCGTTAGCGACGCCCCACACGCCTGACAGCCAGTTGTTCACGCCGCTGCGCACCGCTCGAAAGATCCCATCCTGCAGCGCGACAAAAAAGATGCCCCCGTCGCCCACCGCAAACAGAGCATCCCCTTGAACCGCGACATCACGCAGAGTGAATGACGGATTGACCGGCACCGGCAGCCAGCGCCCGCTGATCGGCTTGCTGGGCGCCACCGCCGTCGCTACAGGGGTACCTTGTTGCAGCCTGACAATGCCATAGCTCGGAGTCGGCCCAGCCGCTGCCGCCGCGGGCGCCGGAGGAGGCGGAGCAGACGGAGCTACCGGAGCTACCGACGGGGGGGCAGCCACTGCGACGGCGGGCTTCTGCTCGACGCGAGCGGGCGCCGTAGAAGACGGAGGCTGCCCGCTTGGGCTCGCGGCCACAGCCGGCATCGCAGGTGGCGCGACAGGCGGACTGGATGGCGCAGAAGCAGGCTGTACCGACGGCGAGCCAGCACCCGGACCAAGCGGCGCACCGAGTGCAGGATCAAACAGATCAGGCATGTTGCGCGGTGGAAGCGGAGGCTTGCGACCCGCGGCAGTGGCCCGCAGTCGCTGCAGATAGCTTTGAACCACGCCGCGCGTCAGAGGCGTGATGGCCTTTTCTTGCTTCAGAAACTGCTCATAGTGGCGGGCCGCGTCCGTCAGCAAGCCCTGTTTGCGCTCGGCCTGCGCGACGTCATAGATCAGGCGCGCCGACGGATACGTCTCGTACGCAGCCGAAAACTCACGCACGGCTTGGTCGAACTGACCTTTGCGATAGTGCTCGCTGCCCCGCTGAAAGTGCCCGCGGGCCGAAGCGGGCACCTGCGCCTGCGCAGCCGGAGCCAGCGCGGCACTCATGCAAAGGAGCAGAGCCACTCCGCCAGCGCTATTTGCAAGAAATTTCATAGTAATTTGAATTACATCAAAATTTTCGACCCCATTCCACCGCAAACTCGCCTCGCCGCCTCGCGGCCTCGCGTTCTGTGGGGGATTGCGGCCCATCGGCGCGGCATGCTCGTCGCGTAGCTCCGCCGCGTTTCGTCGCTGCGGATGGTGCCCATGCGTGGGCTGCATAATTTCTGAACAAATCCCCGGCCGCGGTGTTGGTACACACAAGACCTGCCGTGCCGCCCCCTGCAGATGAGCCTTCTTTCGACGTAGCGGACGAGGTGCTGTACCAGCGCATCTGGGCCGGCGATCTGCGCGCCTTTGATGCTCTGTATCGTCGGTACGAGCTGCGGCTTTTCGGCTTTCTAGTGCGCATGGTTCACAACCACCACGATGCGGAAGATCTGTTCCATGAAGCGTTCCTGAGCGTGCTGCGCAGCCGACAGGTCACGCTGGATCGGGCGAGCTTTGCGACGTGGCTGTACCGCATCGCACGCAACGCGGCGCTGAATCATCTGCGCACCCAGCGCCGACGCAGCGCGGCTCATGCTTCGTCCGAATCGCTGTCTGCGTCGGCCCATGCCGTCGCAGACGAAGCCCTTAGCCAAAACGAGACGGCCGCGCAGCTAGGCCGCGCTGTCGATGCTCTGCCAGCGGCGCTTTCCGAGGTCTATCGCCTGCGCACGGCAGGTCTTTCGTACGAAGAGATGGCCGCGCGGCTGGGGCTTCCGCTCGGCACAGTGAAGTCACGAATGAACCAGATGACGTCGCGGCTGCAAGCGCAGCTCAGCGACGACACAACCAAGAAGGAGTAGCTGCGCATGCAGTGCGCGGACGTTCAAGACGAGCTGGTGTCGTTTCACTTTGCAAGCTGCACCCAGGACACGCGAGAGGCGCTGCGCGAACACCTGCGAAGCTGCGGAGCCTGCGCACAGGCGTACTTCGACCTCAAGCTGGATATCGACAGCGCCGAGGCCATGGCCGAGCAGCCGTCAGCGCGCTGCCACGCTCGACTGCGACGGGATGTCCAGGCCTGGTTGCTGCCACCTGAGCCAGCCAAGCTGCCCGAGCCACGCGCATCTCGCATGCACGGCATCGCGCAGTCGCTTTTGACGTGGCTCTCGCAGCCACTGCCGCGGTATCGCGCCGCCGTCGGTGCTATCGCGATCACAGCGGTTAGCAGCCTGATCCTTTTGCAGTTGTCGCGTCAAACGCAGCGCTCGCAGCCTGAGCCCACGTTCACAGCGCCGTCCGAGCCGACGCCTGTGCGCCTCGTGCCCGACGGCACACCGCTCGGCTGCGAGTTCGACAGCGCCCGCATGCAAGCCATCAGCATCACCTACTACTAAACCAGGGGGACGATATGCACCGCTCAACGCCTCGATCACAGACGCCGCAGCGACGGATTCAGCGAGCCAAACCAGCTCGGCCGAGCGCGCTTGGCTGGCTGTCGGCCTTGCTGGGATCCTGCGCGCTGTTTTTCGGCAGTGGCTGCCAGCGTCTGCCGGCAAAAGCCCAAAAAGCCGGCGCCCCACCGCCAAGCGCGCAGCAGGCCAGCGAGCCCGCGAGCAATGCACCGAGCGCTTCTTCTCTCGCATCGACAGGCAGCGCGGGGCCCGCGTCGCCGACCGATTTGGCGACGCTGTCCAGCGTGCCATTCCTCGGTGGTGAGCAGGCTTTCCGCGCCGTCAAAGACACGCTGCGCAGCAAATATTATCGCGCGGGCCTCACAGAAGAAGAGCTGTACCGCGCTGCCACCGCCGGCATGTTGCAGCTTCTGGAACCGCAGCTTTCTGCGTGGAACAAGCTGATGTCGCCAGAGGAGCTGCGCGAGCTACAGGCCGATATGCAGGGCAGCATCGTCGGCATCGGCGTCGAGATCCGCTTTGATGCCGACAGCG